>NZ_JCAXET010000001.1:0-476868 GCF_059758525.1 Metabacillus sp. GQ13
TGCGCTTCTTTAGTGGTTGGTTAATGTGTACGCCCACCGTGGACTTTCACCACCTAGATAGTTGCCATGCCTGGCACACACGAAAAAAAGGATCTTTTAGATCCTTTTAAACATTAAAAACAAAACGTATTGGTTGGTATTTGTCTAATTAGTCCAATCGTTCTTATTCGTATTGTTTTAAATGAAAATAGCCACATTTAGCACAGCGAATAGAACCAGTTACGTAAATTCTTACGTACGGTTTTTCTTTTTCGCATTGAGGACAAAATTTTAAATTGGTTTGTACTGTTTTTTCAGTTGTTTCATACATACAAAGGCCACCTTTCCACATAAAAAATATTTTTAATTTTATGCTACATAAAATAAGAATATTATGTTTTCAAAGAAAATATGTACAAAAAATGACTAACCTAGGTACGAGGTAGTCAAAAGTAGGTAATGAAAAAGGATCTTTAATTCGGAGATTCTTTAGCTTTTTCTTTAATTAAGGGTGTTTTCGCAAGTTTGTTGTTTTCCATACAAAGTACTAATGTACACGTTTTAACTATATCTTCGTGCTCTTTTCGCTAAATTACTCTAATAACCCTCTGGAGATAGCTTCAATTTATATCATAGTAATCTAAAAGCAGATTTTTATTCGTACTAGAGCAACAAACTTTTAGACAAGAGCAGAGCCTTAATTAAAGACCATCGAGTGTTTGGTGCAAAAAGTGTTAACAATATTGCTCGGTAATGTATGTATTTTTTTTAACTACCTCATTATTAAAAGGATCATAATTGTACATAGTAATGAAAGATTCATAAAACCTATAAAGATGCCTTAATGACCATCCGTTTATTGCACTTGTAGTGTAATTTATTGTACAAAAAATAGAGGAGTGAATTAATTGAAAGCCATTGTTATTGAACAATATGGTGGAAAAGAACAACTAAAAGAAATGGAAATTCAAAAGCCTATTCCTGGAGTTAAACAAGTAATTGTAAAGCTATATGCTACCTCGATTAATCCTATCGATTGGAAACTTCGTGAAGGATATCTTAAAGAAATGATACCATTTGATTTCCCTATTATTTTAGGTTGGGATGCTGCAGGTGTAGTTGATGAAGTTGGTGAACATGTTAAAGACTTTAATGTTGGGGACAGGGTCTTTGCTCGTCCCGAAACAACAAACAGCGGAACGTATGCAGAATATACTACAGTTGATGCTCATTTGCTAGCCAAAATTCCAGAAAATATAAGCTTTGAAGAGGCAGCGTGTGTTCCACTTGCAGGTCTGACAGCTTGGCAATGTTTATTTGACTTTGGAAAAATTCAAAAAGGGGACAAAGTCCTCATTCATGCAGGGGCGGGAGGAGTTGGAACGTTTGCCGTCCAACTTGCTAAAGATGCAGGTGCCTATGTTGCAACTACAGCTGGAACCCATAATATAGAATTTTTAAAGTCGCTTGGAGCGGATGAAGTCATTGACTATAAAAAACAAGACTTTGAAAAAATTCTTAGAGACTTTGATTTTGTACTTGATTCACTAGGAGGAGAAAACCAAGAAAAAAGCTTTACTGTTTTAAAAGAAGGTGGTAAGTTAGCTTCTATTGTTTCTGAGCCCAATCAAGACAAAGCTTCACTGAAAAATATTAAATCTGGTAATGTTTGGCTCGTCCCAAATGGAAAACAGTTAGAAAAGATAGCTGTTCTTTTAGAACAAAACAAAATAAAAGTCATTGTTGGTAATAAATTCCCCTTATCCGAAGAAGGGATCAAGGAAGCCCATGCCCTAAGTGAAAGCCATCATGCTAAAGGAAAGATTGTAATTGAAATAAAGTAAAAATCCGAATTCAATTAAGATAATTTCTAAATATATATAAGTAATACTGGAAGCCTTTATCGTAAGGATTCAGGGGTTAATATGGAAAAAATGCCTTAGTGAGCGTGAAACCCCAATAATCTTCACTAGTTAAAACGGATAACTTTTCGGAAATTAATGTAAAGTTATCGTTTTTTCCTTTGAATCTTAGTTAACTAAAATTTATGTCTCTTCACCATTGAATTAAGAAATAATTAAATATTAGTTTATACGTATAATTATTGTTCCTATTTTTCTATTTGCGATATGGACATGTATATATCTTCAATTGGACTTTTTGAACAACAACTGTTTTCTCCCAATAGGATGCACCGATGAAATCTAGAATAACATCTACACCTTGTTTATTGTAGCTTTTAATACTTCTTCTTCAAATAATTGTTCATTATACTAAATACAGATACCTGCTCCCATCTGCCATTTCTCCAAATGAAAGATTATCTGGAACCTTCATTTGAATAAGCGGCATAACGTGTATTTGGCATATCCACTGCTGTTAACAAGACCATTACACACGGTCCTACTTCTATATTTTCCTAATGCTGCTTCCACAGCTACCACCTTCGCAGGACCCTTCAATGCCTAGTATAGGATTTGTCAAATAATCAGATTTTCCTCTCTTGCAACTATATCTGATTTATTTATCATTTTTGCTCCTCCGGGTTTTTTACTACGATTACTCTCATTTTTATATTCCTATAATTATTTGAATCTTTGTAAATTCCATCCTCGTTGTTTTTAGGGATTACTTGTTTGAATTTTTGGCACTAGAATCATCTTAATTTGGAAGGGCTGCTCGTCAAATGCTTTTATATCAAGTGGTGTAGTTAGAAAGTTACTTGCTTTTTTAACGAAAAATGTAAATAAGTTTATTAGTCTAGTTATGAAGTAAAAGGCAGAGGCTAATCAACTTATAACTTTTTTTTTCAAATTATGTAAGTAGTAGGCTCAAACTTAACCTCTAATCGTAACAAGAGACGAATGGGAGAGATTCTCTTGACGTTTTGAAAACATCCCTGTTATTCTATAAGTTCATTGTTAACTGGATAGTATCGTTAGGTAAGGTTTCTGTCTGGGGATAAGCTGCTGTCCAGAAAAATGCACTTTTTTCATAATAATTTATGAAAATTGAACATATTGGTCCATGAAACCAATATGTTCAATTTTATACACTAGATACCATCCCGATAGTTGGAGGGGTTTTTTTGAATTTTATAGTAAGCAAATTAAAAAAAACGAGTTACATACAAATGTTTTTGTACACCATAATAGCACTTTGCTTTGTCGCCTCTGTTTTTTTTGTTAATCACAATTATTCATTCTATGATCGTCCAATAGCGGAAGTAATCAAAACAAATCTGGAAGATACAACTGAAGTTATTGATATACATGATAATGAAGATCATCTATTTACTCAGCGTATAATAGCTGGAATAAAAAATGGAGAAGAAAAAGGACAACTTATCCATTTAACTAATGAGTATTCATCATCCGGAGCTTATGATCAAGAATACCATGTTGGGAATGAATTGTTTGTTTCAATTGATACAAACACAGAAGAAAATACAGTTTTAACTGGTACCATAAAAGACGTAAAACGTGATAAATTTGTTTTGATTATAGCATGGATTTTTATATTTACTTTACTTATCGTTGGAAAAAAGCAAGGACTGTTTTCTATTATAAGTTTGGCAGTCAATGGCGCTTTGATATCATATGCTTTAGATATTTATCTGAGTACATCAGGCATTAGTTTGTTATTGATATGCAGTATTAGTGTTATTTTATTTACTATTATATCTTTGTTACTCGTTAACGGTTTTAATGGAAAAACATATTCAGCTATTGTTGCGACCCTTCTAGGAACTTTTATTTCGCTGTTAATTACCTATCTTGTTATGTCGTTAACTTCCGAAAATGGTCTTCGATATGAAGAAATGCAATTTCTAACACGTCCTTATAAAATGGTATTTATGGCAGGGTTATTGATCGGATCTTTAGGTGCTGTAATGGATGTAGCAATTACAATGTCTTCTTCTATCTTTGAGTTGTATGAAAAGAATAACAACATACCAGTAAAAGGACTTAAAGCTTCAGGAATGGATATTGGAAAAGATATTATGGGAACCATGACAAATATTTTGTTTTTTGCCTATATAAGTGGTTCCATTCCAATGCTTATTTTGTATTTGAAGAATGATTCTCCATTGGGGTATACCCTTTCCATGAACCTTTCATTGGAATTAGCGCGAGCTCTAGCTGGTGGAATTGGAATCGTATTAACTATTCCTATCGGTCTATATACTTCTATTTTTTTCATTAATCGAAAGAGGGCGAGATAATGAATGTATTAGTGTGGCTAGCAACCATTTTATTTCTATTGATGATACTTATTGGTGGAAAAAAAGGAGCACGGTCTTTTATTGCTTTATTCTTAAATTTTAGTGTGCTCTTTCTTACCATACTTTTTATGACAGATCCAAATGTTAATCCAACTATCTTAACATTAATTGCATGTACAGTGATTAGTTGTATAACTCTATTTTATATTAATGAAGTGAACAGAAAAACAACAGCAGCATTCATTTCTACTATTATCACATTTGTTATTTTACTATTTTTTATTGTCATCGTGACAGAAAATTCTATGATTCAGGGATTTGGTGAAGAAGAAATAGAGGAAATTAGTATGTTTTCCCTTTATATTGGAGTAGATTTTGTTAAAATTGGGGCTTCCATGATTATTATGAGTACAATAGGTGCGATTACTGATGTTGCCATTTCCATTACATCTCCCATGCGCGAAATATTAAATCATAATCCATTAATTAGTAGGAAAGATTTATTCACATCTGGAATAAGTATTGGGAAGGATATCTTAGGAACAAATACGAATACGTTATTTTTCGCCTTCATTGGTGGCTATATGGGATTGCTTATATGGTTTAAAGATTTATCTTATTCTGTTGGAGAAATCGTAAATTCAAAAGTTTTTAGCGCTGAAATGATCACTTTACTTTGTGCCGGAATCGGTATAGCTCTGACTATTCCAATTACTTCCTGGATTGCTGCCTCTTTTTTAGTTAGAACAAAAAAAGTAACGAAGACATTTAAATAGTAGGTTTTATGACAGGAAAAGTCATAAAGTGATACTAAACTTTTGGCATCAATCCGAATCTACTCGGCATTAAAGGAAATTGGGCTTATCAGGTTCCGGAACAGTACCGATTCGCAACAACGCGACTAGTTTCCCGAAAGAACAGTTTATATCAAAACATTCGCTGCTTTTGCAGACTGTGTCAGTGAGACGTGAATTTGATTGAAATAATCTAATATGCATTTTTAGTTAACATAAAAATTTACTATCAGAAGTGAGAAAAATGAGCCAAACCCATCTGTATCAAGGGTTTGGCTCTTTTGAACTATGCCTTTCTTGTGGAACCCCGAATAAGTTAAAGTTTACCACAATGCTTGCATCGTCCCCGCCTTTTTAAATAATAGGCTAGAACTGCTATCCCTAAGGTTATTCCCCACGGCAACCAGAACAAAAATGGAACAAATTGCCCCCAATTTTCATAGGTAATTGAGCCATTAACCATCATCAATATGATTTGTGGACTGAGCTTTAGCCCCGTTATCGTGATAATAGCCGACATCAATACAGCCGGAACCATAACAAACCAAATTGGAATTTGTTTACCTGCTAGATAAAAACACCACCGTGGAAAAATCAATCCCCATCTTTTAATAAGTCCGAGAGTTAGAATTCCACCTCCAATACATAATCCTCCCAGTATGGCTTCTGCCAAAACATTGTCTTCATTCCCAACCATTGATGAGTCATTGGTCCCCAAAGGAATTCCTAACGCCCACGCCCATCGTATAATACCGTATGGCAATGCCATAATAACGGCTAAATAGGTAACCCATTTTCCCCACTTTGCTGTTGCTTTCGCTGATGATTCTTCTGTAGCGTTATTCCTGCCACAATGACCGCAAGCATTCTGTGACAGACGGGAATATGCTATTGCAGAACCGCCCCATATGAACCCACCAACTATACAAAAAACTTGATTAATAACTCTCCAATCCATCAGATCAAAGTAAAGCAAAAATAAATAAGCAAAGTTCTGCACAATCCGCGAATCTGGAACTATAAAGATAAGCGTCAGACTCATTATCCAAGCAAAGGAGAGAAATATGGCACGAGGAAAATGACTTCCCCATGTCATTATCATCGCTATAGCGACTACTGTACCTACCAATCCAGCTATGGCAATAACTGTTCCCCCGACTTCAACATCAAGATTTGTTAAAAATGATCCCATCATTTCTGCCCGTGAATCGTTTTCCCCAAAAGGAAATCCGTTTCCACCTAATAACCAGTACAGCCCGAGTAACCCGTATAGTAGGGACCATAAAGCAGCTGCATACCCAATCCAATACGGCCAACGCGACAACCAGGAAAATTGTGTTGAATTATTGATATTTATTTTCGGTTCCATTTCACCCTCCTTAAAGCATTTTATAAGAAAATTAAAATGTCATACCCCAAGATATAAGAACCCTTTGAATTAAAAAATTCACCTTCCAAAAAGGCTCTTACTAATTTTACCATTATTTTCTTCCCTAATTAACCTCATTACAAGAAAATCACTTTTTTCCTTGCTCCATAGTCTGGCTTTATAGTTGATCACAAGTTTAAAATTGATCTTCAACTCATCAGTTAACCTTTTACACTATATTGTCGGAGTTCTAGAAAGACCAATCTTTCCATCGTTTTAATAGATAACTAGAGCTCAAAAGACGTTTAACAAAAACATCACGGTTAGACATTAGAACTCAAAGTTTTTCATAAGATTCTAATGATGGTTGAACAAAAGCTAGTAACCGTTTTTACCATAATAGCGATAACAAGGGAATCCTTTTTATCGCTATTGATTGAATACTATCACAATTCTCTTTTCCATTTTCCAAATTGGGGATTTACTGTTACTACCTGAATGTTTTTTTATCTAACCATTTTGATAGATTAATCTAGTATTGGCCAGTGGTTCCATCCCAACTATGATTGTATCTATTATGTTTTAATGTTTGCAGTTTATTCATCCAATTTAATAGTCATACGAACCACTCTTCATTATTCAAATGTAAGAGTCTCTCCGACTACCATACTACGGAAATTAACAGCTAGTGCAACATATAACTGTTGATCGGTATCTACACCCATAACAAGATGTGAATCGAAAATTCTTTCTTTAGTTGATTTTGTTTGTCTTGCATTTTAAACTTCATATTAGGGGTTCCTCCCTAAGGTTTTGAGTTAGAGTGGTGTCTATACTCAATACCTGAAGGAGCTCTATTTTTTACAAAGTTGAGAAATAACAATATACAGGAATGCTATCCTGTCAGTAGAATCAGAAGAGCGTCCCCGCTTCTCTTTCACTATAGATAAAACAACCAGCGGTATTTAGTACTTTCGTCTACCATTTAACTTATTTCTCATTTGTGTCTTGATAAAAATATTTTTCATACATGACTTGAAATCCGTACATTAAAATTGATTTTACTAAAAATAATAATGCAAGCTGAAATTTAGTTAGTCTAACGAGAGACACATATCCAATTTTTTTGAACCAATTTAATGTAAAACACGTAAAAATGGAGTCAATCACAATATTAATTAACAAGTATAAACTAAATTTTCCATAGGTATATTTTAGGATCCAAAGAGAACCGACTAAGAAGGGCCCGAAAATTAATGGCATCTCACCTACTACATTTGGTTTTACAGGAAATAGAAACCACCACCATTTTTTCTTCTGGGCTAAATATCCTTCTGCCGTAACATATAAACACATGAATAATGCACTGGGAAGAAATCTTTTAAATGTTTTAGCATTTAATAGTGGAACAGATAGCCAAGGCAATAGAGTCATTATAATCATAAAGAGCTTTGTGTTCCTCATTTTACAAAACATCCTTTTCATTTTTCGTAATATATTTATCTTTCCAAGTTTCTAATATGTTATGTAGATTTTCATTAGTTCAATATCATCAAAAATTCATTTCTGTACCTCCTCCTTCATATATATAAATATTGGGGCAGTTTTCGAATCTCTGTTGCTTTTAAGGTATAAGAAAACAGCTTGGTAAATTTAACAAAGATCTAAAAGTAAGATATAGAATAACGTTTTACTTTTAAACAGTATGTAAAATAAGAGTCTAATTAATAGAGGTGGAGATATATGACAACCAATTTGATACCTATTTGGGATGAACATTTATTTTGGTTAGAGATTCTACAGGACCATGCTTATTTTGTGAGGGATCATCTTTCTGTGAGTGAGGTTGAATATGTAAATACTTCACAGCAGTATATTCATTTATTTGGTGAACTTATTTTCCAGTTAAACTCGATTCCAAAAACAATTCTATATACTGATGAAACAATGATTTACTTTGCTAAAAGAGCTTGGCCTGTGGCAAAAGGCTACTATGAATTTGAAGGGAAGCTACAATCACTTCGAATTGATAATAAAGTGAATTTAAATTTGTCTCCTACATATTTAAATGGAACACTGGCCGAGAATCAGGAGTACCTGCGGATTTTAACTTTCTTAGTCCAAGGGAAAAAACCTGTTCTTCTACCATTAGTTGACTTAATGGACTTATGGCTGGAGGACCAATTAGGACACGTACTTCTTTTTGAAGATTTACTTGACCCAATAGAATTGATGGCAACTAAACAAGCAGTGGGATATATAAGTAATTATCAAGCATTTATTATTCAAAATCGCCATTTGAAAGGTTATTTACGGTTTAAAGAACCTAATTTTGCTCGTCAGCAAGAATTTGCGAACGATGTAGGAAAAACGACGATTGAAATGAGCAGGTTTATTTATGGTATGGTTATTAAATATAAAGAAAAAACGATTCTAAATAAATCAACACTACGCTTCCTTGAACATCATTTTCCGGAAACATGTTATTTCATTAAAAAATTAAGTTTTTATGCTCCAGGATTACGTGAAGAAGCCAGTAAGTGTTCGCTGAAAAGACTATCCTATTCCAAATAATATAATGTTAAATCGTTCGTTTTAGATAGCGTACCTTTTTCTTGTGTTCCCATTTTAAAGCAAAATACTACTAAAATTTGCTGCTGTTTCACCTAATGCTCGGATAGCTGAAGAAACATGTAATTCCTACATGATAAGTATTGCTATTTAAATGCTCAACTTTCATTCCATAAGTCTTTGCAGGATAAGTCTCTCTAATCTAAACAACCATCTAATCTATTTTGACTTTTTTCAATATTAGTTTCCTTTTTATCATCCACAACTCCAACTCGTAAGCATTACTAAAATCACCAAGAAAGTAGTCGGAGTTACTATTCATTTAGTTACTAAATCATTTGTTCTTTTTTTAATGAGTATAACTAACCGTTTATAAGAAAAACTAAGATTCAAATAATATAAAGTAGGTAGATACTGTGTGGAATAACAAAAAGAATCGTATTTTGGAGATCGGGTTAATTGTCATAGTAGGGGCTATAGTATCTGTCGTAAATACCATATGGTTAAGATCATCACTTCTAACAGAGGTAGAAAGAATTGCAAAGGATAACGAGGTAAACATACTAAACAAACAAAACAAAGTAACTAATATAGCCACTAAACAGGGATAGTGCTAGTAAAAACTGAATATAAATATAACAGCAGCTGGAAAGATCATCTTCAATGAGATGACCTATAAGGCAAAACCCTATAGTTTAAATTCAGCTGCTGTAAATTCAAATTTTAAGTAAAAGCTATATGTTCAATTCCTAAAAGGAATAAGGTAGTGTTACTTTGACTGTGATAATATGGAATAAATCAAGAGGAGAGCACTCTACTCTACCAGGCTCTATTTATGCTCTCTTCGACTAAACAAGCACGACTAGTGGTATTTTCTTGTATAGAGCTGTAACCGGCTTATTTCGAGAACCCTTCAAGAAGTTACTAGATCATTTGATTCTTCGATATAACCCTTCAATTCTAATGAACTGGAACTGTAGCCTTACCAGAGAAATATGACAAACCTCTAAGTAATCTAGAACCATTTCGCGCCATTAAAGCCCCCGTTCGAAAGTGTATTTTTTCACAATATCGCAAGTTCTTTAAAAAGTAAAAGTTAATCAATTGTTTTATTAAAACGATCAAAATTCTTTATGATTTCATATAATTTATACATCGAATTAATTGAATAATCCGCATCATTAAAAACTGAACTATTATTTTCTTTTGTAAATAATATTGTATGCAATCCAACAGATTTTTGCAGGTATAATATCCTTTTCGTAATCATTCCCCACTATTAAGCATTCTTCAGGTGTTAATTTTAAGTTTTTGAGTATTTCAGTGAAAAATTCAAGGTTTGGTTTTGTAACCCCTAGTTCACCAGATGTAAAAGGGTGATAGAAATGTTTTCTTATATCAACCCGACTCAAAGCTTCTCCCATTAGTTCTGTGTTTGAATCGCCATCATTTGAAGCTACACAACAAATATAATCTGGGCATACCTTTTCTAATGCCTCTTTAATACCAGGATTGCTTCTACTTGTTCCCAATATGCCATAGACCTTTAAACTGGGGGAAATCCTACATAAGAGTGTCTCCCCAGTCACATATTATTGTGCTTTTATTTGCCGTGTCATTGCCTTCACCCTTTTTCTATCAAAATTAGATTGAAATTCCTGTTCCCTTTGTTCAATAAGAAAAACATTCCCTGATGAAGGAATAAAACCCGCTAACTGATTAAAAAATCAAAAAATCTAAACTATAAATTTAGTAAACCACGCTATATATTCGGCCCCTGGAATGAATAGTACTTGAGCTAATATCGTTCCTAGTAACCGAGAAGTAATCATCATAAGAGATATCGCTTTCAAATTATGGTAACTTCCCTTTTGATTTATTACGTCATCAGCAAGAATAGAAATTTTAGGGTCAATAAAGATTATAAGTAAAATAGTAGCAATTCCATTAATTAGACCCGAAGCCATAATAGCTGTTGAAGCCCTTTCGGGGGCTAGTAAAGCTGCATATAAAGCTGATAATACTCCAATTGTATAGATTGCCGTTATCACCATATTTATAATGAATAATCTTATAGGGAAATCTTTCATTCTAATACCCTTTAAGTAAGATAGCTTAGGTAAATGGATATGTTTTACAGTTCGTTTTATGTATTCCATTGTTAATCCCTTTTTTAACAATGAGGGAATAGAGCCTCTTTCTTCAGATAAATGAATAATCGCTCTTGAAAATATAGCAATAAAGGTAGGTAGTAAGAGAATTCCTAGTATTGTACCCAATGTAGATGATCCGATAATGACTCTATATTGGTTCTCCACAAACTCTAAAGTTTTTATTTTAGGGGCATTATCAATAAGACTCCCAGTAAAAGGTTGTTGCATCATATTTGCCAATCGTGAGAACATAACCATCAAATTAAATAATGATAAAGCTGAGGCTAACAATCTTACTCTTGCACCAGATAATCTGACGGCATATGCAAGTGTTTCAATAGAATGGATGATAAATATAAATATTGAAATAAGTATTAACTTTTCTGTAAATAGCTCCAAAACAAATTACCCACTTTAGTATTTTTATCCTTATATTACCACATATATCCTTATATATCCTTATATATCCTTATATCCATTAAGTAGTTGCACCTTTAGTCAAAAAACAAGGTGTTGTTAAAGAACTCCTACTTGATGCTGATTTAAAAGTCTTGAAAACTTGTAAGTTCTTAGAACACAAGTTTTCGTTCTAATTCGGACTTCTGACGCAAGTGATGACGGAAATGCATGTTTACCAGATCGTACCACTCCTTGGCATTAAGCCAGCCAAAGCCTTCATGTTTAACTTTGTAATTTGGATTAATCGCATCGACCTTAGATTCCCATTGTCTCGACCTCTCTATTACTTGATCAAGCCTACTGATAAGGTATTCTTTACTATCCGAATTGTTTGGTGTGGTATTTAGTTCGTCCGGTAACTTGATTTTAATTGGTGGAAATCCTCCAATTTTATATAAATGTTCACCAAACTCCGTTTTTCCAAGTGTTTGCTCTTTCTTTGTTGCCGCACAAGTTTCCACATTGTTAAGGTAATCATGAGCAACGAGGATCAAATGATCGTACATTTGACCAATAGACCAAACTCCTTCTGCAGATATATGTCTTAGTTGCTCCAATGAATAGTCTTGTAGATAGATTTTGTATGTTTCAATTACGTTAAAATGACTCAATTCAATCACTCCTTTATCCCTGTAATGCATATACCCGTTACTTTAATAAGAATGCATCCACAAATAAACTTAAATTGATACGATCATAATGAAGACAGCCTCTCCAAATACCTTATTTATAAATGTTTAGAACCCCATGCTTATCGTACAATCCTGCTTATTACTATAAGTACTTTATTTCAACCTCTTAATTATTAATATAATATTCCATAATTCCATAAAATATATTAAATTGACTCTCTATTTAGCTTATTAAATAACAAAAAATTAAATTTGCATTTTGGAATCTGGTCAATAGCGATTGCCTCTCCTCTATAAAAGATGTTAAATCCTTTGTAGTTTTGTTAAAAGGCACAAAAGACGAATCCCTATGCGAATTCGCCTTAATATTAACTTGATTTCAACTTTTGTACCTCTAAACCGAACTGCTTTATGTTATCGATCTAAAAACTCTTCTTCCTACCACGACGTTCTACATGGCATGCATCACACACTTGGAATTTAAACCTTGAGGGCAGAGATTTCCCACATGTTCGACAGGTTTTCTTGGCAATTTTCACTCCTGATTTTAAGTTTTCATGGATTGAGTCACTGATTTCATCACGAATTCTTTCCCAGTAATGGGCTTCAGTACGTTTTTCTAATTTGTACAAAAATAACAGGTGGAGACCAACGGATTTATACGATAATTCTAGTTCTTCAAGACTAGTTTCCTTTAGTTGAGGATCTGGTAATTCTTGACCTTCTACAACGGCTTCAAGCTTTTGTTTCCATTGTGCTCTCAATAAGGGCTCCTTTGTAGAAAAAGGGATATGTAAAAACCCGTATAAGTCAGCTAAAGAAAGTTTAGCCTCAATAATCGTGTCTTCAATCATTTCATATAACAATTTTTCTTCGGCTAGACCTGCCTTCTTCGTTCCTTCTGGGCTTTTAAATTGATCCCATAAGTAGAAAAATAAACCTAGCTTATGTGAGTATTTTTGGAATTTTTCAAGAACATTTGTTGTTGGGGCAATTGCAAATCCATGAATCGGAACATCTTCTTGATGCAAAAGGCGGTTCATCATTTTGACCTCACTTGTAAATGCAACTTTTCCACTTTCATATAGTCCCTTCCGACCAGCTCGGCCAGCAATCTGCTTTACTTCATGAGATTTTAACCATCTTCTTCTCGTTCCATCAAATTTATCATTTTCTAAAAAGACGATTCTCCTAATCGGTAAATTCAAACCCATGCCGATCGCGTCTGTTGAAACAATGATTGATGTTTCACCGTTTATAAATCTCTGCATTTGCTTTTTCCTTGTTTCTGGTGGCATACTGCCGTATATCATACTTACTTGTCTACCCTTATGTTGCAGCTCCGATGCCGTTTCTAAAACGCGTTTTCGAGAAAAGCAAACAAGAGCATCCCCTTTTCGTGTTTGATGTAAGCGAAATAAATTGGATTCAATTTCTAACGGGATGTCTCTTACATATTCATGCACAGCAACATCAGAGTCTCCTAATAACTGAAGGATCATTGATTGAGCATTGAAGCTACAAATAATATGGACCTCTTTTGCATTGGCTTTTGTTATAGCCTTATACCATGAAAAGCCACGGTCTTTATCTGCAATCATTTGAGCTTCATCAATTACGACAACATCATAAAAGTCTTTCTCGTGAAACATCTCAACCGTACAGGATATATGAGAAGCTTCATCATTCATTTTCTCTTCCTCTCCTGTCTTTAATGAGCAAGGGATACCTTCTTCATTTAATGTTTCATATATTTCAAGCGCTAATAACCGAAGGGGTGCTAAATAAATCCCACTTACTGCTTGCTTCATCCGTTTTATCGCTTGAAAGGTTTTACCTGTGTTGGTTTCACCGACGTGAAGAACATATTGAATATTACGACCTGCTGGTGGGTTGTATTCTCGCCCGAAAAGATCATTGATCATTCGTACTTCGGTTTCTTTTTGGCGTTTGATGGCCTCTTGGTCTTCAATTTCTATTCTTTCTCTTTCGGAAACGTCTTTATCGTATATTTCTTTGTGTGTTGCTAAATCAAAAGGAATATCGATAAGCTTAATGAGATCAAGGACATGCTCATGTAGCAAGTCTTCAAAGAATTCCAAGCTAAGATCAACAAATGGGTCAAAAGCTACTTCTTTTAAAAATGAGTTTGGCATTTTTTCCTGATACGTATTAAAGTAATCAGCTAATAAATCTTGGGACAGATGATCTTTTAGCCAAGTGGGGCCAAAGTCTAATAAGTAATTTGAAATGAGACCTTCATATTTCTCATTTAAATCATCTTCATAGTGACGTCTATTATACGATTGTTCTATTTCTTCTGATAAATAGACTGAAAACGTTGTATTTTTTGCTGAGAAGATCGTTCCTTTTTTCTCAATCTCAATAGCAAGATGACAGCCTATAAAATAACGGATATGAAGATATAGATCTTCATAATGCTTTCCGAGTAATTTTTCAATCTTATCCTCAACGGTGACAAATAACCTTTTTTCTGCCTCACGCTTCTGTTCAATTTTTAATTTGTTCATAAACGCTTCCCTTGCTTGCTTATACGTTTCTTGCCATTTTTTATTTTGGTTTGCAAAGGTACTGTCCAACCAATCAATTAAATCAAATGGTTCTACATTTCTCATTTCATTTCGGAACATTTGATTCATCAACTTTTTGTTTATTCCTTCCATGTCAAAACCATTCATCTGTAGATAAGTTATTTTTTCTGAATAAGATACTTGGCTAGCTGTGAAATTAAGCCAAGCATTCATCCAAATTTGTTCAAGATACTGAGCTCGCTCCCTTATGTACTGTTCGTAAGTGGGTTCGCTCTCTTTTATTTCCAAGTAATGATAAAGATCTTTATAAACCATTCCCTTGGACCGTTCAATAGCTTTTGGGTAGTAAGTTGTTATTAATTCGTTCATGATAAAACTCCTTTACCATGTATGTAAGATAAGTAGAAAAATTCCATTTTTTTATTTAGTTTCCTTTGTTTTCGCATATTCATGTATAGAATTTTCAAGATATATTTTATTTTTAGAAAAAACTCTACATGTGAAATGTACTGACTACACACATTGTAACATTTTATAAATGGTTTTCATGAAAAAAACAATACAAAAAAGTGCATGTCTTATCATAGTTGGTAAGGTCTATTTGTTGAAACAAGGGTATGAACGAATAAATATTGTAAGAAAGGTGTGAACTTTGCTGAATGATCGAAAAGTCGAACAACTTGAGGTGAAATGGCCTCTTTTCTTCGATAAGTCTTAGTATTATCAAGGTACCAATCTGTTTGTTGTATTGTTTTCTGGGTAAACTGAGATAAAGATTATCATGAGAGTTAGTAAAGGAGGATTCAGGTGGCTACAGAAAATAGTTATTCTAGTAAAAGGAATGCACTTCCTAATCAGTCAAAAAATATATGGTCCGGTGTATTATTTGGAATTAGTTTAATTGCTTTTATTGATGAAACCATTTTTCACCAAATTCTCCATTGGCATCATTTTTACGATAAATTGACAACTGCAATTGGACTTGTTTCTGATGGTGTGTTTCATGCCTTTAGCTGGTTTGCAACGGTTGCTTCCTTGTTTATGGTTGCGGATTTACGGAGGAGGAACGGATTTTCACTCATGAAGTGGCTTGGGGGTGTGTTGTTTGGGGGCGGAGCTTTTCAGTTATATGATGGATTAATTCAACATAAGCTGATGAGGATTCACCAGATTCGCTATCAGGTTGTTATTTTTCCCTATGATTTAGTATGGAACTCTCTTGCTGCAGTGATGCTGATTATTGGTGTTATCATCATTGTTCGAACTCGTTCTACACCAAAACCAGTCGAAGGAGCAACTTCTAATGAACCATGACCATATCCAAAACGAGACCAACCTTCTACAATCATTTCCTTTAATTCTTCTGTTTGTGTTAGCAATAATCGTTTATTTTCATGCAGTTTCTAAAACAAACCGAAGATACAAGCAATGGCCGTTTATCCGAATAATATTTTGGGTCTTAGGTGTGTTATGTATAGCAGGGACTGTGGTTGGACCGTTAGCGAGCCGTGCTCATGTCGATTTTGTCGTACATATGGTCAACCATTTACTCCTTGGTATGCTTGCCCCTCTTCTATTGGTGCTCGCAGCACCAATGACATTATTGTTAAGAATCACAAAAGTGAAAATAGCACGGAGGATCATGCGTATTATGAAAAGTAAACCGATTCGCTTCTTTACAAATCCACTATTAGCCGCTATTCTCAATATCGGTGGGTTATGGCTTCTCTATACAACTAATTTATTCTCAGAAATGCATCAGAATACAATGCTCTATTTACTAGTACATCTTCATGTTTTTTTAGCAGGTTATCTGTTTACATTATCGATGATTTCGGTTGATCCAAATCCGCATCAAACTAGTTTTAACTATCGTGCGCTTGTTTTAGTCTGTTATTTAGCTGGACATGGCGTTTTATCGAAATATATTTATGCACTCCCTCCTAAAGGGATTCCTCTTGAACAAGCAGAGTTCGGTGGAATGCTCATGTATTATGGAGGAGATGCGATTGATATTGTCCTGATCTTTATCTTTTGCCTTCAGTGGTATAGAGCTACTCGGCCAAGGAGAAGGGAGTTTGTCCTCTCCTCTTGCTAAGGCAAATACTATTCATTGCTTTAAGAAGGCATAGATTAAATTCAAGCCTCTTAGTGCACGTTTGTTGAACGTTTATTTTTACATATTTCTTAACTCTTCATTTGAGAAAGCACACCACCCGTGTGCTTCAAGTTTCTCTATATATGTTTTTATACTAATTTCCTCAAGGTCCAACACAAGAGGTAGAAGAGAAACATAGCATTCATTTGATGCATAATTAATCGTGACTTTTACAACTTCATATCCATTATGAAATCCTGGATGGAATCCTGGATCATCTATGATGTCGCCTTTAACAGGTCGAATAGTAGATTCAATAGTTTTCATCATTGATTTGTGTATATTCATCTCTTTTTGTTCTTTTATAGATGAGATAAAAATCATTAAATTTATTTTCATTGTCGTCTCCTTCTTTCTATTAAATTAATATTTCTCATTTCTATTTTTGGGGTATATTACAGCTAACCCACACCAGATAGTTAAATACATTTTTCCACCATCAATCAAGCTCCTCATTTTAACTTATTATTACAATTTTTATCTATCTGGAAATGAAGGTTGAAATAGAATGTAATGAGACAAAACCTAAGAATCAGTCCTCTCAATCTTACATAGAGGAAATATATAGAGTCAACTTAATGTTAACCTGTTTAATGTCGGTACGTATAACCACAAGAAAAGCGAACGGCCAAGACTAAATAAAATAAATGCTAGCCAGACACCATGATTGTCAAGGTATGGTAAAGCTAGATAAATAGTTAAACTAAACAAAATAAGGGCGAAAAAAATCGCATCCCGAATAAACCTTGCTCTCGTTGCTCCTGAAAAGATGCCTTCTAATTGTAAACCCCAAAAGCCTACAAGCGGGAACACAATCATCCATCCTAAGTATGTTAATGATGTCTCTCTGACCTCGATGCTCGTTGTGAAAAATGATACTAGTTCTTTGCCAAATAACGTGATCGATATTGATAAGCCAATTGCCGTGATCAGTCCCCACTGTGCTGATAATGAATGGACACGTTTATAGAGTGCAGGTTCTCTGCTACCAATCGCTTTGCCAATAAGAATACTTGAAGCGTTTGAAAAGCCACCTAGTAAATAAGCCATCATATAATGAATTTGTAGTAAGATCGCATTCGCTGCTAAAATGATATCACCCAAACTTGCTCCTTTTGCTGTAAAAATAGTCGTCATCGTAAGTAAGCAAATTGTTCGTAAAAACAAATCACGATTGACGATTAACATACTCAAAAGTGGGGCAGGTTCAACTAATTTCTTTATGTTTATCTTATATCCGCGTGATTTCATTGTTCGGAAAATTATTAATAGTCCAAACATGACTGCGCTAACTTCCGATATCAAGGTGGCATAGGCAACCCCTGCAACACCAAATCCCAACCAAATAACAAAGGTTATATCTAGGATAATATTTAAACCATTCATTATAACTTGGATGGCCAATGACAGCCTAACCTTACCTATTCCAATAAGCCAACCAATCATCACATAGTTTAATAATGTAAATGGTGCACCCCAGATTCGTATCGAGAAATAGGTTGAAGCTAAACTACCTATTTCTTTTCCAACACCAATGAAATATAGGGCTACTTGCAAAATGGGGTATTGGAAGATGATAAAGATCGCTCCAAATATGAGTGCAAGTCCCATAGGTCGTAAAAAAGATAGAAATGTTTCTAACTCATTGTTTGCTCCTTGTGCTTGTGATGTGAATCCGGTCGTACTGACTCGAAGAAAGCCGAGCAACCAATACATCGTATTGAAAATCAAGGTACCGATTGCTACGGCACCAATATGAATCGGATCTGACATCCTTCCAACAACAGCGGTATCGACAGCACCTAATAATGGGGTTGATAGTCCTGATATGATTAATGGAACAGCTAGTGTCAAATACTGACGATGACTTAAGGCAGTATGACTTTTTCTCTCTATATATGATTCACCCTGCATTCTTTTCTCCTTACTCCTTATTAGACTAATTGTGAGGTAAGCTATGTGAAATATAATCTGTAATCCGAAGACAGTTATATAAACTATTTAAGAATTAACGTAACTAATTAATTGCTTTGAATACTCATGTCGTTGTTTATTTTAGAGCTGACTTGAATAAAATCATTTCATCATACTTAGAATTCCACTATTGTCGAACTATTTTGTTTCTCTATGTATGGTATATCGTTTGAGTCTAGGTGAATATTTCTTTAATTCTAAACGATCAGGTTGATTTCGCTTGTTCTTCGTGGTTATATAATTACGGTCCCCTGTTTCTGTACATTGTAGCGTGATATTTACGCGCATCTTTCGTGTTCCTCCTTATTTAAATCGTAACTGTTTCGTTTTGAATGATATAATATCATATATTGGATGTCAATACATTTATGTTTCCTTTTCAATACAGGACAGATAACCTGGTATGATAGTCTCTTTAACATCAAATTTGGACAATCCCTTTTTACCAACTAGCTTTTTTCACACCAGGTAAATGGCCCTTATAAGCTAATTCTCTAAAAGCTATTCTCGACATTTTGAAATTTCTCAAATAACCCCTTGGTCTTCCTGTTACTTCACAGCGATTATGTAATCGTGTCGGTGAAGAATCTCTTGGAAGTTTTCTCAGCGCTTCATAATTTCCTTTCTCTTTAAGTTCGTTTCTTAAAACGGCATATTTACCAACTAATGCTTGTCTCTTATTCTGTTTTGCTACTTTTGACTTTTTTGCCAAATCAATCCCTCCTTAAATGTACGTGCAAGCTTAAAAGACGATCATCCAACGTTCGACATTACTTAAGATTCTACGCCTTATCTTTTATGCTTCTTCTAATACCCAATCAAATGGGTCAGGTAAAGCTGACCAATCTTGATTCATTTCTTTATTAGTTAGTAAGCATTTATCTAACGCTTCTCTAATTTCCTGAACAGGTAGATCAATACCGATAAAAACTATTTTTGAATGACGATCACCAAACTCAGAGTCCCAGTCTTCTAAAAGTTGTGGGTTTTCTTTAATTGTTTGTTCTTTTTCAAATTTAGGTAAAGAAGCAACCCAATATGCTATAGGTTCAATTGAAACAGAAGGACCCGCTTGTGACATGATAAGTGTTAGTTCATTTCGGGTTGCACACCAGGCAATCCCTTTTGCTCTTACTATATTATCAGGCATAGAATGAACCCAATTCGTAAAGCGTTCGGTATGAAAAGGATAACGTCTATAGTAAACGAATGATGATATACCGTACTCTTCTGTTTCAGGAATATGCTCATGATGACTTACACTCAATTCCTTTAACCACCCTGCAGATGCGCTTGCGTCTTCAAAGTTAAAAAGACGGGTATTTAAGATTTCATTAGGGTTTATTCGTCCAAAGCTTGTGCGCATAATTTTTGCATGTGGCTGAAGTGCTTTAATGACAGTTTCTAATTTCAGTAACTCATCTTCTGAAACAAGATCACATTTATTTAAAAGAAGTATGTCACAAAATTCAATTTGATCAATTAAAAGATCTGCAATTTCCCTACTATCTGCTTCTGAAACGGCTTCTTTCCGCTCCAGTAAACTGTCACCTGATTGAAAGTCCTTCCAAAAGCGATTTGCATCAACAACTGTTACCATCGTATCGAGCCTGCAAAATTTCGTTAAATCGATACCTAGCTCTTCATCAATATAAGAGAATGTTTGAGCAACGGGGATAGGCTCACTTATTCCAGTTGACTCAATCACGATATAATCAATATTCCCTGCCTTCGCCAGCTTTTCAACCTCAATTAATAAATCTTCTCTAAGTGTGCAGCATATACACCCATTTGACAGCTCAACTAATTTTTCTTCCGTTCGTGATAATTCGCCCCCTTGTTTGACAAGCTCTGCATCAATATTTACTTCACTCATGTCATTAACAATAACAGCAACCTTTAGCCCTTGGCGATTTTGTAAAATATAGTTTAGCAATGTCGTTTTTCCGGCACCAAGATAACCACTCAATACTGTTACTGGAATTTGCTTATTCATTAAAACTCCTCACTTTCTTTTTATGTATCGATTTTGGCAAATGACGTATCCTGTATTTGTACTTTTGTTCACAGTTTATAAATGGTGTAATTAAAACGTAATGATTACGATTTATATTTTAAATTAAAACATAATCAAATTTAAAATGCAAAGTATTTTTAAAAAATCAATTAATACGATTTTTACCAATCTTGCAGTTTTCTTTCTATATTTGATCATAATAAGATAAAAAGGTGTTGAAAAAATGGATTTTGCAACAATACATACAAATTTTTGGGATGCTGTTATTCAGTACCAATCATCATGATTCTAACTCAACTTATATAGGTAAAAAGTTTGTCCCAACGATTGTTCTTATAATAGGTTTAAGTATCTCTGTTTTTATAAGTCATCGTTACAGTATTATCACTGGTCTATTTATGGGGTGGTTTTATAAATATGCTGCGATTGGGTCTTATGCGTCACTAAAAACAACGATCATTTCATTTTGAAATGTAATTGATGATCATTGTTGGAATGACTTTTGACATGACTGTAAAGAAGTTTATTTGTGTATAATTCCGTACAAAATTGCCATATTAATAAGGGTATATTTCATAGAAATGGAGGTGGTTTCATGAGAAATAAGTTTGAAAAGAATACTTTGTGGTTTTTACTAATTTTTGGTTGCATTTCTTTTCTAAATTTGGTTAGGAAACCACCTACTAAGGATTGGGTAATCATCTTTCTTTTTAAAGGATACCTTGCATCTATTTTTGATAAATTAGTGGTTCGTAAAGGCTATATTAAATATCCAGTTAAACTGGTTAAATCCTTTGATATTAGCTTTATTTTTGATTATCTACTTTATCCAGTCGCATGTGTTTACTATAATCAAGTCACAAGAAAATCTAACTTCTTTGGCATCGTATCGAAAGTCTTTTATTTTAGTATACCTATGGCTATTATGGAACACTTCTTTGAAAAAAAGACAAGTTTAATTACCTTCAAAAAGGGTTGGAATTCATTTATTAGTTTTTTATTACTGACTATTACCTTTTATACCTCACGAGCTTTCATCGCTATTATAAGAAAAGCAAACAATACTCCAGTTCCAGAAAATTAATTATCCAGAATGAATTACAAGCTAAAATGTTCCAAACTTTTATCAACAATGTCTTGGTTTATACCTATATATCGAAGAGTAATGTCAGGTGCTGAATGGTTGAAGATATCTTGTAGTAATGCCACGTTCTTATTAAGGGTGTAATGCCAGTAACCAAACGTCTTCCTCATACTATGTGTTGCGAAATCACTAATCCCGACATTGATTGCTGCTGCATTCAATATCTTATATGCCTGCACCCTTTTTATTGGTAAATCAGTCTTGTTTGAAGGAAACAAATAATCATCATCACTTTTTTCTTTTGTATAATCAACAATCGTTTTTCTCAAATCTACGTTAAGCATAAACCTTTTCGTTTTTCTTGTTTTTGTTTCTACTAGTTTTATATGTGTTTTCTCTCTAACATCTTGAACTTTGAGTGGTAATAAGTCACTAATTCTTAATCCTGTATTTATGCCCATTACAAACAGTATGTAATTTCTAGTAGATGTTTTTTTCAACTCTTCCTTCATTGCTTCTATTAAGTACTTATCCCGAATAGGTTGCACCGTCTGCATTCCTTTACTAATGATCGCGTGGTAGTCAGATCGAATCCTCTCTATCCTTTTGGGATCTCGTATCTTTGATTTGTTTAACTCGATTATTTTTCGATTTAATTCGTATTCACCGTATTTCTCTAACAGATAAATAAATTCCCCATCGGTTAGAAAAACATGTTCTGCATATGCTTTTTTTTCCATACCTGTTCTCCTTTTTGGAAGAATGTCATATAAAACTTTGAAAATGGTATCATTCAGTCAAAACTGAGAAATACTCTCAGACGAAATGAAAATGTGTTTACGACTAATCCTCTTACTAACTCTCTTAAAAACGCATTCTCAGCAACTATACTAGTCTCAATCGACTTTATAAATAAAAGTGATTGAGTAGATATGAATAGACCTTATTAACAAATATTACATGAACGGATGTAATCATTATGTATCATACCATTATTTTAAAGAAGCGTACATGCCCCTTAAAACAGTGGTACATCAAGTTTTCATTAGTTTTCATAATGAAACAAAATATCTATTATGTTTCATTGAAAATTATTGAAATAAAAAACAATTAAAATGAGTTAGTTGCTTCGTTTAAAAGTGGATTTAGTAAAACTCTATTTCTATACAAATTTGCCCCTATATAAGTTCCTTCTCGTTTTTGTTTCGAATACTGTTTTTCCTGTCATAGATGATGGACAAATATGAGATACTATTAGAAAAGCCACCAATCATTTAAATGATAAGTATTTCTGAAATATTTTGATTATTACTCTCTTTATACTATTAAAAAATATATCGCAAATATAATCGATATCATGACCACAAAAATTGCTAGTGAAACAACAGTAAACTTTGGTGTTCGAAATGTCTGATTATTAATCGATTTCGTTTTTTTCAAATAGGCAACAGTTGCCATGATGATTGTGATAATCCCCATTCCTACGGAGGATAGGCCAATTATATTTGCTAAGTAATCTCCAATTGGTGAAAGACTAGCTTTCATTGTAAAATGCAAGTTTGTTACAAGGAAGCCTACTCCGATAATTGCGATCGCTGTACGTATCCAAGCTAAGAAAGTTCGTTCACTTGCTAGATGCTGTTGAATATACTTAGAATCAACAGTGGATTCTATGCTTTCTTCTGGATTATCTTTTTCATCATTCATCTCAGTTATCACTCACTTTTGTTAAAATTGATCAATTTATAAATAGATTCATTCAATAATAGTTGAATTATATAAACAATATTCCCGAAACAGCAATACTAATAACCTAAAAAACATTTTTATAAATGACTGTTTCTAATACTCACAAGCTTTTAGGGAAGAGCATCCTATAAATAGTTCGATAAATAATGTTTAATATTCCCTTACCTGTCAGGTCATACTAAAGGAATAAACGACAAGACATTAGTAAAAGGGTGATTATATGAGAAATTACAGATATTTAATTAGTGATAATTTCCAAGCGGAAACCATTGCAAAGGATTTACAGATCCAGTTAGATGTGAATCGGTTTGATGATGTGATTATCAGAGCTGTTAACACACGAAATGAGGTAATAGTTCAAGTTCCTGTTGCAAGTAGTTATACATTAGAAGAAACAATGGATAGTTTTATGGAGAATTATAAAACCGGTGTAATATTGGAATAATTGATGTTAGCGAACCAAGGGAAAAAACTCCTCTTTTAAAAGATAGAGGAGTTTTTTAGTGTCATCCATTCTAATTATTCTCATATTTGCTTTTTGGTCTTACCTAAGTTGTCTTATCTTCATTCTAAATGAACTGTACGATTATTCTTTTTTAGAAATATTATGATCAGGAGATGTTTGATTACCTGTTGTTGCTTCATAGCCCACATTATATGTTGGCTGCTTCGATCTCTTTAAGGCTTCTGGCATCTTATATTGGTCTAAGTCATTTTGGAATTGTTTAGAATTTGATTTACCTTTCATATTGTTCCCTGCTTTCTCTTCAATGTAAACAGCTTTATGCATAGGTCAGAAGATTTTAAATCAAACCTAACAACCAGCATAATTGGGTTCTCTTATTTAAAATTCAGGCAGTGAATCTAAATTATTTTCAGTGATTCCATCGGGTTCACTACGTAAAATGTCGCGGCCATATTTGTGGAACACATCGACGTGTGCTAAATGACCATTTTTTGCTTCGGATAGAGCTTCTAGATAATCTAATTGTCGGCCTGACTGTGTTTGAAAGGCAATCAAATCACCTTCGTCGTTCTTACGTACAGCTACAATTTTATCTTGATTTGTTTCATTGTTCGTGCCTTGTTGTTCTAAGTCGTCAGTTTGATCTGTTTTATTTTTGTATTGATCATAGGTTTGCTGAAAACGATCCATTCTTCTTCCTCACCTCGTTTATTCTTCTAAATGAACTTAAACTCCATCACTACAGCTACTGATCATTAGTGAGATTCCTCTTCTAAACCTTCTCTTTTTCCCTTGATATCTTTACCATCTACATCATCTATTACTTGCTTTAGTTCACCTTCCATGTACACATCTGATACCTGTTCATGCGAAGTAGCTAGTCCAGATGATAATGTATCTTGACAATTATAATCTTTAACCTCATACGTTCTTCCAGCTAGATCTAAGGATTCTTTATTGGATCTATTGTTCGTCATTTGTATCCCTCCGTTTTAACCTATGTTTAGATTCTCCATTATTTTGGCTCCATTATAATATTTTATGTAAGGACACTTTTGGTGATAGTTAAGTGCATTTTTAGAAAGGAAACGAACATCTTAAAAATATACGATCCATTATTTATCGAATGTATATCTTGTATATAAATGATAGCTAAAGCAGATAGTATAAACGTAAAAAGGAAGGATGATCTTTGTGAATCATATCAAGTCAATCGCAATCAAGATGGTTGCTTCTCTGGTTCTTAATTTTTTTATTCTAGGTTTATTCTTTAACTATTCCTTTATTAATGTTCTTACACTAACCCTTATTTTAGGAATAGTTTCTTATATACTAGGTGATTTATTACTTTTACGAAGAACAACGAACACCGTAGCAACTGCATCTGATTTTGCATTAGCGATGTTATTTACTTGGTTTTTTCTCTCAAACATTACTGCAAATAACAATAATTTGTTTTTGGCATCTATGTTAACTGCAGGAGGATTAGCTGTTTTTGAATGGTTTTTTCATAAATATTTGGAATCAAATGTATTTGAAGATAATGAACCAATACTAAAGAGAACAACTTTAAAGTATCAAACGGAAGCCTCTGAAGAAATTACTCCTGAGCAAAAGATATATAAAAAAGATTAATATATCCCCCTCCATATAGGTGTGAGGGGGTTTTTCTAATTTAATGAGCAAGCGAAGGGAAAGATTTTAACTTAATCAGATACCTGTAACGATGGAAAGATAAAGACATAAATAAATGTAAGCATGACTAAGTAAGCTAAGATTAAAAAGCATCAATTAAGAAACCGTCAAAACGGATTAGAAAGGGAACATTCATAAACTCCCTCGAATAAAGTTATACCTATGTATCTATTCAAGGGGGGCAGATTAGAAGAATGTTATCAATAATGTTGAATATGTAAGCCCTCGCCTGGTTCCCACTCCGCATAGAATATTTCTTCATGCTTGTTTATCCCTCTTATTTGTAACTCCTTTTGTAACCATACTTCGTCTAAACCAGCCTTTTTCAGGTTTTCGACCAACACTTCTCCATCGCTAATAATCGTCAGAGGTATGTTTCTCTTTCGCTCACCTTTCATTTGTAATTCCTTTGAAGTAGGATGATCTGCTTCGAACTTACGTAACACACTTATTCCACCATTTGTTTCTAAAATAGCATATTCTACATCACCGACTGAAAAAATATCCTTAGAGCGTAGAAGTTGTTGCAGTTGATCAATATCTAGTTGGTTTCTTTTCATTTCTTTATAATCTAACTGACCCCCATTAATTATAATGGATGGCCCTCCTTCTAAGATCATTCTTAATCTACGAGATTTTTGTGTAACCAATTCAGTAAAGTAAATGAGTCCACCCCAAATTAAGATCGAAAAGAATATTTCTAAAAGACCAATTTTGTCATCGAATATAGCACTTCCAACAAATTCACCTAGCACAAGTGCAGATATAAAATCGAATGGAGTAATCTGACTTATTTGTGTCTTGCCTAAGCACTTTATAATAATAAAAAGCGCAATGTATCCTCCAATAATATCAGTTAAAATCTGTAAGTAAATCATACAAAAACCTCCACTTACTACTCAATAACACAGCAAATTATTTACTTAGTATGTTCTTCTAAAAAAAGAAAATACTATTAATGTTTAATTACTTTTGTAGAAGGAAGGATTATTATTTATGAGACATAGTCTGGCAATATTAATTAAATATGTTGTGATTGTGATCGTACTCTTTTCAATACTCCCAATCTTTAGTACTGCAAGTTTGACTGAAATTTTTATAATTAGTTTACTTGTTACAGGAACGGCCTACGTTATTGGTGACCTCTATATATTGCCTAAATTCGGAAACGTCATTGCAACAATCGCTGATTTTGGTCTAGCTACTGTTTCTATATGGGGATTTAGTGCAATTTTTATTGGTCAAGGTTTTAGAGTGTTGACTGCAGCTATATTTGGTTCAGTATTCATTGCGCTTAGTGAAGCTTTATTCCATGTATATATGAAGGAAAAAGTATTAACCAAAACAGGAACAGTAAGAAAAAAAGTCAACTTTCCAACTAATTTGCAAACTGAATTTGCTGAAGAAAATAATGTTCGAGAATTTAAAGAGAAACAAAAACAGAAGGAAAATAATAGAAGCTAAAAAGAGCGACTCTTCATATTGAAGGTCGCCTTTTTCCTTTATTGGGAATTTTCGCTTAAATCAAGTGCAGTTTCAGAAATATTAAGATCTAATTCTAATTGCTTTTTCAAGTTATTTGGGTAATACATTCCATGAGAAATCATGTAATTAGAGATCATTTCATGTGTTTCAACCGCATTTTTAAGTTGTTCTCGTAAAGCCAATCTGACTTCTGGTGTGCCACTTTCTGTAATCGCAAAGGCGATGTTTCTTACTCCAGCTTTTGCTGATATGAGGAAGTCTGTTGCGATTACCTGATCCGTCATACCGTTCATTCCTGTTAATTTTTTTATAAGGTTATTCATTCTGTTACATCTCCTTAATTGTTAATAAATCTCTAAGCCTCATGACTTCTTTCTTTCCTATATCTACTTGATTGGAAAGAATGAATTTTAAATCTGGATCCTGTGCGAATCCACTCATTAGTGTTGATTTCGTTAAAACTAAGTTTTTAAAGGTCAAAAGTTCATGAACTTCAAGTGTTTCATGTAATCCCATTTTCTTTTCCAAAGCTACCCCTCCATGATGATAATCTTAGTACCATTTTGTACCTTTGCCTCTTTTAAATAACTGGTACATTTTGTTAATGTGGGTTTTTAAGGTCCTACTTGTTTTGGATTAAATGAATAAACCAAACGATTGATGGCAATTTAATACTATCTAACACTGAAAGGGGAATGATGTATGAATGAAACCAGCTTAGCTTACCATGAAACGATGGATACCCATGAAATGCTGAACTTTAAGACGACATGCTTAATGAAATCAAAAATGATGATAGGTATTTGTTTTGATAATGACCTAAAAGCCCTTATGGATAAAGATATTCAACAATCGTTACAAGCACTTAAAGAGCTTAAGATCATTTATACCCAAGCACGTACACTATGATTTGAGGTGGAAATAAAATGAACGAAGATTACTTAGATCCAAAATATGCAGAAAGAATGCCGAAGATGGCAGATGCAGCATTTGCTCTAGACTTTCTGTTAACAATAAAAACTGGGATACGTTACTATGCTGTTACATTAACGGAAACAACAAGCCCCGCTTTGAGAAAGATACTTTACAAGCAAATGGAACAAGCAATCGATTTGCACGGGGAAGTCTCAGACCTAATGATAGAGAAAGATTGGCTCTATCCAAATGACATAGACAAACAAATAGAACTTGATATTAAATCTGCTGATATGGCGATTAGTATTGCAGAGATGGAACTATTTCCTCTTGATACTGATCGACTAGGTACATTTGCAACACCAGATAAATAGGTCGTAGGAGGAAAAATAGTGATGAAAGCAGTTACATACCAGGGTATCAAAGACGTTGCAGTAAAGGAAGTTAAAGCTCCAACAATTAAAAAAGCAGATGATATTATTGTGAAAATAACAAGTTCTGCAATATGTGGGTCGGATTTGCACTTAATACATGGAATGATACCAAATACACCTGAAGATTACGTTATTGGGCATGAACCAATTGGTGTCGTTGAGGAAGTCGGACCAGAGGTGACCAAATTAAAGAAAGGTGATCGTGTTATCATCCCCTTTAATGTCAGCTGTGGTGAATGTATTTATTGCAAAACCGATCTTACCAGCCAATGTGACAATTCAAATCCTCATGGAGATATGGGTGGATTTTTTGGTTATTCTGAGACAACTGGTGGGTATCCTGGTGGACAGGCTGAATATATGCGTGTACCTTACGGGAATTTCACTCCATTTAAAATCCCAGAAAATAGTGAGGTTGAGGATGAAAAATTAGTGTTAATTTCTGATGCAATGGCCACCGCATACTGGTCTGTTGATAACGCAGGTGTTAAAAATGGCGATACCGTAATCATTTTAGGATGCGGTCCAGTCGGCCTCCTTGCACAGAAATTTGCTTGGTTAAAAGGCGCTTCAAGGGTTATAGCGGTAGATTATATCGATTATAGATTAAGCCATGCCCAGAAAACAAATAATGTTGAAATCGTTAATTTTGAGAAAGAAAAAAATGTAGGAAATTATCTCAAGGAAATCACTAAGGGTGGCGCTGATGTCGTTATTGATTGTGTAGGGATGGACGGAAAAATGACCCCACTTGAATTCCTGGCAACAGGGCTAAAACTACAAGGTGGAGCTATGGGAGCAATCGTTACTGCAGCCCAAGCTGTCCGAAAAGGCGGCATGATCCAAATAACCGGAGTCTATGGAATGAGGTATAATGCCTTTCCACTCGGAGATCTCTTTCAACGTAATATTAATATAAGAATGGGACAAGCACCTGTTATTCCTTATATGCCCTATTTGTACGATTTAATCTCGGATGGAAAAGTAGATCCTGGTGACATCGTTACACATGTTATTCCATTGGATCAGGCAAAAAAAGGTTATGAAGTATTCGATACAAAAACAGATAATTGTATTAAGGTCGTGTTAAAACCGTAGCAATTAGAAATAAATAGTTCACTAATCCAAAATGAGGTGGGAATACAGATCCTCTCCCCTGCCTCATTTTAATGTGGCATGATAAATCAAAACATTCTTCCTTTCTATTATTTTCTTATCCTTTTTTAACTACATATTCAGTATGCAATATACTAACCTCTCTAATATTTTTCCATTTTATTGATTTCTGTTTAAACGGTTTATATTAGGGGAATTAAAATTTATTAAGAACATTAGAATTGTAAATAAACTAAAGGAGTAGATCGATAATGTCGTTAAATGAACAAGTTCCTAAGGATAAAACACTTGATAACAGTCTATCTCTGATGCAAGAAGGGTATTTGTTCATAAAAAATAGGACGGATCAATATCAATCTGACTTATTTGAAGCACGTCTACTTGGTCAAAAAGTAGTTTGCATGAGCGGAAAAGATGCTGCAAAGATATTCTATGATACGGATCTTTTCCAACGTCAAAATGCTTCTCCAAAACGAATCCAAAAAACGTTATTTGGCGTTAATGCAATTCAGTCAATGGACGGTGATGCTCATCTTCACCGAAAGCGGCTGTTTATGTCATTGATGACACCAGCACATCAAAAGAGGCTAGCAGAACTTACAAAGGATCAATGGCAAGCTTCTATTTCAGTGTGGGAACAAGATGATAAAGTGATTTTATTTGAAGAAGCAAAGGGAATTTTATGCAAAATTGCCTGCCAGTGGGCTGGTGTACCTTTAAAAGAAACAGAAGTAAAAGAGCGTGCTGAAGACTTTAGTGCAATGGTTGATGCTTTCGGTGCAATTGGACCTCGCCACTGGAGAGGCAGAAGAGCAAGAGGTCGAGCCGAAGAATGGATAACGTCAATCATTGAGGACGTAAGAACTGGAAAATTACCAGCTGAAAAAGACTCAGCCATTTTTGAAATGGCGTTTCATCGTGAACTAGATGGTAATCAATTAGATTCTCAAATGGCTGCCATCGAACTTATCAATGTATTACGACCAATTGTAGCCATCTCTACCTTTATTACATTCTCCGCTCTAGCACTCCACGAGCATTCTGGGTCAAAAGAAGAATTACAATCAAACGATGTAAACCTTGAAATGTTTTCCCAAGAGGTGAGAAGATACTACCCTTTTGCTCCCTTCTTGGGTGCAAGAGTACGAAAGGATTTCACTTGGAATCATTTTCAATTTAAAGAAGGCATGCTCGTCCTTCTCGATGTCTACGGAACAAACCATGACCCAAGGCTATGGGAGAATCCAAACGAATTTCGATCAGAACGTTTTAAGGAATGGAATGGTAACTTATTTGATTTTATTCCTCAAGGTGGAGGAGACCCAGCAAACGGCCATCGTTGTCCCGGTGAAGCTATTACTGTAGAAGTTATGAAGGGAAGCCTAGACTTTCTCTTAAACAAAATTAACTATCAAGTACCTAAGCAGGATTTGACCTACAGTTTAGTGAAGATGCCTACATTACCTGAAAGTGGTTTTGAAATGAGTGGAATTAGGAGGAAATAGTACGGTTAAATGGCTACTTAAATGGCGAGTTTCTCAAATATAAATTTATGAATGTATAATAGAAACCATACTAAAATGACTTTGGGTATACCCAAGTCATTTTAGTATGTAATAGAGCGATGTGATTTGAAATTTTGTCTACTCACTTCATTTTCCTCATGGAGGCTTTTAATCAATTCCTCAACATTTTTGTTAAATCAACTTATTATCTTAGAGTATAAATGCCAATAATCACCTATTGAATAAATAGATTGATAACGATATAATAAGTGATCTCTCCTACCTCACGTAAAAAAGGAGGATATATCATGGCAAAAAAGTCATTAATTAATAAGCACAAGAATGTACAAAAATTCAATGTGCGTGAATATACTCGATGCGAACAGTGTGGACGTCCTCACTCAGTCCTTCGTAAATTTAAGCTTTGCCGAATATGCTTCAGAGAATTAGCCTATAAAGGGCAACTTCCAGGAGTTAAAAAAGCAAGCTGGTAATAGATTATATCTATATCCCCCACCAATGGGGGTTTATTTTTGTCGTGTTTTTATTATATTTTATTTTTAGCTGTATTCACAATATATACATTTATAAAGTAATATATGTGGTATCCAATCAAAATCTCCTTTGTTTCATATCTATTTTTTAATGAACCTATTTTTCTTTATGATCTATGAAAGACTGATCATTTTTTATTTTAAGTTGATGCTGATATGTCACTGTTGCCATAAAGATTGAAAGTCCCCAAATAAATAATCCGCCATAAGTAATGCCATATACCCAAAACGCTAGTCCTTCTGAATTCCCCTTAGGTAGATATCCTAATAACTGGATTATTGTCAAAAAAAATACGGTGATGGTTAACAAACCGACTATCCAACCAGGTACAATCAGAATCCAACGTGGTACTTTCTTATTTTTTAATAATGGTACCCAACTCGGGACTATTTCCCCCCACGAAGAGACAAAAGAAAGAGCGAAGATGGAGGCGATTATAGCTAAAACAGAAGTGAAGTCAATCCCAATTATATATAAGTAATAAAACGGGCTAGATTGTTCTTTTAAGTTATTAGCCATACCTGATAAATTTATTATTGCTTGATCCGTCGTTAATCCTATCGTTCCTCCCCATAACCAAATAGACTTAAGTATTGCATACGGAAGTAAGACCACAGCCGCAAGATATCCCCAAAATCGTGAATAAAGAATTCGTGATGGATTTAAATGAGGTTTAATGTTTTTTTTATGATGAGAATTGACTTTCGATTCCATAGTTGACACCTTCTTTTTAAGTATGATGACTCTTACACTACTAGAAACGAGGAATAATTTGGTTTTCATTGGGTATTATATGATTTGTTTAATTTATATATGAAGAGAGATACTCAATGCAAATTTAAAAATCAACTCCAGCTACTATAACAAGTTTGTTGAATCCATTTATTATTCATACAATGACATACTGGGTTACATAGTATTTTATTAACAATACTCAAGATGTAATTTACATCTTATCCTGGAAAACACAGAAGAAATCGCATAAATAGAGATTAAAAAGTCTAACACTTTCTTAGAAGAGGTAAATCACCCATTTGCAGAAAATTTGATTCTGAAGACGTAAATGTTAAAGCACCTGCCCTCTTCTCAAACAATTATATAATCCTTCTTAAAGGTGCCCTAAGTCAAAATGTAGTTGTGTATTCCACTTCGTTAAGCACTTCGATACGTTCTGATATTCGACAATTTTATGAGGAGTGCATAAAAAATGAAGTTCAACTATTAAATAGGCTTGTTGACCACATGATAAAAAAAGATTACATCAACCAAATATAGATATTCTAATACCAAAACAGATAGAAAAGGTTAAAAGTCAGCACCTTTTAGTGGGCCTGTTGACTGAGCACCGACTACTCACAGCAAGCGAAATATCTCAGTTAGTAACGAATTTTCGATACTGTAATGAAAGGCGCTATTAAAGGGTGGTTAAAAGAACACTTTCTTCGAGGTACAGAGATGAAACAAAAGCAAATAGAAATTTTTCAATCACTTTTACAAGCCGACTTTTTGCCACAATTACATAGGAAAGTGAATTTATTGAAACGAATTTATCACCTTTTTCCGATAAATTAATGTTATTTAAAATTACTTTAACAGGAATACTAAAGGACAATACGGAGCATATACTTCCAGTGTATTAAGAAAGCTTAAGTTTTGCATGACACACGAAATTGAAATATAGTGAAGATTGAAGGTAGTATGAATTTAATGATAAAAAATCGAAACTTGGATGAACTTCCCAATCGCAAAACCACACACCAATGAAGGGTTTGCACAATTCCTGTTCACTCTAAAAATTCAATCCTGTTTCCAAAAGGATCTGATATAAAAAATCTCCTTACCCCTGGTAGCTTGGTATCTTCTTTAACAACAATTCCATTTGTTAATAGATGGTTTCTTAATTCGTCGATATTTTGAACCTCAAATGCTGGGTGTGCTTTTTTTGCGGGGGAAAATGGTTCTTCAATTCCTATATGTATTTGATATTGTGCAAAGGCAAACCAAACTCCTCCACGTTTCTTTAATTCCTCAGGTTTCTCTACTTCTTCAAATCCTAAAATACCGTTAAAGAATCTTCTTGCAGTCTCTTCGCTACCTTTTGGAGCAGCAAGTTGAATATGTGCAATTGTTTTAATGGTAAAAGACATAATTAACCTCTCCTTATAATGAATAATCCATGATAAATACGTACAAACCGATCAACTAGATATGTTTAGTTAGAATTAAGTTCTTCTAAATCACTTAATGTAAATACTCTACACTTAAACCTATATAAATTAATAAAGATACTGCTACAAGTCCAAAGAAAAATATAGACTTATTAAGTTTAGACGAGTTTTCCATCCAACCCCATCGTTTTCGGTTACCATCAAGCCAAAAGTAATCAACAACAACCGTCAGTAAAATAATGAGAATAACTATAAGAGAACCCATTAAGATAACAATCCCCCATCCAATAGTTGTGCAGTAGAACTCATTTATTCTTGATTTGGTTACTGCTCGAAGATTTAATAAAGTTTATTCGTATAACTGTCATTAAGGACTTCTCTGATAGTATCAACCGAAGTATTTGGTAATTTAGCATGTTCAAACAGTATTTTTGCAGCGGAAGGTAGTGTTTCTTTATCTGGCCATGTATGATGATTCCATAGATTTGAACGTTTTAATGCCTTTGCACAGTGAATGAAGCACTCCTCTATTTCAATGCTAATACCTATTATTGGTTTCTTCCCTTTCACTGACATTTGTTCAAGCAAACCTTCATCTCGTATCAATGTTGCTTTCCCATTAACTCGTAATGTTTCCTCTAAACCTGGGATAATGAAAAGAATCCCTATTCTGGAGTTTGTCAAAATATTACGCATCGTATCAATTCTTTTGTTTCCTGGTCGTTCGGGGATAACTAAATGTTTTTCATTATTTACTAACACAAAACCAGGATCATCCCCTCGGGGTGATCCATCACAGAAACCATATTCGTTGGAACTAGAGATAACAAGAAATGGTGATCTTGAAATAAACTCTATACAATGTTTGTCAAGGTAATTGATCACTTTGTTTTGGACTAAAGCACTCGGTGTACCGATCATGGAAGATAATTCTTCCTCTGTAGTAATTTGATCTTTGATAACATAAGGCCATTTCGAAACTCCCAACACCTCCCAATACATCCTAATTATACCACCTTAAGTAAAGGATGTTTACGCAAAGATTGTTGTTAAAGTCCTAATTCTATATTAAAAATCCAAAAGCCTTAGATCAACAAACTTATAGAATAGATCCTAATAAAAAGATATGGTTATGAATTTCTGTTTTGTTAAGATTTTATATGAATTTGCAGTGCTTATTTTTGGCTCTTAGCCCTGTTTAATTCTAACCATTCATTTTTTAAAATACTCATTTCCCATAAGCTCCAATATTCATCTCTTATTCTTCTTGAATCTCTATGTAATCCTTCTTTTTTAAATCCTGCCTTTTCGTAACAAGTAATTGCCGATGTGTTAAAGTCAAAGACTCTTAGACTAACTCTATGTAAATTGAGTTCATCGAAAGCAACTTTTAGAATTTCCTTAATCATTAGTTGACCAATTCCTTTTCCTCTTACCGCTTGGTCTCCGACTAACACCTTACCAACTCGGGCAGACTTATTATTTCTATCAATTGCCCCCAATGATATATGACCGATTCTTTTTCCTAATTCCTCATCTATTACACTATAAATTAAAGTTGTTGAACTGTTTTTATTAGCATCTTGGAGATAATTGCTTAACTGTTCTTCTGATAGGGGATAACTAAAACCTGGACCACCCCATTGTAGTAAAAATTCTGGACTATTAATCCAATTGATAAGTTGTTGAAAATCAGATTGCTTGAAAAAATTTAATTGGATCATTTCATATTCCCCTTAATACTTCTTAATCGACTAAGTTTTATCGATAAATTCAAAATTTACTATTAATCTCTTTATGTATACTATATGATTTTAGCTATAATACAGCAATTTAACGTAATAAGTTATTTACTAAATGAATTTAGCTTTATAGGTGCTACCTCAAAAAAATGTAATCAATCCGAAATGAAAGGCGAAGGAGTTATCACAACTATCTGGGCAGAGTTTCAAAAAATCAAATCCAAAATTTAATACCAAATATGAAGAATTCATCAATTATCGCATGATATAAAAAATAGATGGATTACTTTACTTTTCTTAATAATAGTAGACGATTTTATTAGATCATTTGACCATAGTGAGACAATGATGTCCGAAAGATTCCCCTTTAATAATTAGTTAATTTCTCATGTATTTGTTTTAAATGGTCACAATCATGGTGTAAAAAGATTTTTATAAAACTCTCAATTGAGTATTGTTGCCGATCTCCACCAATTGTGAAGCTTATTTCGTTACCTAAACTTTTCACCCTTTCAATTAATTCTTTTCGTGTATGCATAAATTCATTTATGATAGACTCTATTGAATTATTTCTTAGTTCTAATATTGCTTGCTCATTATATTCGTCATGGTCGGGAAATTGTGATAAATTAGCTCCATCAGTCATATTTGGTACCATTTTTTCTAGGTTGTATTTATCCCAATAATACAAATGTCCAACAATTTCTCTGATCGACCATTTCCCTTCTGAAATAGGATCATGTAACTGAGTATTATCTATTTCTTTTAATTTCGAAATTTGTTCAATTGTATCTTCGAATTGACTTATTGTTTTATACACTAATTCTCCTCCTACTATAAAATGATGTTAATATTGTTATTATATACCAAATGACTCTGAACTGGAACATACATTCCCATTTTTATAAATTCAATTTGCAATTAATACAATAAGTTAGGCAACCTTGTAAGTGTTAAATCTAGTATGCTCATGTTAAATTTAAAGTCTTTTAAATTCATAGAATAAACTACTACAATTCCCACTTAAACCATTTACCATGCCCTTCTGTTTCCCCAACAGTTTTATGATATTCAATTCCATTTATAAAAGAGTCTAGATGGAGTTTTCTGTCCCACATATTATTATAAAGATGAAAAACGTCTCTTTTAGTACCAATAAGCTTAATCGATTCTAAAAGTTTATGCTTCAAATTTTCTGGAAATTGATTTGCCACATGCGTATGGAAAATACAAAGTACGCTATCTTTAGGAATATGCTCAACGATATCTGAAAGTAACGTCACTCCATCTCCTTCAATTAGGCTGACTGGATCTTTTTTGAAATTGAGAGCTGCATGTTCAAAGAGTTCTAATCTTTCTTGATGCTCTGGCCAAATAAGAGATTTTAACCATAAATAGTCATCGGGATCTCTTAAATCACTAATATGTAAGTCTAGTCCAAGTCTAGATACTACTGGTGGACTATTAGTGAGAATGAAAGGGGAATTGTCTCCAATTATTTCGGAGCTTATATGCACATTTGATTGTTTGTTTCCATAGACTTGATTGTTCCCATATGAATAATTGTATGTATCCCATAATAGTTGAAGGCCAGCACTTGTTCCAATTTCAATTAATGATAAGGGCTTGTTTACCTTGTTAAAAATATAACAAAAACTTGGATAAAGATAAGCACAACGCCTTACTTCATTAGTCTGGACTATTTTACTTTTAAGAATTGAACTAATTTCATCTCTAAAGACGGTACAAAAATCTTTAAATTCGGCAAAAGATGCATCAACTTCTTGATGAGAAACAACTATACTATGATAATATTCTCTTAAAACGTGTTCTTTTCCCTTTAGCAATAGATAATGAACAGCAGCAAATAATAAGTTAGGGATTGGTTGTCCTTCTCTAGCATTCAAACATAAATCAAGAATTTCATCATCTTCAGCAATTTTAAGTGAAAGAAACTCATATAATTTACTGGACCCTTTACATTCATTTACAGCGAAATTTATAAATTTTTGAGATAATTGATCCTTATCCATATTCGTCTCTCCCCTATCTTTCATTAATACGTGTTAACTAACCTATATCTCTAATAAACTCTTTCACCTACCATTCACCTTCTTTGTAATGAATAGTAGCTCTACTGCAATAACTCCTATTTAGTTGCGTTAAATTAAAAATGACTCGAAAATATAGTTGATTTATAACACAGTACATTAAAAATATCCCAACTTTTTAAGAAAGCTCTCTGCATAACGATTTGTTGCTAAAAATGGTTTATTTTCATATGCACCATAGTTGAAGAATCCATGGCCCATCCCTTCAAAAGGGATTAATTCAATTTGATTTCCATTTTGAATCATTTGATCGCAAAAATTTTTAATTTGTTGAATAGGAATATGTTCATCCTTTGTTCCGTGAAAAATGATTGATGGGGGTAGACCTGTACTTATTTGATGTATAGGGGAAATGTACTTTAGCGTTTTCTTTTAGTTTAGGGAAAAGTCTTTTCAATTGGCTGAAATCTATTCCAGGATTGAATAAAACAAATGCATTAGGCAAACAACTTATCTTTAAATTATCTGTAGAGTGATTATACTTTTCTATTAGTGCATAACAAAGTGCTATATATCCACCAGATGAACCACCAGATACAACAATTTTATTTGGGTCAATTCCAAGTTTCTTATGGTTTTGACGGACCCAACGAATTGCAGATTTCGCATCTAGAATAGAATGAATTGGAGAGAATCCATCGTCATATGCAGTCCCATATTCTATATTCTGCACAGATAGCTACAAATCCTATCGTTGAAAAATAGTGTGCTTGGTGTTGAAATTGTGTAAATGTTAAGTTACTTTTGGTAAATCCACCACCCTGAAAGAAAACAATTACTGGTTTATCTTAAACTTTAATAGATTGGTTGAAAATAAAAACACTTACGAGCTTGTTACTCGTTTTCTTAAATGTTTTTTTGAAAATGGGAAATTCAAATATATACCTCCTGATTACATCACCGAAGCAACCTAAATTGTCTACTTTTTTCTAGAAACTCCTTAGTAAACAAGGATCATTCCCCGTTTCTTTTGTCATTTCAACGACTATAAATAATAGGATTTATAATAATTTCCAATCCCTCGATTACAAAAAAAACACTAAAACAAACAGAGGCTCCTGCTAAGTTTATTTCATCAACAATAATGCCAATGTCAAACATTAGTTGACCAGTTACCAATATAGAAATAATAAAAAGGATGGTAACAGTAACTCCGTTAACATTGAACATATCGGTGTTTCTCTTCGTAATGATCACACTTTTTTATAAAAGATGTCCGAAACGATTAATAAAGTAATAAACAAAGGTCTAAACAATGAAAAAAACTTAGATGTTTCAAAATCATCCTATGTTTATTTATACCTCCAATTTAATTAGTTAGTTATGGCAGACCCTACATAATATCGTTTGTTAATTATTTACATAACTTGTAACCTATTTATTCTTCACAATCGATTAAATTCCTCCTTTTCGGTATCAACAAAACTAGTTATATTTATCGATTAGCCCACTACACTCTGTGAGTGGACATAATTTATTGCCTGTAATAAAAAGTGTGAAATAAAAATAAGACTCTAAAAAATTGATTCAGTTTGTAAATTTGAGGAAGTTGAAAAGAGGAAATTTAAGATTCAAGAAGTTTTTTGATATCTGTTATTGGTGGTAGACCAAACATGCGCGCATACTCTCGGTTGAATTGGGATGGGCTTTCATAACCAACCTTAAAACCAGCATTTGCTGCATCTTCATCCCCTGTCAGCATGAGTCTGCGGGCCTCCTGTAATCTAAGTTGCTTTTGATATTGCAAAGGACTCATCTTCGTCACCTGCTTAAAATGATGATGCAGGGAGGATGAACTCATATTTATAATCGATGCCAACTCTTCTATCCGGAATGGTCTTGATATGTCATCTTTAATCAGCTTTATTACGTCTCCTATTCGTTGGGTATTACTTCCAGAAATCGCTATTTGCCTGACTGAATCTCCATTTTCATCACACAGGATCCGATAGAGAATTTCGCGAATAATCATCGGGGCAAGTATAGGGATATCCCCAGGATTATCTAAAAGGCTGACTAATCTTTTGATTGCATCCAGCAGCGAAACATTTATTTTGTTCACAAACAAACCGCTTGATGGTTCCGCATTTTTCTTAGATGGTTCGATTTGGTTGATAATATCAAAAATTTGAGTAGCCTGAAAATCCAAGCGCAGGCAAAGATACGGAATTTCATGGGTAGCTACGAGAATTTCACCAATTATGGGCAGATCAACTGACACAACGAGATAGTGATTGGGATCATACTGATAAGATTCCTGAGCAAGTCCTACGATTTTTGTTCCTTGTACCACGACACACAAAGCTGGTTCATGGAGCACATGGATCGGCTCTGATGGCTTGGAGGAGCGGATGAATTTCAAGGAAGGAATTGCAGTCGAATAGGTGCCATCCTCTGTAGTAAACTTTTCAATTAGCTTTGCAAGTTCTCCTTGTTGAGTATCTGTTTTTGAAGCTTGCATTTTTTCTGTGTACATATTTCTTCCCCCTTATTCATCTTATAGGATCATAATATAAAATTTTGGAGAAATAGGCAATAACTCCTCATTATTCGGCTACCGCCTAGTAGGGGCATTCCTCCATACTATGGATAACTCCTCAAAAAGGAGTGGGAAACATAGGTCAAGACTTGATTGTTCATGCTCATTCCAATAGGTGTGTGAAAAACTTGGTGACTCATCACATGAAAAATAGTGAGTAACGGAAAGCAACCTAGGGAAAGGAGAAGAAAAAAAGGGAAAGATAAGTCTAGTGAAATAAACAAAAAAGGGAGAGACGCAAACATGTCAAATATTTTTGGGAAAGTTATAGCAATCACGGGAGCAAGTAGTGGAATTGGTGAATCGACAGCACGTCTTTTGGCTAGTCAAGGTGCACACGTCGTTTTGGGAGCAAGACGTACAGAAAGATTACAGGAAATCGCCTCACAAATTCAATCAGAAGGCGGTTCGGTTTCATATTCATCTCTGGATGTAACAAATAAAGAGGAAATGGATAGATTCATCAATGATGCTAATAGTATATTTGGAAAAATTGACGTCATTGTGAATAATGCCGGAGTTATGCCTCTCTCAAAACTTGAGGCTCTTAAAGTTGAAGAATGGAATCGTATGATAGATGTGAACATCCGCGGAGTCCTCCATGGGATTGCCGCAGGACTTCCAATCATGAAGCAACAGGGTTTTGGACAGTTCATTAATATTTCTAGTATTGGCGGACATGAGGTTTCCCCAACTGCTGCCGTTTATTGTGCGACTAAATTTGCTGTCAATGCTATTTCAGAGGGGTTACGAATGGAAGTCGGGGAACATATCCGCGTAACCGTTGTTTCACCTGGGGTAACAGAATCAGAGCTTGCCGATACTATTTCGGATCAAGAAGCTCGCATGGTAATGAAAGAATACAGAAAAGTTGCACTACCCCCTGTAGCCATCGCAAAATCGATTCTATTTGCGATTGAGCAGCCACAGAATGTTGACGTGAATGAAATGATAGTCCGTCCGACCGCAAATGCAAATTAATCGATAGACACATTTAAAATTCTCCTTTTAAAAGGAGGATTTTTATTAGTCGCTGTTTTCGTAAAGATTGTTGTATTTCGTATAAAATACGTTTTAACATACTTAGCTTGGCTTCGTTAGGTACCGAAAGATTATTAAAAGCATTTAAGAAATATAGTAATTTATATTACAATTTGATCACGAGTTTTAGGAATAACTCCAAATTTAGCAATTAAAAGAACTAGTAAACATACAAAACAACTGAAGCCAGTATTGTCACTTGTAATTATAAATGACTGGTTCTTTTGCAACGTAACGAATACGTTTATTATATAGGAAATGAGAAAACCCACCAATGTAACACAGGTTAGATAATTTCCTAATAACGATCTCCTATAGTGTGGTGAATCAGTTTTATCGAATTTTTGGATCGTAAGTGTATGTTGAATCTGTTTTACTAAACCGTAAGTTAAACTGATAATAAAAAATACAACCACTACATAACCAATTTCATCTGCCATAACGTTCACCTCAAATCTCCACTAAATGAATTTAATTGTGGTTTTTGATCATTAGGGGGATAAACAAAACCAGAGAAATCATTTAACACTCCTCGGAATGTGAAGAATAAAACAGAATAATTTTGACCTTGTTTTTCAATGACGATATCTCCCCACCTTTCGATAAATGGGTATAATCTTCTGGTAAGAGTATAAGCGAAGAATTATGACTAACATTCGGTTTAAGAGTTCCTTCCTGTATCTTCGAACTGACTTCAGTTCTTTCCGATACATTTATCTTGAAGTCGATGTCTAAAACAATCTGATTGAAAGGAATGGAGAACAACATTATTATCGTAATGGCTTGTATCAAAAATGGCTTCCAAATCTTCTCCTTCATTAATCCAATGATTGACACAACAAAAACGACTAAGAAAAATCCATATACTACTAACCAGATAAACGGAATTAAGAATAGCGTTACTGTCTCAATAAGGTTCCATTGGAAAAACTGCAGAATAATGATCGCTAAACTACTTATAATTGAAAAGACAACTAACTTGTATAATTTCATTTGAGACTCCCCATAAACTATCCTTTTTTCATATGGCTCTTTTCTAAAAGTTTGTTGCTCTAATACTAATAAAAATCGGCTTTTGGATTTTTATGATCTAAATTTAAGCGATCTCCAGTGGGATATCAGAGTCATTTAACGAAAAGAGCACGAAGATAGGCTGAATACGTAAAGATTTACTTATTACGAAAAACAACAATCTTTGCGAAAACAGCCTTTCATATAAATTAATTCCTTTTAGCTTTTGAATAAGTTGGGATTAGGATAAAGCCCAACATACATATTGCAAATGTAGTCTTTCGCACGAAATCGTCGGAATCAGTAGATTTAAAGAATAGAACATTAATAATCATTACAAGTGCACCAATTAAAACAAATGCTTTTCCGATAACTTGTATTATTACAGTGTCTCTGGTCATTGATTTTTCAACCAACGCAATAATATTTAATAAGATTGAATACCAAAATGATCTTTGACGATCTTGTTAAATCTATTCTCATCGACATCCTCTTTCTCTACTTTTCCATCAGCCCATTCAGTAAATGAAGTTTCCGTTAGTGTTACGCTTCCGCTATTAGTTAGCCGTGTGACTAATGGTTTCTTATTAAAGGGTGAATCAGGATGCTCTAGAATGATTTTTTGTACGTCATTTAATTCAGATACTCTCTTGGTTACTTGCTTAGAATGAAAAGCATAACCTATTTTCCAATCCTTGTCTTTATGCATTAATTTCATATAAAAAATGAAATCACCATATTCACTGTCAGCTCTTTCTACTCGAAACTCACCGTTATTGGACGTAACAATCTCTCCATTTAACGGAACAGGTTTTAGAGGTAAGTTACCTCCAAAACCAGTATCAATTATATATTCTTTCTCATTGTGGATGATGACATTAATCACATGTGTTCTTCCAATCGTATTCCACCTGCGTTCAATTTGGTTGTACGTCACGCCACGAATAAAGTCTATATTAAAACCATTTTCAACTAAAAATAAATGGAGGATGGAATTAAGTTCATAGCAAAGTCCACCCTCATTTTTATCGATTATTTTGTTTATTAAGTTCTCTTTTGTAATTTCTGTAGTCTTATTCGAAATGATACACAAATTTTCAAACGGGATTGCTTTTGCTGTCATTTCGAGAACAGTCCCCAAATTTCCAAATGTAATTTTTTCGTTTATGGGAAAACCAATTCTGTTTCGAAATAATAAATTCAAGTCTGACATTGATCATTCCTCCGTTTTTCTATAACACTCACAATATATTTGTTCTTCTGCTATCTTGCTACGTTATCCGTCTAGCGCAAATCTTAGGTACTCACATGTAGTCTTTTACTGGGGTGATTCCTTTTTATTTTATTCCTTTTCTTGATTTAATAACAATAAAAGAGGGTTTTCTTTTTTCGTTACTCAATTTTGGCATTTGTTTTAAACCTGTTGGAATTGCTTGTGGTTCAATAATCTTTTCTAATCCTAGTCCATTGTTTATGAGTTCATTAATTAACGTTGAAATCGTTCTATGATACTTAATAACACCATCAATATACCAATGTTGTTCTCTTTTTCCTTCTTCTTGATAATTATCAATTGCCCAATGTAATCTATTGCCTTCATTATCTCTGACCCAATTGTTCATCTTTATTCGAGCTGTTACAATTGGATGTTCAGTTGAGAATATAAATTCTCCATTTTCATTTAAGAATCCACTAATTTTTTCAATTAACGCTGAGTAATCTTCTATGTAATGAACTGCTAAAGAGCTAATGATCAAGTCAAACTTCTGATTATCTAAGACCAAATCTTCTATTGGAATACAAATATAATCAATTTTTTCATGTTTGTTTTCTTTGTTAGCCTGTTCAATCATATTAGTTGAGATATCTATTCCTGTAACCTGTGAAGCTCCGGCCTCAATACAGTACTTTGCAAATTGCCCAGTCCCACAGCCCAAATCTAATATAGTCTTACCTTTGAGATCTGAGATTGCAGATTTTATTGCTGGTTGTTCAACAAAATCATTATAAGTTACTCCACTATCACGCAAAGCAGTATAAGCTTTAAAGAAAGTATGATCATCATAAATATTTTGTTTCAATTCATTCATTCCTTTCTCTGTTATTTTGATTTAAAATAAATAATCTCTGGGTCTCCTTCGTCTAAATTTTCAACAAATCCACTTTGGATAAATCCATTTGCTTTAAATACTTCTTGCATTCTTTCATTTGATTGATTGGTTGAAGAAAAAATTTTCTTAGTAGGTGAGATAGTTATAAAATAGTCAATGAGAGACGTTGCATATCCTTTTCGTCTTTCTGTTGGTTTAACTATGATCAAAGAAAGAAAGCTACATTCAAAGAAATGAGTTTCATAGATTAAAAAGCCAGCGATAGAGTTACCTTTTTTTATAAGTATGCTTCTCTCTTCTTCGATTGCCTTTCTTATGTATTCACGTCTGCTAGCATTTCCGATGACTTCTTTATCAATATTTACTAGGTCATCTAAATCATTTAATTTGGACATAATTAAGGATGTCATATTAAACCTCCTTTTTTACTTAATCTTATAAAGTTCGTCTTAATTAGAGCATTTCCTTCCTTCTTCAAAAGACCATTTTCCTTTTAATGGATAATTACTTTGTGAACAATAAAAAGAACAACCTCAAAAGTCCACTTATCTAGACTTTTGGGTTGCTCCTTTCAAAGTAACATAATCCTCCTATTTCAATAAATCTTCACGCAATGGAGTGAACGTATCAAGTAAGGCGCCTTCCTCTAAAGCAACTACACCATGCTTTTTGTTACTTGCAATATAAATCGTTTCTCCAGCTGTAAGTTGGTACTTCTCGCCATCAATCCTAAATTCAAAATCTCCTTTTAAACAATAAGTAAATTGTTCATGGGGGTGACTATGTTCATAACCTTCTGCCCCTTTATCAAAGTGTACTTCCATCATCATTATCGATTCTCCTGGCTTAAACACTTTCCTTTTCACACCTGGCTCAGCTTGTTCCCATTGTTCAATCATTTTTAAAAACTCCTTCCATTAAAATGGTTTAAAGATCCCTTTATTTAAATTCTTTACGATATTCTGAAGGTGTTTTTCCACATATCCGTTTAAACGTGTTACTAAAGTAAGCAATGTCATTGTATTCTAGACGATCTGCTATTTCTGAGATTCGTAAAGAGGTGGAAACGAGTAACTTTTTTGCCTCATCCATACGAAGCTTCATCACATATTCGATAAACTTCATTTTCATTTGTTCTTTAAATAATGAACTTAAATAACTTGAATTAAGATGTACAGCTGCAGCAGTTTCTTGAAGGGACACCTCACCTGGTATTTTTTTATGAATAAAGGCGATAACCTTTTCTATCGTTGAACATTCATCGATCGGAAGGAGTTGACTTTCCCTTTGTAGTATGTTCGCTTTTTCCTCCTGCAGTCTTTTCAAGGAAAGTTCAGCCTCAAGCTTCGTTAAGATCGCATACATATCTTCTACCATAACAGGTTTGAGAAGATAATCTTTTATACCTAATTTTACAGCCTGCTGTGCATATTTAAATTCATCATGTCCACTAACCATAATTATATCTATATTCATGTTTTGCTCGTTGATAGACTGTGCTAATTGTAAACCATTCATAATAGGCATACATATATCAGTTATGACAACATCGATATGGTACTGTTTTAGCAAGTCAAGAACTTCTAAACCATGTGATGCTTCACGGACTACTTCAAAAGGGAGTTCAGTACGTTCAATCATTTTTCTAAGTGATGCCCTCACCCATCTTTCGTCATCTGCAATAAGGATCGAATACATGTCAATCGCCTCCTCTTCAATCAGCGTTAATTGGAAGTCGTATCGAAACTTTTGTCCCTTTTCTGGTTAAACTCTCAATCCATAATCCATAGCCAGAACCAAATAAACATTCAATTCTTCTATGTACATTAACTACGCCAATTTGAGAGCCACCTTTCGTTACGTCTTTAAATTGTAAATCTTGATGGATGGATTGTAAGATTTTTTCATCTATGCCCGGTCCATTATCCCTCACTTCAAGTATAAAAGAATCACTTGTTTCTTCCGAGACTGTTATATGAATGCATGTTTGATCGAAGCTAAGTGCTACACCATGGTTTACACTATTTTCTATGATAGGTTGAAGTGAAAATTTCGGAATTTTTTGTTCTAATACCCAGCCTGGTATGTCAATTTCGAAACATAGTCGTTCCTCAAAACGGTATTTTTGAATTTGTAAGTATAGCGCACAAACTTCAAGTTCCTCTTTTATTGAAATTGTATGAGAGGATTCCTTCAAATTATATCGTAATAGTCTTGATAAAGCAGAACTCATTTCGGCAATATCGTCCATTTCATTTTCCAAAGCCATACCACGAATTGTTTCTAATGAATTGTATAAGAAATGAGGATTCATTTGAGATTGTAAGACACGTAATTCCATCTCTTTTTGGCGTAAGTCCATTTTCGTCTCATTTAATTTTGTATGATAAATCTCTTCTAATAACATCTTAAGGTGCATCACCATTCGATTAAACCCTTGTTGAAGCTTCCCTATTTCATCTTTTGATTCGACATCGATCGTTTCGTTGAATTTTCCCATTTCAACCTTCCTCATATATTGTTGGAGGCGTTTAATAGGGCGAATGATACTAGAAGCAAAAGCAATCCCGATAATATAGGCGATAATCAATGTTATAATCGTTACTAATAAAATTGCCTTTCTTATCCCTTGACTACTTTGGGTAAGTTCAATGTATGGTACCCGTGTGAGCATGGTCCAACCGAGTTTAGTAGAGTGACTATATGTCAGAAATTCTTTTTCTTTATCTTCGACTACAAGTGAGCCATGTTCCTTAGAAAAAGTAGAATTTATTTCTGCTTTCTTCCCTAACTGACTTAGCATCGGGTGGTAAACATAATGACCTTGTGAATCCAATATACTCATATAACCGGTCTGTCCCATTGTAACCATTTCTGTGATTTCACCTATACGGTTAAAGTTAACATCTGTAATAATCATTCCAATTGGTTTCAATGTCCTTGGACTTATTAATCTTTTAACAATTGAAATGACTGGTTCATCTCTCCCATGATATTTTATGAAGCGACTAATGAGCATCGATTCTCCACTCTGTGGAACATCTCTATACCAATAATCGTTTACGATGTTATCAGAAGAAAGGTATTCTTTTACTCCTGCTGTATCGATGACTTGGTGATCGTCAAGAATGACCGTGATCCCAGTAATATCACGGCGTGAATAAGCTGCATTATACAGGATTTGTTGCACTTTCTTTCTGATCCCACTATTTTTAATTTTCTCAGGATCTGTCATTGTCAAAAATTGATTCATATCAGGGTGATTTACAATTTTAAGCATGGAAATTTCAAAATCAAAAAAATAATACTCCATATTTTTTTTAACTTGTTCAATTATCTGCCAGCTATAGTCCTGTGCTTCTTCCTCCAATACCTCAGAGGATTGAACATATGCGACATACCCAACAGCAACCATTGGGATTACGACAAGATGTGCAGAATAAATAAGCATTTTTATTGTTAAAGAAAAATCCTTCAATAATAAACAGCGTAAAAGTAAATGTGCTCGCCTAGTTAATGCTTTCATGAAATTCACCTTCTTACACTCTTATACCGTTTAAAAACGAGCAACTAAAATGAAGAAAAATTTAATTTTTCTCCAAGCTCGATTTAAGACAACAAATAAGTTATACATATTTAATTATTAGAAAACAGATCTATAGGCAATTTCACTATTTTGACAGGTCCTTTCGCTTACCTTGTTACAAAAAGTGCTATGGATTATAAACGCCATAGCACTTACATCTAATTATCTGACTAGCGGGAGCGTCTTTAATGCTGGTAAAAGAAAAGCATTTTTTCTTATTTAGCTGCCTCAATTGCATCTAGCACTTCACCAAAGTCTGAACGGTATTTTTCAATGACAGGTGCGACCGCATCTTGGAAAGATTTAATATCTTTTACTTTAGTAATCGTTGAACCTGCCTCTATCACTTTTTCTTCTGATTCCTTCTCGTATTTATTCCATTCCTCTATTTGATAGTCAATTGTTTCTTGCGCAGCTTCCTGGATAATCGCTTGATCGCTAGCGTCTAATTTATCCCAAGTTGCTGTACTGACTAGTAAAACCTCTGGGACACGTTGGTGTTGATCTAAGAAAAAGTATGGTGCTACTTCAAAATGTTTTGAAGAATAGTAGCTTGGATAGTTGTTTTCTGCGCCATCAATAACTCCAGTTTGAATAGCACTATATACCTCACCATATGCCATGGGAGTCGCATTAATTCCCAGCGCGTCCATGATTTCAACGTTGACTTCATTTTGAATAACTCGTATCTTCTTACCCTTTAAGTCTTTTATACTACTTATTGGATCCTTTGTATAGAAGCTGCGAGAACCTGGATCCATATACGCTAATCCTTTCATTTTTGAATCTTCTAAACTACTTAATAATGACTGTCCATTCTCCCCATTTAGATAATTCCACATATGATCTTGACTATCAAAAATATAAGGTAAACTAAATACCCCAAAATCTTTATTAAATCCTGCTAAAATACCAGAGCTTACGCGAGTAAATTCAATTGCACCAAGCTGAACTTGCTCTACAACCGCTTTTTCTTCTCCTAATTGTGCAGAAGGGAAGACATCAATTTGAATACGGCCATCTGATTTTTCTTTTACTAAATCAGCGAATTTCTTATCACCCAATGTCGTTGGATAATCTTCAGGGTGAGATTCTGCTAAGCGAAACGTATAGCTCGGTTTTTTACTTTCAGTCTCTTTTCCGTTTGAACTTTCATTAGTTCCTGTTTTTTCTCCACCACCACTACAAGCTGATAAAACGCTTACAATTAGAAAAACGGATAATATGCTAACGATTCCTTTTAGTATCTTATTCATCTAAAATCTCCCCTTTTAATAGATGGCTGTTTATTGCTGTTATTCGTAATAATCACTGCTAAACGAACGTATTTAGCCTTTAGTCGTGCTCTTTTCATTTAATTACATTGTCATCTTCTATGAAATTTCTGGAACTTTCATAGAAAAATCTAAATTCCAATTTTTCCATATCTTGAAGCAACAAACTTTTAGAAAAGAACCTTAAAGATTGATAAGTACTATCATGCTGTAATCAGTATAAATGAAAACGTTATAATAGTGTATAGTATATATTTCGTATAAACTTTCGATATTTTTAGGTTATTTAATTCCTCTTTTTATTTAATAAGTATGTTTGGTAACCACAACACAATTTCTGGTACATAGGTAATTAAAAGTAATATTCCGATCATCACTAAGTAGAACGGCATTAACGCCTTACTTGTTTTCCAAATAGAGGTCTTTCCTATGGCACAGCCCACAAATAGGACGGTTCCAACCGGAGGTGTTAATAGTCCTATTCCAAGGTTAAGGATCATAATAATTCCGAAATGAACTGGGTCAACACCAAGACTTGTAACAACAGGGAATAAGATGGGTGTCATGATTAATATAAGTGGCGCCATATCCATAGGAGCACCTAAAATCAATAACAATATATTAATCATAAGTAAAATGATGATAGGATTATCTGAAAAACTTAAAAATAAATCTGCTATGACTCCAGGGATTTGCAGATAGGAAACAACCCAACCAAAGGCACCTGAGGCGGCAATCAGAAAGAGTACCATCGCTAGAGTACTGAATGTTTTCTTAATAATGATAACCGTATGAGATAATGGGATATCTTTATAGACAAAGAAGGTGATGATATACGCATAAACACAACCAATTGCCCCAGCCTCTGTAGCAGTAAACCAGCCGCTGAAAATCCCACCGAGAATAATAACACCCATCATAACTGAAAGTAAGCCCTCTTTAACTATTCTTGGTACATCTTTAAGTTGGATAGGTTCTCCTTTTGGATAATTACGTTTTCTTGCAATTAGATAACTAGTCGTCATTAAGGCTGACAAAAGTAGTAGACAAGGAATAATTCCCGCCATAAACAAGGAGGATACGGACACACCACCTGCTGCTACTGCATATAAAATCATGTTATGACTAGGAGGCATAATGACACCTTGAATAGCTGCTGCTGTCGTTAATCCGACCGTGAATTCGGGATTATAACCTCGTTTTTTCATTGCAGGTATAAGCACTGAACCAACTGATGAAGCATCAGCAGCTGCAGAGCCTGAAATGTTTCCAAACAACATACAAGCGACACAGGTTACTAGTCCTAATCCCCCGCGTACAGCGCCAACACATAATTGTGCAAGGTTTATAAGTCTGGTTGCTAATCCTCCCTCACCCATAATTGCTCCTGCTAAGATAAAAAAGGGTATTGCTAATAATGTGTAAGAATCTAAACTATTAATCATTTTTTGCCCAACTACAACCATGGGTACATCCAAATAGATAATCGTTAACAACGCTGAGCCTGCAATTGCTAGAGCAATAGGAAAACGTAATAATAACATGATGATAAAGCTAGCTGCTAATATAATTGTCGCAATAGTCGTCACAGCCATTCTAGTTTTCCTCCTCTAACTTCTGATGACGTCTTGTATCAATACCTAATATAGATAAAAAACTGTACACACAAGTCAAGATCCCTGTTATCGGCATAACGATATAATAGAGACTATTTGTCCATCCTGTTGCTGGTAATGTTGTATTGAGCTGCTCAAGTGTAAAGTTCCATCCACTTATCACTAAATAGGTACCAAACGCAAAGATAAAACTATTAATGACAATATCCCAAATTTTATTAAATCTCTTGCCTAAAAGGTCTGTGAAGGCATCCAAAGAGATATGAAACTTCTCCCTGAATCCAATAGCGATTCCCATAAAAGCAAACCAAACCATAAGAAGTAACGTGACTTCCTCTGACCAAAAGAACACAAAATTAAATAGCTTTCTTGTTATAACCTGAAGTGTAACAATCAAAGTCATTAATGTAAGTGCTGTTAAACAAATCCATTCAAAAATAGAATCAAGTGTTAACGCGATTTTTTTGATTGTCTTCAACCAATATCCCCTTCCTTTCTTCTTGTGCTCTCTTATATAATTGTAAGGGTTTTCATCTATTTTTTTAACGTCATATGTTTTAGGTGTTTTTGTAGATTTTTTAGGTTATTAAGATATCTTGGTCAAGCAACTGTCTTTTCTCAAAATAGAAAAAGGGTAGAAAAAAGCTAGCTTAGTGATGTTTACTAAGCTAGCCTTTTGATAAGGGTTATCAACAAAAAGGAGTCGCCGAAGCAACTCGAATGATTATCAACTAAAATCCCCTATAGTTTTAGTACATTTTTCACAATACTTTTCCTATTTAACTTTTATTATTTCATCTTCACTTGCTTTCATTAAAGCGTACGCACCTTCAGACTTGTTTGAACATATAACAACTTTAATTGAAGACTCAGGATAAAAAGCAGAATGAAAACTTACACCCGGGTCATAACCCATTACATGATATTTTTGTATGTCGTACCCCTTTTTCTTTATCCATACACCATAACCATAAAAATTATTATCATTGTCAACTTGAGCGTGGGTAGTGAGCAACTGTTTCGTGTATGCTTTGCTTAAAAGTAAATTGTTCGTTAGAGCATCCCATAGGTTACTCATATCTTTTACTGTTACAAATGCTCCACCATCTGAACCACCTTTTACTGGCAATGAATAAATATTTGTTTTCCAACTTCCATCAGGATAATCAATATACCCTTGTGCTGTATTGGGAGGGAGAGCATCAAATTCAAAATATCCCGATTCCTTCATACCAGCTCTATTTAAAATATTCTCTTGAATGTATTCAGAAAAGTTAAGCTGACTAGCTTGTTCAACAATTAAACCTAGCAATATATATCCAGCATTATTATAGTGAAACCTTTCTCCCAATTTATATTTCATATGTTGGTCTTGAAATAATGGTAAGAAATCTATTAAATTTCTTATATGATACATTGGATTTTTGACCCACAACTCTTCAAAATCATCCATTTCTTCCTCATCAAAGTAATCGGGTATTCCAGATGTATGAGTTAGTAGGTGATGAATTGTTATTTCTTTATCAAAATTCGGAAAATTTACATCAAGACATTCTTTTAACTTTGAATCGAACGAAAGCTTTCTGTCCTCCACCATCTGACAAATCGCTATTCCAGTAAAAATTTTACATCCCGATGCTATTCCAAATCGAGTTGAAGTCTTATTTATTGTTTGCTCGGAACGATTAGCATATCCATAACTTAATTCTGCTAAAACTTCCTTATCCCTGCTAACCAGTACCGTGCCTGAAAATTTGTTTTCACACTGAATAGTTGTTATATTATTTATCAAATTAGTCTTCATCAAATTACTCCAATACTATTTCTTATTTTACTTATCTAAACTCCAAACTGGTTTAAATGATGGTGAAGGTGCTTGTAAATCCCTTTTCCCCATTGATCAGAAGTAAGTTTGCCGAAAAAAGGGTGTGGGTGAGTTGTACACTTTTCTGGACCATTTTTTTGGAATGTTATGATTTTTTGTTTCAGTTTTTCCCTTTCTATTTCAAAGTCCTTTTCATCTGTAATCAAAATGGTCGGAATTGTAGACATATTGGGGGGTAACGGCTTGTCATTATAAAAAATTGGTTTCACAAACTTTCCTATTAATATCCCTAACAAACCTCTTGGTGGAAAGGAAATTCCTATTGCGATGTCCTGGAACGATGAGCAATGAGCTAACATTTGGGCAACATCCATTTCTCCCCATTGTGGATGTGAATGTGGGCTTAATTTATCGATCCGGACTAAAACTTCTTCAACATACAAAGGATTAAAAATATTTTTCATTCGTTCGAATCCCCTTTTTAATTTTTTAAAGGTCACGCTGAATGTGAATGCTATATCATCAAAACAATTTAAGATTCGATTGTAGTTATTGTTCCTCCTTTTCCACAATCAATAGAATTCTTCCTTATACATTAGCTTTAACAATGATTTGGTCTTCGGAATAGACTAAGCATTTATATACATCCCCCTTAATCAATAGTTCATTATGAGTCCCTTTTTCTACAAGACGTCCATGTTTGAGTACAAAAATACAGTCGGAGTTTTGGATTGTTGACAATCTGTGTGCTATGATGATCGTCGTTTTTCCTTTTCTATATTGATCAATGTTTTCTTGAATAACTCTCTCTGTCTGTAAATCGAGTGCTGATGTAGCTTCGTCTAGGATAAGAATTTCTGGATCTCTTATTAATGCTCTCGCAATGGCAATACGTTGCCTTTGTCCTCCAGAAAGTGTAATCCCACGTTCCCCAATTACCGTATTATAAGTGTTCGGTAAAGTTAGGATAAAATCATGAATATCAGCCTGTTGGCAAATCTGGTAGAGCCTTTCATCCGCAACTTCTTCCATTCCCATCAAAATATTATTCCTTACTGTATCAGGGTAAAGATAAGGTTCTTGAAGGACAATCACAATTCGGTTTGACCAATCTGGACGACTGACTGCAGTTAGTGGAATCCCATTAACAAGAATCCTCCCTGCTGTAGGTTCATAAAACCGAATAAGAAGTTGTGCGATAGTAGACTTCCCACCACCACTCGTTCCAACGATAGCAACCTTTTTACCGATTGGTATATCAAGATTCATATGTGAAATAATATCGTACGTTTCATCATCATATGTAAAGTGAACATCTTTAAATTGAAGTGATTTCACTTCGTCTTTTATTAATTTTTTGCCGTTCCCCCATGTTGGTGAATCCATAATAGTACGAACTCGGTCCAAACTCGCTAATTTTCCAGAAAAGCCCATCATCATATTAAATAGATTTTGAAATGTAGAAACTAGCTGGTTGCTAAATTGGTATAAGATCACAAACGTCCCAATTGACATTTGTCCTTGTAGTACAAGATATCCTCCATACGCAAGGATAAAAATGGTAACCCCCCACTTTAGAGGCTCACTACTTATGAGTTGCAAATTTATCAGTTTTCATTCTTTCATCACTGCATCAAAATACTTTTCGAAAAACTTTAAATAGATCTGCTTTTCCCAAGACATTCGGTGATAAGAAATGACTTCTCTCGTCGAAGAAATACCTTCTTCTATATGGACAACCAAATTTGACCGAGCTTCTTGGACATGTTTAGATTGCGCTTTTAATCTCTTAGAAAAAAAACGCCCTAACCAAACATAACCAATACAGCAAACAAGACTAACTATTAAAATGACCGGACTATTAAAACCCACAATACAAAATAATACAATGGCTGCGCCCAGCTGTTGCAACCCTCTAGGCACATCACTTCCAATCATCTCACCAACAATGCTAATATCATGGACCAAATATTGAACATATGAACCAGTTCGTTCCTTTTGTAAAGTTGCTTTTGGAAGTTGATGCATATGTTTCATAAAATCTTGTACTATATGTTCGGTAATCGCTGCATTTGTTTTGTGGATCATATGTGGTCCGAACGTAAATAAAAAAGAATAAACGATAAAAGCTGTAATAATAAGGAATAAGACTTGATATAAATTGTCATAATTAGCAGCTATTAGCACATCGTCAATCAATGTTTGTTGAAATCCAATTGTTGCTAAAAAGGCATAAGATTCTGAGATCATAAGAAGTGTCGCTAAAAACAACACTCCTTTAACTGGGGAGACATACTTTGCTAACCATTTACTATTTGTTTTCATTTATGTAACCTCCACCTCTTTTCCGGCAGCTAATTGATAAAATGCCCCCCGTCGGTCCATCAATTCCTCATACTTGCCGAATTCAAATACTCGGCCTTCAACAACCATTACAATGTTGTCATAGTCCCTGATTGTTGATAAACGATGAGCTACAGTAATCGTTGTCCTACCTTGCATGAGTAGCTGAAGGGCTGATTGGACTTCCTTTTCACTAATATTATCCAAAGAAGCAGTGGCTTCATCTAATAAAATAACCGGCGGATTTTTAATAAACATCCTTGCTATTGAAATCCGTTGTTTTTGACCTCCGGATAATCTTACACCACGTTCCCCGAGTAATGTATCGTAGCCTTGAGGTAATTCGTGAATAAAATCATGTGCGTAAGCGGCTTTTGCAGCATTTTCAACCTCTTGAATAGTTGCATCAGGTCTTCCAAATAAAATATTTTCCCGAACACTCGCTCCAAAAAGATAGGTTTCTTGAAATACAAAGCCGAGATTCTCTCTTAAATTTCCAAAAGAGAGGGTATTAAGTGGCTTATCATCTAAAAAAATTTTTCCCTCAGTGGGATCATAAAAACAGCCAAGCAGCTTTAAGATTGTTGACTTTCCGTTTCCACTCGCTCCGACTAAAGCTACTTTTTGTCCTGCATTTATGCGTAAATTGAACTTGTTTAGCACCCTAGGTCCATCAGGATATAGGAACGACACATCTTGGAACGAAATGTTTCCTTGTACTTCTTCTAGATGTTCGGTTTGTTTTGCTTCTTGAACAATAGGTGGAATTTGTAGGAATTGATAAAGCTTTTCAGCTTGAACCATAAGAACTTTTTGTTCGGTCATTGACGTTACAACAGATGTCAAGATATGCATTGTTTGAAAATAATATAGTAAATAGGCAACAAACGCCCCAGTGGATAATTCCCCTGCTTGTGATAGATGTACACCATAAATAATGATAGCAACTCCACCTATGTAATAGGACATTCGTCGATTGGTTCCTCTCCAATAAGCAAACCAATATGTTTTTATCATCGCTGTATTTACTTTTTTATGTTGATTCTTAACAGCGTTGAGATCCCACGCTTCTGCTGAATTGGCACGAATGTCACTGATTGAAACAATGCTTTCATAGATTTTTTGATTGAATCGCACACGGTCATCGGCCATCTCTTTTCCGTAGATTGATGCCTTTTTCTCAAGGTAAGGTCCAAATAGATAATAAAGGAAAAAACTAGGGATGAGGATCATGCTTAATTTCAAACTAATAGTTGCCATTAACGTTACCGATAACACTGAAAAAATGAGTCCATTTATCATCCAAGGAAAAAACTGGCGATATAATTTTTGCAGAGAGGCAACCTCTGTATTCATTAAAGACAAGCTTTCTCCAATAGGATGCTTTTCAAAGTAAGCAAAACCAAGTTTTCTAAGGTGTGAATAAATCGAAAATTGCATATCACGTGATGCTTGTTCTTGTATAGAGCGTTGGAGTAAATTTCGCAGAGCTGAAAATACAATCATGATCACGACTAACAAAATAACCAAACCTATTAAAGTCATAAACTGATTTGATTTCTGTTCAACATTTGAAATTGAGTCAATGAAATATTGAATGAATTTAGGAATGACAAGTTCGACTGCTGTAATCAAGAATCCACAAAAAATAAGAAGAAGCAGTTTCGATAAGTAGGGTCTTAAAAATGATAATGTCCAAAGGTAGACTGTTAGTAGGGTATACGTCTTTTTATCCTTATTAATAGTATTCCGATTCATTTTTTCCCCCTTCTATGTAACTATAAAAACCAAATGTTAATTACAAAAATATACCAGTATTATTTAATGTATACAATTGGTTTTCATAGAAATTTATTGCTTTTTTATAATTCTCCGAACAAATTATACCAATATGGTATTAAGGATTTCCAAGGAAATTGAGTAACCATTAAATTAAAAAAGTCAGGTTTTTTAGAAATAACCTGACTTTTTATAACTATTTTTTTATATTTAAGAAATGAGTTGCGGATTGAAGAAATCGAAATTTAGTCCTAGTTAATTCAATCTCTACACCCTTACAGCGCAGTGTCTCAGTTAATTTATCCAAATAGGGATACATTTCATTTTTGAATCCTACTAAAGGGTATATCCTTATAACTCCGTCTTTTTTAGTAATTCTTAGTAGTTCGTTAATTGCATTCAAGTGAAAATCATAGTCAAATTGTTCCTGATATAAAAATAAGAAGTGATTACAAATAATTAATGAAAATGTCTCATCTTCAAATGGTAACGAAGGTAAAGCTGCTGTAATATATTTTTCTTTTATATTATCCCTCTTATAACTTTCTAGAAACTGTTGGAAAGAATTTAGTCTAATTTGATAATGAGATTCTAAACTTTCATAGGAATCCCATACAAATAAATGCTCAGCATTAGCTAATTTTTTATTTGCGATTTCAATCTCATTTTCCCCATGAGTAGTCATCTCTTCTAGAGTTAGTCTATAAAGAGGATCAACAGCTATTGCATCATAACCTCTTTTACTTAACTCAGCTACAAACGAAGAAGCACCTGAAGCAACATCTAGAATTCTACCACTTTTCAATAATTGCTCATCAAGAGAAAATATTTTTTCATACTCTTTGAAGGAACGACAAGTCATAGCTACCCCTAATTGCTCATAATCTTCAGTTTTACTCACTCTTCTCAACTCTCCTTTTCTCGTCTCAACTTTTCTCTGCTCTTCTAAAGTTTTACAGATATATTATAATATGATATGGGAAAATTTACAATATGTTGTACTGCACAATTGTTGGAAGACAAATAATCGCTTTACACAACTGAATTCCGTTTAAGGTTCAACGGCTAATAGTCTTCACTTTTTTTACCTACCCAAGAAAGCTTAATAAAAATCGAATAACCCTGAATTCAGCTTATATTAGGTAAATATTAGATTTGATTCCTTTCAATTCTAGATATTGTTTCTAGTTGGTTTTTTTATTTTTTCTGTTTTTGTTTCACAAATTTTTTATTAGATAGTGATGAATATTTACTAACTTACTAGGTAAGTAAGAGTAATCTCTTTTTCACTATTTCCCAATCACTTTCGATGATACTATAAAATACCGAGTTCCGATATGTTCCATTTTTTCGAATCATATGGTTACGTAAAGTGCCTTCCTTTTGTCCTCCAATTTTTTCTATAGCTTTTTGAGACCTAATATTTAATTCATCTGTTTTAAGTTGTACTCGGATAAAATTTAGGGTTTCAAAACAATATTTTAATAACAGATACTTACATTCAGCATTTATATGAGTTCCCCAAACAGATGGTGTTAACCAGGTCCAGCCAATTTCTAACCGTTTGTTATGTTTTGATATTTCTAGAAATCGTGTACTGCCAATAACTTTGTCATTTTCTCGAAGTAACACGACAAATGGAAATTCTGTTCCTGTTTTTTTGTTGTATAATGCTTCTTCTACAATTGATTCCATATCATTAAATGTTTCTACTATGATGTCTGGATAGTGTGTCCAAATGGTTTTATCTTTCCCTATTTCATATAACTCTTGGATATGAGTTTTTTGCATTGGAACGATTCGAACAAACTCTCCTGTTAATTCCTCAATTGAAATATTCATCATACCTTTCTCCTTTAGTATAAATTCATATCAACCTAACCGCTCAAATTAAAAATTGCTTAAATTCATTTAATAAAACCTTACGATAAAATAAATGCTCAACTAAATTTCCAGTGTAATCTCCTAATCTCCCAATTCTTATTTTTTTTCAATTTTTTGAATGCCTGCATTAAATACTAGAAATGACTTTACATAGCTCTTCGGTATTGCTTACGGCAATTTTACTTTTTAAAAACGGGAATCCATATTTCACTTTTAAACGTTTGTGAGGTTAGATCTTTATTCTCATTCCATAGGATTTCTGGACCTTCTATTTGTTCGTAGTTTGATGATGGAAACCATTCGGAATAAATACGTCCCCATACATTTTGTAGTGTATCTGGAAAGGGTCCGATTGCTTCAAATACAGCCCAAGAAGAAGCAGAAACTTCAAGTTGAGAAAGGTTTTCTGGAACATCTTTAGTTGTTGCTACCCCAATATAGTGATCAAGCTCTCCCTTTTCCTCCATTCTACCTTCTGAAAAGTTCGTGGATGCACTAAGTAAGCCGATAGGTTCAATGTTAGAAAGTGTTTTAAGATGATTTATTGTTTCACCATCTAGACTTTCCCACATGGTAGCAATCTCAGGATTAACTCCATTGAAAATAATAGGTACTCTTTTCTTCAAACCAACGATACGAAATGCCTCTTTTTCTACAATACGATAGTTCATTTCAATTCCCCCTTTAATTGATAACTGGAAGGCCATTCTTGGGTAAGCTTTAAGTGAGTGTCCATTGTTCCTAGCTTCTGACGGAGTTACACCGTGTAATTTCTGAAAAGCTCGAGCAAATGAATCTGGTGAGCTATAGCCGTATATTATTGCAATGTCTATTACTTTCACGTTGCTGTCTTTAAGTTCAAATGCTGCAAGAGTAAGTCGTCTTCGGCGGACATATTCTGATAATGAAATTCCAGCAAGGAAGGAAAACATTCTTTTAAAATGATATTCGGAGCAGAAAGCCTGCCTAGCAACTTTTTTAAAGTCAATGTCGCAAGTGAGGTTGTCTTCGATATACTTTATTGCTTCATTCATGTTCTTAAGCAAATCCATTAAATGACCTCCTTGTTCAAAAGAATAACAGGAATTGAATGTAACCATCCGACATTTGGTGCACCATTATGTAGGCTTTAACCTTTTTATCAATTTAGTGTAAATGTAACGCATCTGTTAACTGATAAAAACGATCTTCTATAGTTATGAAGGACGAAAATGTCTATCCATAAAAAGTAGCATCTCAAAATCGACTTCATCTATGGAACCAATTTGTTCTTTAAAATCCCATAATTTAATTGCAGATGTTTCATTATTCTCTTGAAATGGTTGTAGTTTATCGAGCGTAGTGAAATATACAGGATTAAATTTGATGTTATCATTTGATATTTTTTCACTTTTATTAGACCCTTAAACTCCAAATCATCTACCTTTTGACCAGTTTCCTCATAAAGTTCCCTAAAGGCGCATTCCTTTGCTGTTTCGTTTTCTTCTCTTTTTCCTGCGGGTAATTCCCACTGTTTTAATTAAGAAAGAAAAACGTTGTCTATTTAAAGCAATGTACCTAATAGATGATGATTTTTTCTATTCAATATTTTTATTTATCCTTTACTTCATGAGGGACTTTATTCCTTGACTGTATTTTTTGATGTTCAATTGAATTAGATTTAATTAAACCGTTATTTATGTCATTAATAGGTGTATAGAGATTACTAGATGTAGTATTTTTCCTTCTAAACATCTTAAAAAAGCTGAAAATAACTACTGCAATTATTAGTAAAGGTACAATGTATTGCATATTTACACCACCTAAATGATATCTAAAAACGAGTAACTATATTTTACCATATGTTGATAAACTTTCAGTTATATCCCATAGTTAAGAACGAGAAAACTTCCTATCCATCAAAAAATAGTAGATTGAGTTATTAAGCACATTGCAAAATCAAAGGTTGTAAGTTTTCGATCTAGCTTTTTTTCAACTGTCTAACATATAATAGTGAACATAAGAGTAGGATTGCTATCGAAAATTCATATATGTTTTCCAAAAGGTTAATCAAAATAATCTCCTCCACTGTGATCAACAATTTTATTCCATAACTCTTTTTGCACCATTCCTTCAACGATCCTTTTTTCACAGCCCAATTATGATGTTGATGAATATGAATAAATAGCTCTCTAGATCTGTCATATACTTATACCGATCCAAATGGTCATTGTCTAATGGTTCCTGCACTTTTTCTGATAATGCCGTTAAGTAAAAATATCCATCAAAAAGTAGAGGTCCATTTTTTGTAGATTTAAAATATTTACGAGCATCGCCAATATAGAAGCCTATATATACTATATAACCTGTTTCTTCTAATATTTCTCTTTCTATACAGTCTTTGTCACTTTCAAAACACACACACGGTACGAAATAATGGCCCCTTATAGTTTGAACCAATAAAACCATGTCTTTTGTAGAAGTGAAAATCACCCCATAAACACCTTTTCTTATTTGAAAATAAAGATCAACTATCTTTTCTCCAAATATTTCATCGATTCAAATACCTTCTTGCTTCTAATCTTAAAAAACTCCATCTCATTGATTGATTGTTTTAATTTTGCATTTATTATTTCTTGCTATTTGTCCCTTCTTAAAAAATAAAAAACCAGTAATTCAACTTTAAGGAGTTAATAGGACTGACTTTTAATTTATAAATAGTACTAAAATATCGATAAACCAAGTATTGTAAAGATAATCAATACAATTGCTCCTAAAACAATTAAAGATATACTTTTTAATAAATTATTTTCCTGAGCTTGAATTCCGCATAATGATGCTCCTAACATTACTCTAGCGGGGTTGGCCATAGTTGAATGGGAAGAGCTAGCATTTTGAGCAAATGTAACTAAATCAGGAGACAATCCCACTTGACTAGCTGTTTGAATTTGTAGCTTAATAAACATGGCATTTGAGCCTGTATTACTTCCTGTAAGAAAACCTCCAATTCCACCGATTAGGGGAGAAATCAGTAGAAAACTACTTCCGAATACTATCCCTGTAGCATTTGCAAGGATTGTTGTCATTCCTGCTTCTGCCATTACTTCTGAGATACCAACAAAAGCTGCAGTTGAAATAGTGAAAGGGATCCATTGTTTAAAGGTCTTTTTTAGAGAAAGAAAAATCGTATTCTTTGAGATTTTAAAGATGAAAATAGTAAATATACAAGTAACGAACAACCAAAATCCTGGTGAATAAAGCAATGCCATAGAAAAAGAGTAAGATGGTAAGCTAATCACGACATGAGTCTCTAAAAATTGTCTGAAAGGTGTCCATAAACGAGAAATGAAGATGAATCCAGTTAAGATAATGTAAGGACTCATTACTTTAAATATACTCATTTTGCGATGTTCTTCAATTGAAACTGATATTTGTGTAGCTGTTGTTTCGGTTTTCTTTGATTTAGTTGAAGAAATCTTAATAATGACTATGCCCATTCCGGTAGTAATTAAAGCACCTAGAACACCAGCCAATTCAACACTAACAAAAGCATTGAAAAGGAGAATTGAAATTGAAAAAGTTAACGTAAATAAGGTAATCTCCTTCCATTTTGTTTTTATCGCATTAGTCCCTCCTGCTATATAAACTGCAGTAACAAGAAAATAAACAAAAACGGGAATACTTATTAAAGCAGAACCTGTTCCTATTTTCTGAAGTGAAATCCCTCCAAGTTCAGATCCTATTACTGTCCCCGTAGCTAATGCTCCCCAGGGTACGGCAAGTAAACTAACAAGCCCCAATAAAGCAGATTTCATAGGACTAAAACCCAATGCAATAAAAATTGGCGCAACCATCATAAATGCAATACCAAATCCACTTGTAGATTCTATTAGTGGGGAAAGCCCAATAACCATAATCATCACTTGTATAATATGATCGTTCGTAGTTTGTGAGATAAAAGTTGCAATTGCTTGAATCCCCCCTACACTGTTAATCAAATGGAAAAGAAATATACCAAAAAAGAGAACATACGCAGCAATAAATGAAATTAATATTCCTTTAAAAGATGAATGAAAAATATCCAATGGTGCAAGATTGAAACTAGGAAAGTAGATAGTAATCATAATCGTCACAATATAAGATAAAATCCCTGTTCGTAATGATGTTAGTTTCAAAAAAAAGAGAAAGATGAAAATACATAAAATAGGTAATAAGGCAAGTAACAATGTCAATATAAACTCCCCATTTCAATAAAAATACGTTTACACCCGAAAGGTGTAAACGTTAATTCTCATTAAATTTAGCTATATAACGTATGCAAGCTAGACTGAGCACTTGCAAATAGCGAAAAGAAAATTCGATCAGGGGGAGTCGATACATAATTTAGATCATGAGGGGCAGCGTTTTGAGTAAGCCACTTTACGGAGGCCCATGACCCTGCAATTTCTCCTCCTAAACCCATAAGATATTCACGTTTATTTAAGCGTTTCAAAAGGTTGGTCCGCTTTAAGGTTTGAACAATTGCTTTTCCTACGATTTGTTCATTTAAACTTTGAAACGGACTAGTCGTTATAATATTTAATTTAATATACTCTGGAATAATTGATGTAGCAGAATCTGAACGATTCATATTAAGACACGCAGCTGTAAAATCGTTCCCTCCAAATAGTACTCCATTTACTTCTACATGATCTCCTGCAACATTTAAGATATCTTCCGCCAAATGGAAAGAACCAGATGTTTCTATCATAACCGATATTCCGTGAGTAATATGTTTGGCATCAAACTTCTCCAAGAGACGGTCAAACGTTTCTATAAACATAGTAACCTCTTGTGGGAAAGTTACCATGGACAATAATACTTGTAGTTTAGTTGGTATACCATTGGTATTTGCCCTTTTAGCAGCTTTAATTACTCCTTCACACCACAATTCGCATATATCTTCTCTTTGGACTGTAACTCTAACACCTCTACAGCCGTGGTATGTTTCAGTTTCATTCGCCAGAATATTAATACGCTCTACAACAGCCTTTTCATTCAACCCGTATTTTTTTGAAAATTGAACAGCATTAAACTCCTTTGGAAATATCATGTTGTAGGGCATACACAATAGCCTTACTACAGCGATATCACCAGTTCCAACTTTAAATACATCGTAGATCATATTTGTAAACCTTTGGAGATATTGCTCCTTATATTTTAGATACTGGTCACTGATTACTTCTTTTCCCAAGAATACAATTCTCATAAGATCTATGTCATCAGGATTATTCCACATTCTTTCGTCGCGTAATAATCCAAGTCCATAACTATCAGAACAATTTTTCAAATGAAGGTTTCCATCGATAACTGATATATAACTACCAAACAATCTAGTTAGTGCCATTGTTTTAGAGGTATGAGCAGTAGATAGTACCTTCAAACCAGAGATCTCTTGAGCAGCATCTTTTAATATTTGAAAACCTTTGAATTCAGAAGATTCAGCTGTATGTATTAGAAAATCCCTATTTTTCAGATAAGTCTGTGTATGGATAATATTTTTTTCAGCTTTTACAGGTCCACCGATTTCTAGTGATTCAAGATAGGATTCTGCTAATATATCATAAAGTTTATAAATTCGAGAGGGTTGGGATAGTAATTTCCCTTTAAATATAAGTCCCTTATTTGCATTTAAAGATACATATTCTGATTCATTTATTTCACTGCTACTAAAAAGAACAGATCTAGTAGGTTGTTCTATTGTTATTTTGCTACCATCATTAAATGTATAAATTAGTTTTGAAAGTTCCGATTTTTTTTGATAGTCACAATTTACACCTACTAATGTTGGAACACCCTCACAACTGGCTTGCACTGGACAGAAAGTAGTCCTACCTTTTTGATTCGTGAAAAATCCTTTTGAAGACTTTAATACATAAAAGTCCTCAAGATTGCCATTCTTACAAGAGTATATTAAATCAATTGTCGTGTTTCTTATCTTTGCCTCCTGTAATAATGACTCACCAAGTTGACAATCAAGAATTAATTGGCCAGTTACATCGCCAGGGAGAATACTATCTCCTCTACCGATAACTTCCTGATCATTTACATTAATGAAATTAGAAGAAAGTATACTAATTAAATCTTCTTCTTTTATATCAAACAATACGTCCTGAGGAGATTTAACTGCTTTGGCTATTTTATTAAGGTCATCATAAATTTGGTTTTTTTCTTCTAATTTAAGCATTGGTCATCTCCCCTTGTTGCAGATATACAGAAGTTCCATATCGAGGATTACCTGTTCTCTCTTGGAATTTAGTAATCATTTTTTGGGTTATTTGACCCACTTCACCATTTGAAACTTCTAAATTATTGATACGAATCACACCAATAATTTCAGCGTGAGTTCCTGTAAAGAAAACTTCTTCAGCATGAATTAATTCATAAGGAGTAATATCTCTTTCTACGACTTCAATATTCATATCGTTCGCAATATCAATTACATTCCCTCTTGTTACACCTGAAAGAATCCCATTAAAGGAACCAGGGGTCACCAATTTATTTTTATGTACCATAAAAACATTGCAAATGGTAGATTCCGAAACAAATCCACGAGAGTCTAGCAAGATAGCGTCATCAGCCTGATATTCATTTGCTTCCATTTTTGCAACGATACTATTAATATAATTCAGTGACTTTATCTCATGTGATGTTGCATCGACCGAATCACGCCGGGTGGATACTATAACTACAGATAGACCCTTTTGTTTTACTGATGAGCCGTGGACATTCGGCAAATCTTCTACCATTATAATCAGGCTGGGACTTTCACAAGATCTTGGATCTGGTCCAATAGGCCCCCTTCCTCTTGTTACAATTAAACGAATATAAGCATTATGGAGCTGATTCTTATGCAGTGTCTGTAATATGAATTCACCAATCTCTTCCTTTGAATAAGGAAGTTTAATACGAAGGCTTTTAGCAGACCTTAAGAGTCGGTCCAGATGTTCATTCATTTGGAAAACATAACCCGAATAACAACGTAACCCTTCATATATGCCGTCACCATATAGTAAACCATGATCATAAACGTTTATTGTTGCATTTTCCTTGGTTTTGTACTTACCATTTACAAAAATTAATGAACTCATTAGTAACCCTCCGTATCATTTTAAAAAAAATTTAATAACAAGATAGTGTTTTCCCTTATGAAATTAATTGATTTTCAGGTTGTGAAAATCATGCCTCCTTGCTATTATTTAATTATGGAACCAAATCCACTATAATGGATTTGGTTCCATAATATTACATGTAATAAAATATTGTCAAGAAAAAAATCCACTATAGTAAATAAAGAGAGGGACTTATATGGAATTTGGAACAAATATAAAAAGAGAAAGAAAGAAAAGAAATTTAACTTTAGAAGAATTGGCTGAACGTTCGAAGGTTAGTAGATCAATGTTATCTATGATTGAAAGAGGAGAAAAAAATCCGACTATACAAGTTGCTTCTCAAATAGCTGAAGGACTAGAAGTGACCATTTCTCATTTGTTAGGAGAACAACAAAAAAGTGAGGTAATTGTTATTAGAGCAAGTCAAAAATTAATATATAAAGATGAAACAACCGGTTTAGAAAGACATCTTTTATCACCCTCGTTTTCAGCTAATGGAATAGAGTTTGTTCTAAATGTAGTTCCACCGTTACAGGAGACAGGTACTTTTCCTTCACATAAAAGAGGTGTGAAAGAATACATATATGTAGCACAAGGAAACCTAAAAATTGAGTTAGGTGATCAACCGGAAACGTTTATATTGGAGCAAGGAGATTCAATATATTTTGAAGCAGATTTAAAACATCGGTTCATAAACATTTTAAATATAGAGTGTCATTATTATTTAATTATTGATTCACACGGAGTTGGTTAGTAATCGTTTCTAAATTTAGGGGATTTTTAGTTAAAATACTATATATAGTCAAAAAGATAATAATATTGGATATCATTTAGATTTAAATCAATACTGTCGAACTGGGGGAAAATTATGTATAAACTGCGAGGCCATCATCTTTTTTGCCTTCTCGGCTATCGGGGAATGGGATATTCCCAAGAATACGTAGAAAATATGACACGTTTGCATCAAACCTTAAGAGACAACCCCCTCACATGGATCGAGCTTGTAAAGGGTCCCGATCAGTTGTGTGAAAAGTACCCAAACTCTGGTGAATATCACTGCCAAGCCGACGATATTTATGATAGAGATGCTGCTATATTGGAAAAATTAGGGCTTAAAATCGGACAAATTCTGAATTGGGAGGATATTGAGTTACAAATCAGAAAGTATGTTGTCCCCTCTGATATCCAAACCGTGTGTGAAACTTGTTCCTGGCGTTCATATGGGGTTTGTGAAGAAGGGATTCAAGAGGTTTTGAAAGGAAAGGGCTTAAGGGAAGTTAAATAAGCCCCCTTTTATTTAATATGAATGTGCTATGTCTCCTTAAGTATGCCTTTTTTTGAAATAAAGTATTTTTTGATGGTAGCAAATCACCTAGTGATGATTACTATTCACTAATATTACTTTATAAGCTTAATTTGTTTATTTTAAATGTTTATCCAGAAAATCAAGAACTTTTTTATATTGGCTAGTCCCTCAAACTTTATGTATCTGACCTGTAATTCCAATTTTCGCAAATTGCTGGTCCATGGTTAGGAAGTTAATGGGTCCATACCAGTCCACAGCCGCCTGAATTTTATCAGAAACATCTATATTCCCAAGAATAGGATTTTTAAATTCAGCAACATCACCCGAAGTAGCAAACATTGCTTACAATGCACCACCAGCAGAGCCTCCTCATGTCGCAATCTTATCCGGATTAAGAGAAAACTCTGACGCATTGGACCTAATGAAACGAATAGCTGCTTTTACATCCTCAATGTCTGCGGGAAATTAGCTTCCCCACTTAACCGATAATTAATAGACACAATTGCATAGTTTCTTTCGAGACCATTTAGTGCATATACACAGTCAGGACCACGATTCACCGAATGCAAAAGCTCCTCCGTGAATGACCAAAATGACCGGAAATGTACCGTTTCCTTCTGGCAAGTAGATATCCAACTTTTGTGTTGGTTAAATATCCGCATACGGAACTTCCAAAAATTTTCTGTGGTAATAATCCACATTTAATATTTGTAGGACCGTTCCATTCTTTCCCTTAACTTCATAGCTTGAATTGGTTGTCTCTATGATTTTTGTCCAGTATGTCTATTTTTATTTCTTTACTCTAGAAAGGGTCATCCCATCACCGATTGGAATAAGTACAGATTCTAGTTGTGGATGATTGGCAACAGTTTTATTAAAATTCTTCATAAATTCCGTATAACGTTTAGGTGTAGTATTTGGGTCTGCTACACTACCACCCGCAAGAACGTTATCAGTAACAATTAAAGCTCCTGGCTCCGCTAGATTGATGCAATACCTCAAATAATTTTCATAATTTTCTTTGTCAGCGTCGATAAAGAAAAAATCAAATTGCTTATTTTCAGCTACTAATTTTTCAAGGCTTTCCAAAGCGGGTCCTGTCATATATGTAACTTGATCGCCAAAACCAGCTTTAGTTAGATTGCTTTGTGCTAACTTTGCATATCTCTCCTCCAATTCAAGAGAAGTTAATTTGCCCTCACTACCGAATCCTCTGGCAAGGCATATCCCACTATAGCCACCAAGAGCACCTATTTCCAAGACATTTTTAGCTCCTGAAATAGAGATTAGCATCGCTAATAGTTTTCCGGAGGAAGGAGATACTGATATCGGCGGCATCTCGTTTTCCTTTATGGACGCAATAACTTCTTCCAACCGATCATCATAATTATGAAAAACTGTATCGATATAACTGTTAATTTGTTTCATCAAATTCATCTCCTTTTTGCTCATTATTTAAAGCCTCTTTACTTTCCAGTACTGATGTTTCAGCTTCTTCAATCTTTTTTTCATGATCTACATCGATTGATTCGCCTTCATGTAATTCAAATAATTGTATAAATTCGTTAATGATCATATCAAGCGCTTTTAATTCTCCGATTAAAATTTGATTAATAGATTGAAACTGTGGTTCCTCCAACTGTTGTTTAATGGTGGATCGCTTAAGATTCATCATTTCTAAAAAGGTAATTGCTCTCCCTCTGCGGAAGGTTTTAGCACCACGTTTATGTGAACTATGGTCTCTTCCTTTATGACGCTCACCACGGTGATGCCCCTCGTTTTTAAAATCCTTAAACTTTTCATCTCTCATAATATAGCTCCTCTCTTTGTATACATATGTATACACCCCATTACATTACCTATTGTATACATATGTATACACGTTGTCAATTTAAACGCAAAGAAATGATATCTTTTGAGTTTAAATTGATGTTCAACATATCCCTTACTGACCTTCTAAGACATGAAAAGAGGTAATCATAGAACAGTCAATCTTTTTCAGAATTCAATACGTTGAAGGATCAACGATAGTCTAAAATTATGCTTAATCGATAACAAACTGAAAAGAGCCAAACCCTAGGATATCTGGGTATGGCTCTTTTGCTTACTTTTAATTAGTTGACTTTATGTTAACTAGTATTGAAAAGAGTGTTTAGAGTGAGAGTTCAGTCTCTTATTCTACTTAAAAGTTATTGAAATAAACTTCATCACTTAATATAGATTGATAATGCTAGTCTTTACTAATACCAATACCAATGGATAAATAATTTGTCTCCGCAATTACGTCAATCTTATGATTATCTTTTTCGTAAGTTGTCAAAGAACCCTCCTGAAAAGTTTTTTCCCAACCACGTGTTTTGATCTGCAAACGATAGATAAATGGGAGTCCATCTTTTTTTGTTTCTGAAGTACCTATCCATCTCGCGGAATATGATTAAAAATCCTCTCGGTTATTTGTTACTGCAGCAAATTTAGGTATCGGAAAACGATTAAATTTTTTTGACTCTTCAAAAGAAAAAACGGCCCATGTATAGATAATAACGAATAAAGATAGAATTGACGCTAGGCAGATAACTCGTTTCTTATTAATCAAGTTGAACTTATATTGGTACATTTTACCACGTTTTTTCTTGAAAAAGATAAGAAGACGGCCACTGATGGACCGCCTTATTCCTAAATATTAACTTTATAATTCAATGCTAATTCATCTGCGGGTAAACCCCTTATCCCCCAGTTATGTTTTGGGGTTTCAAAATTTGTCATTTCAACATCTTGTGGTGAGATTCTAAACTCGCTTTTTATACGTTCAAAGAGTAATTTAGTAAATGTTTTTTCGCCTCTATCGTTCGACCTTCGAACATACTAATCTCAATTATTGTATATGCTTCTGTTCTTCCACTTGCATAGTGAGATTCGCTTTATCCATTGGGAAAAAGCGATGAAATTTCTTATCCGAAGTAAATTCAAGAACTTCCACCATACACTCATGAATCACATTTGATACCATTTCCTTTATTGGATTTATGTTATCTTTAAGCCCATAAATTTTAATTTGCCCCATTTCTCAGCTCACCTTTCTCTTCTCATCTAAACTGGCTAACCATATTATTCTCCTAATACGTTGAAATTCCTTCTTTACATATCCTTTTCTAGACTTGCTTCATATAAATCGATTATTCCTGAAAATCTTTCAGCTTTACATATTTATTAACAACTAGAAGCTGAAGAATATTTTCTTAATACATTCTTCAATTAGTTCTTTTGCTCTTAAAATCTCTTAACAAAAGCAATGGTCAAAATCAGGGATAAGCACCATTGTTTGTTCTACTAATTTAAATTTTTCACTATATAAATGGCCTTACTCCATATTGAAGTAAAGCCGACCATTCCTTAAAGGGGAAATTTAACCTCTATTAATCTCGATCTATCAAAATACCACTTAATTGTTCTACACTCTTAACAATATATGTTGGTTTAGATTCAGTTAGTTCTTTAAAAGAACCATACCCATATGTTACCCCAATAGAATCAATTCCAGTGCTAGTAGCACCAATAATATCATGCTTTCTGTCACCGATCATTATAAAGTCATCTAATTGATATTCATGATAGTGATCTAGTATGTATTGAATAATTTCTGTTTTGGCTGTTCTTGTCCCATCAAGATTACTTCCGACAACAAGATCAAAATACTCATCAATTTTAAAATGGCTTAGAATTCTCTCCGAAAATACAGTAGGTTTGGAAGTTGCAACAACCAACGTTACATTTTTTTCTTTTAAGGACTTTAATAGGTTAGGAATCGTTGAATACAACTCATTTTCATACATCCCCTTTTCTATAAATCTTTCTCTATATAATTCAATTGCTTTTCTCGTCATTTTCTCATCAAAATGGTAATAATCAGCAAAAGAAATTTGAAGTGGTGGACCGATAAAACATTCGAGTTTATCAAGATCCTGCTCATCAATGTCCATTTTTTGTAATGCATACTGAACAGATTTAGTTATCCCTACCTTAGGATCTGATAGTGTACCGTCCAAATCAAATAAAATTATTTTGTATTTATCCATAATAAACTCCTCTATTGCTTCTGTTTTTCTATACTACTTTTTAAAGTACCAAAAGAACTGGTCATTACACTTCTAACTATTTTTTACCTTCTAAATTAAGCTTTGTTGCAAAATAAGAACTTGTAAAAAAGAAGATTGTTCCAAGAATCCAGCCGAAGCTTGGCGAATATTCAAATATATTTTTTAATCCCATTCCACTTGATATTGCAGCCACACCTAGCATTTAGAAAAAAATGGTATAGCGATGATTATTATTCATTAGATTAGCCTCCTAATAGCGTAGCAAGTATACAATTGTTAACCCTTTACTGGTTTTTCAAATATAATTTCGTACTCTAGTGGTGCACCATTTCCATTAAATTTTGTAGGCAATACTTGTACTAAACGCCAGCCTTCTATAGCATACTCTTCTATCACTTCTCTATGTTTTGGAGAAGTGAAAAACCCACCTGAAGAAGTCTTTATAAATGTATATTCGTACATCTTCTAATCCCTCCATTTGTACCTTTTATGTAACAGTTACCCCATTATGTTAGAAAGATAATAGAGAAATCAATAAGCTCCTAGAGAACTAATACTAGTAACAAAATGTGCAATTAATAGATATTGGTTGTTATTCGTATTTTTTTCGAGCGAAAAAAATAAAAAATAGACAAGAATAAACTTATGATAAAAGTGACTGGCCATAGATTATTTAAAGGTAAAACTTCAAAATTGATGAGGAAATTGGCGATGTAGAAAACATGAATCAATAATAATAAAGGAATGATCATTCTTCTCTAATGACACCTCGGTTCGGTTTACTATTTTTTATATCTAAATTTTACCACATTATGTGAAATAGCTGAATGGAAGATCTTTTTCCCCAGTTGAACTCGTAGAAAAATTGATACAAGCTAGAATAATTCAATCCGTCTGTATCATAATAAAATAAAAGGGTGTGAATGTATGACAGAAAAGGCAGTTATTGAGGAGCTAAACACGATATTGAGAGGTACATATATGGGAATACGTTCGCTCGAACACTACATTCAAAAGGTAGACGATTTTGAATTAAAGAACAATTTTCAATCCATGCAACAAGAAGTTAAATTAAATGCACTAAAGGTAGCTGAACGAATTCAGAACTTAGGCGGAGTACCAGCAGACGATGAAGGTGTCTCTGGGTCTATGCATAGCTTCATGCATAAAATCATGCTTTCTGATGATAGGAGAAAAATAATTGAAGATGCCATTGAAGGCGTTGAAAAATATGGCGTACATTATTCAGAGGAACTTGTTAAAGGTGATTTAGATCCAACGAGTAAACAAATTGTTGAGGATGTAATTGATAGTAACCGTAGACATACTGATACGTTAAAACATTTACTTCATTGAAAAGTAGGATGAGAAGACATAGAAGACCTCTATAAGACGATGGTCTTCTTGTTGATTGAATAGTTTGCACACGATTATCAAATTTATCTAGATCTAGAAAGGAAATCAATCAATTCTCGATATGCTTTCTGTTCTAACTTCTCATTGTATTTTTGAGAGTATCGGTCACTAAATCCATGTTTCCCATTATAGTTTTGGATCTCGACTTGATGTTTAGCTAAATTCGAAATAAATTCACTACCACCAAATGTATGTTCTTCTAGCGAAAAGAATAGCAATGTAGGACATTTTGGTACGATATCTAGATAATCTCTTATACGTGATCCATAATACCCAACTATTCCATCAATATATGTTTCCTCACTACATAACCAAGCAATAGTTGCCCCTATACTAAATCCAACAATGTAAACTTTTTGATAATGCCCACGTTTGTTTTTTAGTTCAAGCTTAATTTTATCCGAAGCATTTGTGAAGCCTACGTTATTGATAAAATGTTGGTATGCTGTTTTCTCTTGGGAATAATCAAAAGCTGTTTCACGTTCTAATAAATTTGGGCAAATCACGTCAAACCCCTGGTCTGATAAAGATTTTGAAAAACTCATCATAAATTGATTTATGCCATAAATTTCATGAACTAGTATGATTAGAGAGTCTGAGGTTGTTATCATTTTTTTGCCTCTATTCTATATCTTTATGATAAAATACACTAATTTCCTTTCTAAAGGCTTCTACCTCGTTTGCCCGTATTGTTCTAATAAATGTTCTTCGATTATTTCAATAGTTTGTTTGTTTTCTAAATAGTTCATTATATGCTCTCTTATATTAGGATACAAAATAACAGTATGTAATTCAGCTAGTTTAATCCACTTTACACCCGTTTGGAACGGATCTGGATGATCAGGTAATTTTGGTCTGGACCCATCTCTTATTTTACATTCGAAGAAAAGACTTAACGAGTGTATCTCACCATATTTATTATCGTTTTTGGCAGGTGAATACTCGTAAACAAACGATAATGGTCCAACATCTACATCAATAGCTGCTTCTTCTTTTGCTTCTCTAGTGACTGCTTCAAACATTGTTTCACGAGGTTCTACCCCACCAGATGGTAAATTATAATGAAGTCCGTTTTTATCATTAAATTCGATCAATAAAATCGAGTGGTCCTCTATAATGAACGCACCTGCTCGTACTCTAATAGGATAGGTCATCTACTCACTCCTATTCTTCATCATTATATAGCGTTCTTTTGCTTCCCTTTACTTGAAAATGCACCAAAAATATCGCCTATGAAACTTATACTTCAATCATATTTGATGCTCCTTTCAATGCTTTTCTTATACTAATTATACGAATCAACCACCGATAAAGTTTCATCTTACTCCTTTATTCCAGAGAATGATAAAGTTTTTAATAAAGCTTTATAAAAAAGCAAAGCATAAACATGTACAAAATTTCATTGATTTATTATGATAGCTATACCCTACTCAAGGAGGAATAAAATGAATAAGAAAATTCAAGATTTATTATCTACATATACTTTTACAAACGGAGTAGAATTAAAAAACCGTATAGTAATGGCTCCGATGACTAATTTTTCATCTAATCCAGATGGCTCAGTTACCGAAGCAGAAGTAAACTACTATGCTCGCCGTTCCAAGGGTGTAAGCATGGTCATTACTGCTTGTGCCTATGTAACAGCCAATGGCAAAGGATTTCATGGTGAGTTTGGTGCTGACCGTGATGACTTAATACCAAGTTTAGCTCAGTTAGCAAAAGGAATTAAAGATCAAGGTGCGAAAGCTATTCTACAAATATTTCACGGCGGTAGAATGTGTCCTCCTGAGTTGGTTCCAAATGGAGAAATCGTTAGTGCAAGTAATATACCAGCAGAACAAGGTGGAGTTTCAACCGAAGAACCAGAGGTCAAACCAAGAGGGTTAGCGGAATCAGAGGTTGACGAAATCGTCCAAGCCTTTGGGGAAACAACTTGTCGTGCCATTGAAGCAGGGTTTGATGGCGTTGAAATACATGGAGCAAATGGATATCTGCTACAACAATTCTTTTCACCACATTCGAATCGCCGTGAAGATCGTTTTGGTGGTAGCATCGAAAAGCGGATGACCTTTCCATTAGCTGTGATTGATAAGGTGAAGAGTGTCGTTAACGAGCATGCTAAATCTCCTTTCATTGTTGGGTATCGTTTTTCACCTGAAGAACCAGAAACACCTGGAATCACGATGGCTGATACACTAACATTTGTGGATGTATTAGCTGAAAAAGGGCTAGACTACCTTCATGTTTCTCTTTTTGAATTCTTTTCTGAGCCTAGTAGGGGTGTTGATGATTTAACTAAACCACGAATAGACTATTTACTAAAAACGATTAAAAACCGAGTACCGCTTATCGGTGTAGGTTCGATTTACTCGGCAGCTGATGCGCTCGAAGCATTTGAATCAGGCGTTCCGCTACTAGCGCTGGGAAGAGAATTAATTATCGACCCTGATTGGGTTCAAAAGGTTGCAGAAGAAAGGGAAGATGAAATCATCACCCAGTTAGACAAGGATATGCAAGAAGAATTGGTTGTACCTGATCCTTTATGGAACGCGATTATTAATACCCCTGGATGGTTTCCGGGTGTATAACATTTAAAATAGTATTTCCAGTTGTTTAGTGTTTAACATTAAGACCTTTCTTTTTTATACATAAGGAATTGTTCTTTGTTCATTTATTAGAATAAACTCTCACATCAATTTACGTAGTTCTTTGAGTGTGGGAGTTTATTATTTAATTTAACCATCCAATGCTTTATACGATTGATGACAAGTTGTTTTAGCTAATAGCCTGTAATACTTTGCATCTTATATAAACGAGCGTATAACCATTAATATACTTAAGATGAACCCTATTAACCCAAGAAAGGAAAATACAAGTAATTCTTTTATTTCTTTTTTCCTTATTAATTTTGGTATTTCAATTGCAAATAGGATCAAAAAAAAGATGATAATAAACAAAATTTTAAACATATATCAACCTCACACTTAATAAGATGATGAATCTTATTCTGATAAACCAATCCTTCTAACAAATACTTTTGAATCAATCGATACGTCTAACTCTGAAAACTTCTTGCTCCATTCCTTTTTATATGTCGCGTTCCATTCTTTTGGGTATTTTTTGTAGACAAATTCTCCAAAACCGACAATATCTGAATCTAACTCATTTTTTGTCTTATGCAATCCTTCTTGTATTTTATCTCTAATTTCTTTTTCTATTTCCTTTTCTAATTTATCGATGTTCTTAGAATCATTTAAATTTAATTCTGAGGCATTTTCTATAACCTTCAACTCTGTTGTCGTTTTTACTGTAATTGTAATCCGCCCATCGTTAATTTTAGGGATAATTTCTGTTTCAGATCGAAGAACATTCGTGCTAATATTGCCACCACCTTTTTCTTCAGGAATTTCAACTGTAATAACACCCATTTCCATTTCATTTCGTAGCCATAAAATGCCCCTCATTTCGGAGTCGTTCACCCATCCCACTAATTTATCTCCTTTAAATACAGCAGCACCGAAGACTTCTTGCGTTTTTTTTGATTTATCTTTAACTTCAACTTCCAAAACACTTACTGCAAATTCTGGTGCTGAAGGCTCTAAACCTTCTGTAAGCAGCATGTCTAAGAAATCATTAATAGTTACTTGCAACCCCATACTTTGCTTTGTTAATTCTCTAGTTTCTTCAGCTGAAACACTCTCTAGACTCGGTGCACTACTGATAACCTCAAACGCATACCCTTTTGTAAACATAATATCACTATTCATCCTAGGTTCATGAAACCTTGAATAAAAATCAATTACATTTGAGACACCTTTTTTAGCTAGTTCCTCTCCTATTAATAAAATCCTACTATGGGAAAAGAAAATCCTTCTAGATAATTTACCTTGGAGGTGTCGATAGGCTTCTGAAAGTGTTTTGCCAGTCTCTGAAATCATAAATGTACTATCCCCACCGCCTTCTGAACCTGTAGTTGGTCCTAATTTTGATGGAATCGCAACTTGAAGCGTTAAAAGGATTTGTTCGTCTTCTAAAAGGTCTAACCCAATAGCAGTCACAATCGAAATGTCATTAATTTCTTTTCGATTCCAGCACCCAGTAAGTAAGAAGATTGATAGTAAAAATACAAATGATAATTTAATGGTTTTCATCAGCACCATCCTGTCTGTCTTCTTTAAATAGCTAATTTTTTCGATTTTGTGCTCCTAACCTTTTCAAATTCCTTTTTCCTACTTGTTTAGGACGATTGTCCATTTTCCACCATGGTGCCCGAATAAATACGTCTTTAAGATTATTAAAATTAAAAGGTGCAACAGGTGCAAGGTATGGAACACCGTAAGATTGTAACTGAACCAGATGAACTAAAATAAAAAATACCCCTAGCAGGATGCCATAGAAGCCGAGCATTGCCGCTAGAAACATCATGATAAAGCGAAGAAGACGAATCGCTCCTGTCAGGCTGTAACTAGGAAACATAAAAGATGCAATCCCGGTTATTGCAACGACAATGACCAAAGGAGCTGAGACAATACCTGCTTCTACTGCTGCTTGACCAATTACTAAGGCACCTACAATACTCACTGTTGAGCCAATTGGTTTTGGTAGCCGTAAACCTGCTTCCCGTAAAGCCTCAAAGGTAATTTCCATTAACATCGCTTCTACGATCGCAGGAAAAGGTGTTTTTTCTCTAGATGCAGCAACACTAAACAATAAGTTTGTTGGCAATAGTTCCTGATGAAAGGTTGTCACGGCAATATAAATGGATGGAAATAATAAGGCAATAAGTAAAAATAAATACCGGATCAATCGAATAAACGAAGCCATCATGAATCTCCCGTAATAATCTTCAGGAGAATTCATCATTTGAAAAAAAGTAACGGGTACAACAAGACCAAATGGACTGTTTTCTACAAGGATCCCTACCCTGCCTTCTAGAATATTTCCAACAATTCGATCAGGTCTTTCTGTTTGTAATACTTGTGGAAATAAAGAGAATGGACTATCTTCAATAAATTCTACAATGTATCCACTATCCTCAATCGCATCAATGTCAATCCGTTTTAGCCTTGTTCGTACTTCCTCAATTAATGAGGATTCCGCAATTCCTTCAATGTAGGTAATAACAACTTCAGTTTTAGAGAGGTTACCCAGCTTTAGGCTTTCTAATTTAAGTTTGGTAGATTTTACTCGCCTACGAATCATGCTTGTATTTGTTCGAATATTTTCAGTGAAGCCCTCTCTTGGGCCTAACACAACTGATTCAGAAGGAGGCTCTTGAACCGATCTTTGTTCCCAAGATTGCTCACTTATCAAAAGTGCTTGATTAAATCCGTTTATAAGTAACGTTGTCCCACCAATTAACAGATGATCAACTATTTGTTGAATGGTGTCCCCATTCTTTACTTTTCCTGAGCTTATTTCCGTTTCAATATCTTTTACTGTTAAATGATCCTTGTTTATAAGATCTTCTTTTTGGTTTAGTAAGGGATTTAAAATATTACTTTCCATTCTTTTCATATCTACTAGCCCATCAAGGTAAAGAATAATTGCCGTATAGGTCGTAGTTATTTTAAATTTCCGATAAGAAAAATCTGAAGAACCATCAAACTCTTTTCTAATCTTAATGAAATCGTCTTCGATCATTCCTGTTAAAAGATCACTATCATTCTTCTCCGTCTCTTGATTCGTGCTTTTCTTACTTTTAACTGGTAGAGAAGAACTAAATAATTTCATCCAACTTGAAATTTTCATATAATACCCCCAGAAATGATGAATAAATTCCATTTACGACTGAATTTTTTTTCGAATAAACGCGATACAAAGTAATAAAAAAGGGAAAATAATTTGCAAAGGTATATGGATATAAAAGGTCACTATTTCTAAACCAATTTCATTATATTTAACTTGATTTGATGCAGTTAAGAGTGATAATGGAGGGATAATTGTTCCTAGTCCTAGGTATACCGAACGAATCTGTTTTAACTTAAATAAATGAGCAATTCCAACAGCTGCCCCAAATGTCCAACCTCCAATCTTAAAAAATACCCCTGCGACCATCATTAAAATAACTAATGCATCAAAACGCTCAAGAAAATCAGCAATAGAAACCATTCGTGTTGCAGAAAGAAGAGGAAAAAAATCTTGACTGTAAATTTCAGGTCCTAAAACCGATAAAACCATGATCAAATTTACCGTCATCAAAACACCTGTAACAAGAATGACTGTTATCCCAATTTTTCTCACATGTTGCTTGTTTTTCAAAAAAGGTAAAAACATTGTGATAATGATTGACTCTCCAAACGGGAAAGTTACAACTGTTGGAAATACCTCTTTCAAAATTGGTTGTAGCCCATTACCTAAAATTGGGGAAAGATTTCTTAAGGTAAAGTGTTCAACACTAACCATTAGCATCCAGATGACCAACATTGACAGAATATAAATCGGAAATATTACTTCCCCCATTCTGCCAAAAATATCAACTCCACTTTTTAAACAATAAACCAATAACACCATAAAACTACCAATAACTATGATCATTGGCGTGTCAACCAAGATCGTTGCAGCCATTAATTCTCCAAAATCCCGACAAGCTTTAGCAGCTAAATATGTAAAATAAATGATGTAGATCAAAATAAATGGAAAGGCAAGAAACTTTCCAATAAGCTTAGGGATTATTTGAAGCAACGTATCTTCTGGATAATAGGTAGATAATTTTGTATAGACTAACATTAAGACGAGGCCACCTGACATCGCAACTAAAATTACCAACCATGCATCCTGCTTTGCATTTGCTCCTAATCCATAAACCAATGTATTCCCTATTAAAAATCCAACGAGCACATAAATTAGCTGGAGAGGACTTATTTTTTCCTGTTTCATTTGATCACCCTAAAAAGTGAATTTTAACCATGTTGAGAATTACAGATTAATGGATCATAACTTTGCAAACAATCACTATAGTAGGTACGTGAAAAACAGAAAAAATACCTGTCTGTATAGGTGATTTCAAATGTATCTCTTTAATCACTTTCTTTACTCTAATACAAGCTATAATTTGCCTTTTTCTTTATTTTTATCCATAACTCCCTAGTTTTTACTCAAATCAATCATCTACTATTCATTAAAAAACTCCCACTTGTGGCAAGAGCTTATAAGTAATGGTTTAAAATGCTTCTTATGAGCACAATAAAATCAGAAAAGACCAAATCCACTTACGATTTGGTCTTCTACATAGCACTTATTTAGATGTCTTAATAAAGGCAGTTTCGCAAAGATTGTTGTTTTCCGTACAAAGTACTAATGTACACATTTTAAGTATATCTTCGTGCCCTTTACGCTAAAATACTCTAATATTCCTTTGGACATAGCTTTAATTAGCACTAGAGCAACAAAATTTCAGGAATGAGCCTAATAAAAAAACACAGCCTAAATTAAGGAATGGAAGATGTAGTGTTTTTCTCAATCAGTTGGCTAATTGGACTCAATCGTATCATCAGGATCAACAAGATTAGAAAAGAACCATGTTTTACCTTCATCTATTGAAGTAAAACGCAGAAGAACTTTTCCTCCTTGATAATCTCCATTTGACCCCTGATTGACAAGCAACGTACCATGGGATCCATCGAAGGTAGGAATCTGCGCAACTGTAAATATCCCTTTATACTCATTCGGAATTGGTATTTCGACCTCATCCCAATTTTCTCCACTATCAGCTGTCCGGTATAAGGATGGGCGTGGCAATTCATCATTCACTGTAATCGAGCCAAATGAAATAAAACCAAGTCTTTCATTAATAAACCCACCGCTTGTCACGAATTGATTTGTTGCTTGAACATTTCCCGTTTCTACCCAATTTTTGCCGCCATCTGTGGTTAGATAGATCGCATGGGCTTCAAAACCCATGGTCCGGTCGCCAGTTACAAATAAATAACCAAATTGCTCTGACGTGTAGTCAAGCATTCGTAATCTTATACCAGGTAACTGACTTGGTACATTAAATTCATCCCATGTTTCCCCTTTATCAGAAGATTGCAGGATTCTGAGAGTGTCAGCATCACCAATGACGAAGGTTGTTTTTTCAGGAGATATAATATAACTATCTTCGACTAAAGCATTTCTTGAACCACTATAATCCCCTTTAAACAATTCTTCTATATTTATAGGTACTTGTAACCAGTGTTCACCATTATCATAGGTAACTTTCAACACATTATTAGCAAGTTCATAGAGATTATTGTCTTCCGATACCTTAATACCTGCATCCTTTTGGTATTTATCGGTAACAGGCGCTAAATCAGAAACAGCATTTGAGGTCTCTTCTATCCGCATAAGTGAATATTCATTCTCACTTGTTTTCTCTATTCTTAACGTCCATTGGATATCTTTAATCGTTCCGTCCTCTTGTATCTCACCCCAGTTATTGTGAATGCTCCACATTTTCTTTGCTAACTGTGCTGAAAAAGTTACGGCAACTGCAAATTCTTTTTCATTTCCTGCTAATAACTTATATTCATCGTATTCAACATCAGTAAGTCGTTTCCATGAAGTCATATCTTTCTCTGTAAAGGTCTGTATATAAGTCATCCAGACTAGGTATGCGATATTTTCTAGATCTTTATCATCAGACTCAACCGTATAAGTTATTGGCAAGTACTCGTTTAAATCTTCTTTGTAAAATGTAAGGTAATATGTAACTGAACCTGCTGTAATTAATAATAGAAATATTATGCTTATGATAATTAAATACCGATATTTTTTTTCATCAATATGATAATTCTCCTAAAAATTTCTAGCTCTTTGTAAGAGTATTAATTCAAATGTTATTTTAATTTGGAATAATCGCTAAAAGGTTTATTACCATGATATATCAATCTGATTTTTACTTATTATTTTTTACATCTATATCTTCTCATCCTGTTAAACACTTGAGTAGATGATGGTTTGCATCGAACTGAAAAGGAGAGGTTTTAAAAGTAAGTACTTCTATTTACTCCTATTTACATAATAGCCTCTGTGTCACAATATCTGCGTACAACTCCATCCCATCGGTTTTAGCAATATGAATGACATCTGAAAACTTCTCACTATTTGGCAGGATTGATAGCAACAGGTTTTCACTTTCCAGGATCCTTATAGGCTGATAAACGACATCCTTTTGACCATCAAAAATAGCTACATAAAAGATCCCTGTTTCAACGAGGTCTTGGAAAAAGTGACTACCATAGGATAACTCGGGCATTAATCCAGCTTCATCAGAAGCTACTTCACAAATAATCGACATATTACATAACTCTGTAAAATGAACGGGTACACCTAATGAAGGGGTGGTAGTTCCCCATCTTCCAGGGCCGATTAACATCGTGTTCTTTCCTTTCATCTCACTGTTGATTTTGCCAATCTGTCGGGCGACAGCATATTTCCCTTGTTCATTAAGCTCCAAGTATGACTTTGGATTTACGGAAACAACATAGTCAACAGGTAAGCGAACATTTCCCCCCATAAAGTTCCCTTTCGTAGAGAAAAAACAGTCTTTTTCATCTATAAGCTTTGGTATCTCGATGGAATGTCCTAATCCTCTCGTTTGCAAAGGACGACATTGCAAAAGATTCACTTTGAAATCTTTGTTATTTGAAAAGTTTGCTGTAAATTCGATATCAACAGGGTAATCATAAACAGTCGATAATAGCGATAGCATGTCTCTCATTAGTTGAGGGAATTCCGTGTATTTGAGTAATCTTTTAAAATCAAGAATATAGGGTGCTTTTCTATCGGTATATCCAAGCTCACGCAGCCGATTTGCTGTCTCGTAATCGACACTTCCAAATAGTCCATTGTCTACCTTACTAGGAAATGGAATGATGTCTTCTAATCTTTTTCCAATTAAATTGTTCTCTTTTAAAGCGAGAACATCAACAGTATTTTGTGAAAACTTTTTTTGATCCTCGGCATTCATTTGTGGTAATCGGAGTGGATTATCTAAGCAAATAATTTTAGCATAATCGCCAACCGTTCGATCTACTGCCCTTGTACCAAGTCCAAATACTAGTCTGAGCATACCAGCATCCATATCTACACTATCATCCCATACGTAAAGATTAGAGGAATTTCCGACACCTGCAACATGCGGGAAAAAGTTCTCATCATAATGATCTCCAGAAACTCGTTGAACCAAGATCGCCATCTGTTCGTCTCGATCAAAAAGTCCTCTGTTCATTCTGTAAGCAAGTGCCTCCTCGTTCATTGTACTAGCGTAAACGATCCTTATCGCTTGTTCAAATGCTTCGTACCTTTCCTCAGGTGTACCCTGATTTACACAAAAAACACTCTCATATTTTCCCGCAAAGGCATTCCCAAAATTATCTTCAAGTAAAGAGCTGGAACGCACGATAATTGGTGATTGCCCAAAGTACTCGAGCATCCTCATAAATTGCTCCTTTATATTTTCCGAAAATCGACCGTGGAGAATCTTTTCCTTTAATTTTGGAGCATATTTAAAATAGCCTTCTTTTGACTTTTGTTTGGTTCGAAGCTTCCACCAACCATTTTGGACGATATACGTGTAAAACACATCTGAACCAAGATAGAAGGAATCATGTGGCTCCATATATGGCGTGAAGCGATCTGCGCCATCACGCTCTAAGATTTTTCTGGCCAGCAGCATACCAACACTTTTCCCTCCAATATAGCCGGTTCCTACTTCTCGTGATTCAATCATAAGTAAATCTTGTAACGTAAAATAGTTGTCACAAAGCTCAAACATTCTCGTTTCTCTACCTATTAATAATGACAGTAAGAGTTTTTTTGTATCTTCCTGTTTTTCTGGTGCAAGTGAAAGCTCTGCCTTTGCTTTATTAAAGACGATATCCCAATAATCTTGCCGTTCCTCTACACGATTTATGCTCGAAAATAGTTCGGCTGCTTCTGTGCTTGCAGTAATACAAACTGCTTCCTGGCCTGTTATTAAATGTGGGAAAAACATCGTAGGAGAATAGCGTTGCCACACTTTCAGTGGATGGATGTATAATTTATCCTGTACGTTGTATAAATCTAGTAAAAGCTGTGTCGTTTCTCGAATACTAGCGATCGTACTATATGTATGTGCATGTCGAATAATCGCGAAATAGGCAATTGTATCAAGTTCATATAAAAATGGACAGGATACATTGAAAAAGTTACCAATCATTAAATCCGAATACCAATATTGCAATAAATCTGTTAAGCAATCAAAGACATAGAACGTCTTTTTGCCTTCATTCTCAATAAGTGTGTGAACTTCTGTCGCAAAGCTTTCAAATCCTTTATTGGCTTCAACATGATAGGTGATGACCTCAGGACGATCCTCCATCAATTGTTCATGACTGCCAAAACGGACATAAACTAATTTTCTATTTTCTTTAATCGCCTGTTCTACAAACGGTTCAATCATTTCTTTATAACTTGTGACAGAATCAACTTGCCAAACAACATTATCACCAAGTCGAAGCTTATCAATCGCGAGGTCGACCCCTTCCAGTCCTGTACTAGCTTTATCATGTAGGTTCATTGTCATCATCCCTTATAAAATTTTTGTGATAGATTTTATTAGCTTATTAAATTTAGAAGGTATTTTCTACTATAATCGCTGAAACTCTATCTATTGATTTCGATGAACCATTGGTAATCCCTTTTTTAATATAGCATTTTTATATCATTAGCTGTCCCGTTTACACTAAAAAAATTGAGCATTTAATCTATGATAATCAAAAAAATAATGATACAATATAAAGATATTAAAATTTTCTGAAGTTTTAAGTAACTGTTAATTGGAGGGAACGATCATGGCTGAACAACAACGTAGTAATATGATTAAAGAAGGAATTGACCGGGCACCACATCGAAGCTTACTTCGTGCTGCAGGTGTAAAAGAAGAGGATTTTGGCAAACCGTTTATCGCGGTTGTAAATTCATATATTGATATTGTACCAGGACATGTGCATTTACAAGAGTTTGGTAAAATTGTAAAAGCGGCAATCCGTGAAGCTGGCGGTGTTCCTTTTGAAATGAACACAATTGGTGTAGATGATGGAATTGCGATGGGACATATTGGGATGAGATACTCATTACCAAGTCGTGAGATTATTGCTGACTCTGTTGAAACAGTTGTTTCAGCACATTGGTTTGATGGAATGGTTTGTATTCCAAACTGTGACAAAATCACACCAGGAATGATGATGGCAGCACTTCGCGTTAACATTCCTACCATTTTTGTAAGTGGAGGACCAATGAAAGCTGGAGTTGATAAAGATGGTAACCCGCTCTCTTTAACTTCTGTTTTTGAAGGTGTTGGAGCCTACCAATCTGGTAAAATTGATGCTGATAGATTACAAGAAATTGAAGAAGTAGCTTGTCCTACATGTGGTTCATGTTCAGGTATGTTCACTGCAAACTCTATGAACTGTTTGGCAGAGGGTCTTGGACTTGCTCTTCCAGGGAATGGAACAATTTTAGCTGTTGCTCCTGAACGGAAGGAATTTGTTAAACAATCTGCTACTCAATTAATGGAGCTTATTAAAAAAGATATTAAGCCTCGTGATATCGTAACAATTGATACATTAGATAACGCCTTTGCATTGGATATGGCTATGGGTGGTTCGACTAATACAGTATTGCATACTTTAGCATTGGCTCAAGAAGCAGAAATCGAATATTCTATGGAACGAATCAATGAAGTGGCTAAACGTGTACCCCATTTAGCTAAAATTGCTCCGGCATCTGACTATCATATTGAAGATTTGCATAATGCTGGTGGTGTTAGTGCAATCATTAATGAACTTCTTAAAAAACCAGGCGCGATTGACGGAGATCGCTTAACGGTTTCTGGAAAGACATTACGTGAAAATGTTGAGGGCAAAGAAATTTTAGATAAAAATGTTATTCGTACAATTGATAATCCTCATTCTTCTGAAGGTGGACTTTCAGTATTATTTGGTAACTTGGCACCAGACGGTTCCATTATCAAGGTTGGTGCAGTTGATCCTGAGGTTGGTGGTTATCATAGAGGTCCTGCAATTTGTTTTGATTCACAAGAAGAAGCACTTTCTGGAATCATTACCGGTAAAGTTAGCGAAGGTGACGTTGTTGTTATCCGCTATGAAGGCCCTAAAGGTGGACCAGGTATGCCTGAAATGCTTGCACCTACTTCCCAAATCGTTGGACGTGGACTTGGAGCAAAAGTTGGCTTAATTACTGATGGACGTTTCTCTGGTGCATCAAGAGGAATTTCAATCGGTCATATTTCTCCAGAAGCAGCTGAAGGTGGTCCTATCGCGTTTGTAAACGACGGTGATATTATCGAACTTGACTTATCAAATCGTACCATTCAACTAGAAATTTCTGATGAAGAATTTGCAAAACGTAGATCCGAATGGAAAGGCTTCGAACCGAAAGTGAAAAAAGGTTACTTAGCTCGTTACTCTAAGTTGGTTACATCAGCAAGTACTGGCGGAGTTATGAAGATTTAATTAAGGAAAACTAAAACAGCCAAAAGTCTATAGTAGACTTTTGGCTGTTTTTTGTACTTGTTTACCCTATTTCAATTTTGTAAATTGATTTTGTAATTTCTTTGTCCACTCTCCAACTGAATAAGTGGTTTCAAGATCACCTTGAATGGAAGAAACAGGGGTAATTTCTACAGTAGTACCCGTAATGAATACTTCATCTGCTTCCTTTAATTGTTCGAGCATAAATGGTTCTTCTCTTATAGGCAGGTTCATTTGTTTAGCAATTTCAATAACAAGTTGTCGTGTTATCCCGTTTAATATTAAATTTGTTGCTGGGTGAGTGTATAGTGTGTCATCTTTAACCATAAACAAGTTCGTAGAAGACCCTTCAGTAACCGTACCTTCACGATGTTGAGCTGCTTCATAACAGTTATTGTCTGCAGCTTCTCTTTTAGCGAGGACATTACCTAGTAAGTTTATCGTTTTAATATCACAACGTAACCACCGAATATCTTTAGTCATCCACAAGTCAATCCCACTGGTTTGAAGTTCTACATTTACTTCTAACGGTTTTGCAAAACCACTTAATACAGCTTCGAGGTCACGAGAGTATAAATGATTTCGTGGCTCTATTCCTCTAGTCAATTGAAAATAGATCATTCCATTATCAATACGATTCTTTACGATTAGGTCCTCAATTAATTGAATGATTGTATCCTCGTCATACGGAATGACAATATCAAGTTTATTTGCACTTTGTTGCAAGCGATCTAAATGGGCTTGCATTGCGAAGGGTACTTTATTATAGACACGAACGACTTCATAAATTCCATCACCAAACATATATCCTCTATCATTCATGTCAATATGTAGCTGTTGGTCCTTGATTATACGATTTTGGTAAAGAATATACTCCATTTTTTCCCTCCTATCTATAAAAATATTATACCATTTTAGTTTAGTAATTTTCTAAAGATAACCACGTACATTATTGATGTAAAAATAACAAAAGTAATTATGAGAACAGTTCCTTCATAGGTGAAGTCAATTAAGCTAGTTATCATGACTAATAAGCCTAACGGGAGAAAAATTCTCATCCTGATATTTTAATTTATTCCTTTATTATATGATTAGTAAATGAAACTTATTTGTTACATAAAACGTATATATGAATATGAGGTGGTAAACATTAGAAAAATCATCAGTTTCTTACTTACATCAATCGTTTTAGTGGGGATTAATTATGGATTGACTGTTGTACTCAATGTAGATTTTAATAATTGCTATCGTTTACACTTATAAGGATTACTATTAATTTAGGTCTATAAAAAATGTACATAAAACAATAGGGACTTCAATATTGTCACTGAAGTTCTTATTGTTTGTTTAAAGCTGTTTTCGCAAAGATTTTTTTTCGTACTAAGTACTAACGTACACGTTTTAAGGATATCTTCGAGCACTTTTCGCTAAATTACTCTGATATCCCTATAGAAATAACTTCAATTAGCACTTAAGCAACAAACTGTTAGAAAAGAGACTTATTTAATAAACCATTACCCAATTTCATTATGAAAAATCACTTTATTGACATCATGCCTTACCGTTTTATGACCATCTTTAATACCTTTACCGATCGCTATAAGCATAATGTCAAAATACCTCTCAGAAATGTTCAATGCCAATTTCAGTTGTTCGGAATCATACCCTGACATCGTAATGGTCTTAAGCCCCATTTCATTTGCCAATAAAATTAATGACATGGAGGCAAGACTTGCATCTCGTGTTAATTCAATTGTTAAATCCGCTTTTGATTTATTTGCGTAGTAATCTATGGCAGCACCTGCTAGATAATCTCTTAGGGGCGCATCAAAAAAACCTTTCTGGAACCCCTCTTCATGTATCATTAAGATATTTTCTCTCTCAAAAGCTTGATAATCTCCAAGCACAACGATTAATACAGATGCTTCTGCTACTTGCTGTTGATTAAAAGCAATCGGTAATAGTAAATCCCGAAGATGTGGCTCGTCGATAACTAGGTATCGCGTGGCTTGGATATTGTTCCCGTTTGGCGATTTATTTGCACTTTCAATCAATGATGATAACGTCTCTGAACTAACTTTATAGTTTGGGTCGTAATGTCTGACGGATCGTCTTTTTTCTAAAATGTTTTTTACACTCATGATATCCTCCAAAGTTTTATTTGCTACATCACCAATTATAAAGGACAATAATATAGGAGAAAATAACGCACATTAATGTGGCATAGCCACCTTTAAGTGTCTATTAGGAGGAACAAGAAATGAGTAACCAAAAAACTGGAATCAATATTTTTATGAATACTGTAGGCGGAAAGTGGAAATGTTTAATCCTTTTTTTCTTGAGCCAAAAATCATTGAGAACGAAGGAATTTTATGAATTGATACCAGCTATTACCCAAAAAGTCCTAACAGATCAATTAAAGCAACTGGAAAGAGATGGAATTGTCCGGAGAGAAGTATTTAAGGAGGTTCCACCAAAAGTAGAGTACAGTTTAACTGAGTTAGGACATTCATTTGTACCTGTATTAAACACAATGTGTGAGTGGGGTAATAAGTATGCAGATGTAAAAGAGATAGATAGAGAGGAACAAATTTGTTGTAGTCATAATTAAATATAAACGATTGTTGGTGAACTAGAAGAAATAGGCTAGCAAGGACTTATTAGCAAAAAGGTCTTCATCTAGAGTCCTTTTTGCTTGTTTTTGATTAAAACTTTGAACTGATTATTTTAACTAACTCATCGTAATAAATGTATTTTTTATAGTTTGGTATTCTCTGTCTAAGATACTCATAAATACGTCTGTTTCATATTTCCCTTCAATTAATGCTCCTTCTCTTTCTATCCCTTCCTGGATAAATCCACACTTTTCGTAGCATGATATTGCACGATTATTATATTGCAAAACCCGCAAATCAACTCGGTGTAGAGTAAGTTCATCGAAAGCATAACGTAATACCAACTGTGTAATTTCTGTTCCTAAGCCTATTCCCCATACACTAGGTTCAAATAAACCAACAGCATAACGTGCGCGATTATCTATCTCACTTACCGTTAAACGAGCTTGACCTACTAATCGTCCTTCGAATTCAACACACCATTCAAGCTTATTTTAAAAATAGCATTGATGAATTGTTTAGCTTTTTCTTTTGTTTTAGGTGATATATTTTTTGTATCACCTCCGTACATTCTCACAAGTTCCTGACTTACCTCAACATTCAAAAAGTCCATTATATCACTTTCTTTTGGTTGCCTTAACAATACATTACTACCTTTTATTATAGGTGCTTCATTCAAATATATCGGCTCTTTTAGCTTTGGGATTCAATAGATCCTTTTTTAAATAGTAATGTGTATAGTCTCTACCGACATGATCTATACTTCCGAACACCTGATAGCCATTCTTTTCATAAAATCCTAATGCCTGGAAACTCAAAGTATCTACCTTAATAAAATCACAATCTTTTTCTATAGCTATCTTTTCAAGTTCTCCTAATAATTTCGTTCCAAATCCAGACTTACGTCTATCCTCATCTATCATAAATGTATGAATTTCTAACCAATTCCAGCATACTTCTGCGAATATTCCACCACAGACAATTCCGTTTTCATCCTTTAGAAATAGACTGATCTCTTCGTATCTGCCTCTTAAGTCTACTGGAAAATGCTTTAAATTAAATGTATACAGTGAGTCATCGATGTATTGTTTTTCTTTTTTAGTTCCTTCTACAGTAATATGAAGCCTCATTTTGGTAGCTCCTTAATGTTGTTTTTAGAATATAACATATAGGGGGATGCTATTCATTCGTTTTCCTCCTAAAGAATACAGATAATTCGTACCGGGGCAATAAAGTTACTGAGATTATTTTTCATTGCAGATAAGTTTTTTTCGTTTATGTTCTTGCGTATCATTTTGTTAAACTCTTTTACGATTAAATGATCCATCTCAAACATTGAATTTGATTGGGGTACTACGCATCAGTTTCAATCATTTTCAAATACAACATAAGAATTTAATTAAGTACCAGTCTAAAATCAACTGGACTAAGAAAAAGTGAAATAATAACAATCATGGCAAGTGGGAATATTATGCCTACTATGCTACATACTACCCCTGCTACTGCAAGTCCTCTTCCAGGTTGATTGCTATATTTCGTTTCTTTTAGAGCAATTACACCAAGGATTAAACTTACAATTCCAAACAAAATACTAAACATATAAAACATAGAAAATAAAATTGATATTATTCCTAAAGTAAGTGAAATAATTGCTTTGGTATTTTTATTGCCTATCTCTGAAGTTATAGAACCACTCATATCATCCCTCCTTCGTCATATGTTAACCCTGCATGAGTAGTGCTCTACGACTACAAGTAAATTGATATAGTCGATAGGGGATTATAAAACCCTATCTTCACTAACATTTTTCGCACTATACTTTTAAAACGTTAATCGAATTGAAAAAGTTTCATTTATGGTTAAGAATATTGAGTTTTAATTACCTGAGATGAAATATGCAAAGTATAGCAAAAAATTTAATTTCTTTTCTACAACCGATATATCATTGATAATACCAATAGCAAGCGTAGAGAAATGTCGTTAATATCTGCATGATTGACAGGAACAGGTTTTGAACAATTGATTATTCCGATAGACACGAGGCTAGTGTTTTATGAAAACGTTTTGCAGTAGTGAAAAAAAGAGGTAGTTAATTGAAACTGAATTTTTCATATAATCTTTGGAATCTCTCCAAAAAAAGAAGCATTTCAATTCAAATATGCAGTTTTTTTCATGTTGTTTCCACTCATTTATATCTAGCACAGTTTTTATTTATCCGGATAGCTCGATTGTAAAACCTAATAGACTGTGTTATTAATTCATTTAAAACATCTAAATCAATATCGGCTACTTTATTGATATACACACATGCTTTTCCTGATGTATGTTTTCCAAAGGTCTTTAGCAATTCTTCGCGTTTTGTTTCACCAGGTGCAAAGTAGTACAAACTGATCTTTGCTTTTCGGGGTGAATAACCAACTAGTGGTGCATCACCTTCGTGACCGGATTGATATTTATAATGATATGAACCAAATCCAATAATACTTGGTCCCCACATTTTCGCTTTGTATCCTGTCGTTTCGGTGAATACGTCTAATAATTTATATGCTTCTTCTCGTTTGTTCGGATTATCCACTGTTTCAATAAACTCTATGACACTAATGTCTGTTTCTTTTGTTTTTAATTCGTACAAATTGTTCTCCCCTTTATTTTATCTCTAATACTACTTCTTCATAGCTATTTCTTTTCCTTCTAAAAAAAAAGACGATTATGCTAATCATAATCGTCTTTGTCCAATATTTACTTAAGCGCCTTGCTTACTTTTAATTTCTTGCCTTTAATTGTGGTATTCTCCATCGCTTGTAAGACAATTGAGCCTTTTCCATTTAGGATATCTACATATGATAAAGTATCCTGAATCGTGATAATACCAATATCATCTGCTGATACGCCAGGAATATTTGAAATTGTTCCAACGAAGTCAACTGCGCGTATTTTCTTCTTTTTCCCACCACTGAAGTGGAGTTTCATGATATCTTTGTTAATACGTTGTGTTTTGTTGTTTTTAACAACGCGTCGTCCATTTATTTTTTCTTCAAATGCTTCTTTTCCGTTAGCTACTTCCTCAGGTGTAGGAGCTTCGATAGTCGGAATCTCAAAGCCAATATAGTTCTCGATTGATCTGATAAATTTTGCTTCATAAGGTGTTGCAAACGTTAATGCTTTTCCCTGATTACCTGCTCGACCTGTTCTTCCTGTCCGGTGAACATAGCTTTCTTTTTCCATCGGAACATCAAAGTTTATCACAATTGTCACATTATCAATATCAATCCCTCTAGCAGCCACATCTGTCGCAACGAGATATCTAAAATTCCCATCCTTAAAGCCATTCATCACAGCAAATCGATCTTCTTGGACTAAACCTCCATGTAGTTTTTCACAAGAATAACCAGATTGATCTAATTCATTAAATACGCTATCAACATGTTCCTTCGTTCTGCAAAAGATGATACAGCTATCTGGATTTTCAACAACCGTTACATCTTTAATAAGTGCTAGTTTACCTGCTTCTTTCACTTCAATTAAACGATGCTCGATCGTTTCTGTTGTTATTCCAGTTGACTCAATTTCTATATTAGAAGGGTCATTCATATATTTTTGGCAAAGAGTTTCTACTTTTTTAGGCAAAGTGGCTGAAAAAACCATTGTCACTCTGTCTATTGGCAATGCTTTAATAATTGTTTCGACATCTTCGATAAAGCCCATATTTAGCATTTCATCCGCTTCATCGATAATAAGGTACTTTATTTGATCAAGAACAAGTGTTTCTCGATCGATATGATCCATAACACGACCAGGTGTACCAACAACTACATGGGTTTTTTGTTTCAATTCTTCTCTTTGCTTTGAAAAAGGTTCCTTGCCATATACAGCTAACGCTTTAATCCGTTTAAATCTGCCTATGTTTGCGATATCTTCACGAACTTGAGCAGCAAGCTCTCGAGTTGGCGTAAGCACTAATGCCTGTGGCTTTTTTTCTTCCCATTCGATCATTTCACAAATAGGTATCCCAAAAGCTGCCGTCTTTCCACTTCCTGTTTGCGATTTTACAACGAGATCTCGATTTTCCATCGCTCTAGGGATGACCTCAATTTGAACCTCTGTTGGCATTTCATATTTTAGCACATCAAGTGCTCTCTTTATTTCATCACTTAAATTATAATCCTCAAAGTTACCTTCACTCATATGTATTAACCTCATTTTTTTGTATTTCCGACATACATATAGATTATCTCAAAAGAAAAATCATATACAAAATCTGAATATATTCATTATACTTGAAATATTGGTCGAATTGACTATTTTACTGAATTATTACAGATTTCGTTGGTTTTTGTCGAATGATCTTTCATAAAGATCGTTTTACTTACCTTTAATAACTTCTATCAATTCTATATCTTTGCAATTTATTACAGAAAGTATTTCGTCTATATTCGTTATTTCAAAAGGGAAAACTACATCTTTCACTTTTTTATGTATGGTGATTTTAGCTAATGCTGCCGTAACCATTGCTGTTGTATGATAATCAGAAAAGGTAGAAAAGGATAACGTTTTTATGCACTGCTTATTTTCTATTAACCCTTTAACCTCAACAGTAAGAAAGGCCTTTTCAGTTTTGTTGGGATTATGTTTAACAATTTTCGAAAATATCTTCTTGTTATTGAATTTGAGAATAGTACTAATTATTCGAAGTTTTTTAAGTATAGAGATTTGGATGTTAAAAAATTTACTATTCCAAGAAGTCCAATAGTTAATTTTTCCAACGTTCAGTTTTTGTTCTAAATAAATTTTTTCATCATGGTCAATTAGTCTAACTTCTCTTTCATGATATGGTTCATTAAATTGCATCATTCTTTTTTTTGTAAAGCCTGATAATATTTTTGTCTTTTTATCTGAATCATACTTAACACGTTTAGATATGATTTTTAACATATCCAACATTCCTGAAGTTCCAGCTAATGCATTGGTATTTTGTAGTAATCCTATATTCACCTCGGTTACTTCCTGAAAATTGGAGATTGATTTATGTACCATCAATCCTGATAATCCAGGTAAGAATCCAGACATTACAATAGAAGCGACATCTTTTTTTTCGACATCTTGATGCAATAATTTCAAGTTTTCTACAAATGTAGAAAACGGTGTTACATCAATAGATATAATATGGTTATCCATACAAACCCTCTGAATGGATGGATTTTCTTGTTCTATAGCAATAATGACTATATCGACATGCCTAATAGCCTTCTTTATATTTTCTTCATTCGTAATATCTAGATATTGAAATATAACTTTCTGATTAAACGATTTAGCTAATCTTCTACCTCGATCCTCTTTATAATCGGTAACCACTAAGTGTAATTGATTGTTAAATATTCGAATTAACTCCGTACAAACTAATTTACCAAGTACCCCTGAAGCTCCAACAACCATTATTTTTGTCATGCAATTAGAACCTCCCTATATCACCACAATTTCGATTTGTTCGACATGTCTTATTGAACAAATTGTACTCAGTAGTCGCAATTGGTCCTTTTATGGTTATACCATTTTACCGTTTTCAAATGGATTGTGGAATAAATATGATTTAGAGGTCAAATACTTAGATGGAAGAGATTTTATAGATCATTGTCAAAGATGTTCCTGATAAACCACATTGTTCAAATTTAAGTTTTTTATAAAGTTTCATAGCTTGAGTGTTAGTAGGATCAACGCTCAAAGAAAGTGATGTAAAGTGATCCCAAGAAGCAGCTTCTATTAACTTTTTCATTAACAGGATCCCAATTCCCTTACCTCTTGCTTCATTTGTTAACGCAATACCAAGTTCAGGAGTTTTGTCATCAACATAACCGTAACCTTTTTGATTTGCCGTAAACAGACGATACCATGCTGCACCAACAGGAAGATTATTCTCGTTAAAGGCAATTAATGCTTTATCGCCTGGTCTTCCCCATCCCTCACTATATTTTTTGATGTCTGGCAAATTCAGCAATTCTTCTTTAGGTGGCTTATTTTCAGGAATATGAATAGATTCATACATCATATCCGTTAAAAATTCTAAATCATTTCCATTTTGTTCCAAACTTCTAACCTGTATCAAAATTTATCACCTCATTTGTTTTTACCCTACATTTGACATCGAACATACAAAAGGATTATTACCTGGTAATCAATCGATAATCTCAATCTTCTCTAAATATTTCTGACAAAAACTTTTCCCTGTGTTGAATAAAATAACTTGTTATTTGGTAATGTTCTGTCATTTCATAGTCGATCTTTGAGATTTGATCATTATCAAAGCTTAAAATATTTGCATTAGGATAGCCTAATAAAATTGGCGAGTGTGTAGCTATTATAAACTGTGAGTTACCTTTAGAAGCCAAGTCATGAATGATTTTCAAGAAGGTTAATTGCCGTGTTGGTGACAATGCTGCCTCTGGCTCATCTAAAAGATAAATGGATTTCTCTTTAAAGCGATGTAAAAATAAGGACAAAAAGGATTCTCCATGTGATTGTTCATGAAGAGAACGACCTCCGTAATCTTTAAATCCCGTCGTATCTACCTCATCAAGATGAGTCGCAAAGTTATAAAAGGATTCGGCTCGTAAGAAGAAACCGTTTGTTATTTTAGGTAACCAAGAAAGCCTTATATACTTACCAAGCATGGATTCGGATTTATAAACCTCGTATAGGTTGTTACGTCCACCTCCAGCAGTATTAAATTCACATTTGTCTGCAATCGCCTCTAACAAGGTTGATTTGCCAGAGCCGTTTTCTCCAACAAAAAAAGTTACATTACTTTCCAATTTTATTTCTTGGAGGTTTTTAATAGAAGGTATGGAAAACGGAAAACTGTTCATAGAAGGAATATCTTCACGTAAAAGTGTAATTCTTTTCAAAAACATTTTAATCACCCATCAATAGTATATCAAATATAAGAGGAGAGTAAGGCATACTAAATTAAATATCATTTACAAGCATTTTTTTCGATTTTTGTACACAAAACAATATGATTTTGAGTTCCATCCATCTAACTTTTATCTTTCTAATATCCAATTTTACCACCAGTAAAAGATATTATTTATATAATATAGTTGGTAAAAAGAAAAGCCTAACTCGTCACATAAGTAACGAGTTAGGCCATTTGCTATAGCTGTTTTTAAGGCAATATTTGCAGGAATTTTCCCTTCAAGTGTAGATTTTCATTTATAAGTATATAGATTCCTTGAATTATTTCATAGCAGTTACATTTTTTGAAGCTTTTCTACCTAAACCATAATACGCTAGTAGTGCAAGAAAGCTTGCTGAAAAGATAATGACGCCCATTGGTACAGCTGTATTTTCTCCAGCAATTCCCACAAGTGGAGCCGTCATAGAGCCAAGAATAAATGGCAATACCCCTAATAGTGCAGCTGCGCTCCCTGCAATATGTCCTTGTGTTTCCATAGCTAAAGCAAAGGAAGTAGTTGAAATGATTCCTATTGACGTTACAAAAAAGAATATCGGAATGGCAATAGCAATGAGCGGTGCTTTTAAAAGTATAGCTATCAGTAAGACAGCACCAGCTGAGTTAGCAAGAAATAAACCGATCTTCAAGAATGTTTTCTCTGGAATGATATCTGCTAAGCGACCAACCGCTTGACTTCCTATTATTAAACCAATTCCATTGACACCAAATAATAAACTGAAGCCCTGAGGGGTCACATCATAAATATTTTGATAGACAAATGGAATACCAGATACGTAAGCAAAGATTCCTGCAATGATGAAACCCTGAGTAAGTGCATAACCTAAGAATTGGCGATCTTTTAATAAGGTTCCAAAATTACGTACGACTTGTAAAAAGTTACTTGGTACCCGTTTTTCAATTGGTAATGTTTCTTCTAGTTTCCATGTAACAGTTAAAAATAACACCATGCCGATACAAGCTAACACAATAAATACGCCGGACCAATTTGTAAAAAGGAGAATACTTCCTCCAGCAATCGGTGCGACAATCGGTCCAAGATTGCTAACTAACATCAATGAAGCAAAAAACTTCGTCAGTTCTCTGCCACTAAATACATCACGAACAATTGCTCTTGAAATAACAAGGCCACCTGCTGCTGCAAAGCCTTGTAAAAAACGAGTTCCGATAAAGAAATAAATATTCGGTGCAAGTGAGCATATGACAGAAGCAATTAAATACAAAATGAGAAAAATAAGTAATGGTTTACGACGTCCGTGAACATCACTCATTGGACCAATAATTAATTGTCCAAGACCTAATCCTAATAAGCATGTTGTTAAACTAATTTGTACGAGAGAAGCAGTCGTATTATAGTCTTTTACGATTGTAGGGAATGATGGCAAATACATATCGATTGTAAAAGGGCCTAAAAGGGCAAGAGATCCTAAAAGGATAGCAAGCTGTATTCGTTTCGTTCCGCTTATTGTATTCAATTTTTCCTCGCCTTTCTGTAATAACAGTCATTTTGGATTCACTTTTGGTATGTATGATCTACTTATTCATTCTATTGCAAACATTTATCCTCATGCCAGTGGATATATAATTTTTTATATTGAAAACCTGTTATTCCCTTCACATACACCACTTTACAAACCAGTACATAGCGAAAAGCAGTCATCCTTTTAATTCAGTTGTTTGTTTTAGTATTAGATTTAAACATAATTGAGTACCAGTTAGTATATAGAGGTCGTAGCGAAACTTCTGATGAAAAAAGCAAACCCTATCGCTCGACAAGGTTTGCATCTTCCCTTCCCTCGTTACTTTCCATCAACCACTTCTTTTAAAATTTCATAAGAACGTTTTTGTTTTTCTGGATCATACATATAAGAAACAGCCATAATTTCATCGACATTATACTTCTCTTGAAAGCTTGTTAATTGTGTACGAATCGAATCTTTCCCACCCATTAGCGTTACACTTGACATCGATGTTGCCATTTCTTTTTCAGATTGTCTCCAAATCTGATCCATGTTTTCAACAGGAGGTTGTAAAGGTGATTGAGTACCACGTACAACGTTCAAGAAAAACTGTTGCATCGTTGTTGATTCCAGTTTGGCCTCTTCATCACTTTCTGCTGCAATTACATTCAGACATACCATCATATACGGTGATTCCAAGTATTCAGACGGCTGAAAACGATCACGATAGATGGAAATTGCTTCTTCCATATGTTTTGGTGCAAAGTGAGAGGCAAATACATATGGCAATCCTAATTTTGCTGCTAAATAAGCTGAATCCGTTGAAGAACCAAGGATATAAATCGGTATATTCGTGCCTACTCCTGGGTAAGCTTTTACATAATCTTGTACTTCTTCAGGACCAAAATGTTTAAGTAACGAGTTGACATCGTTAGGAAATGTATAGACCGAATCGTTCTGAGAACGTCTTAATGCACTTGCAGTCATCATATCTGTACCTGGTGCACGGCCAAGACCTAAGTCCAACCGATTCGGATAGATTGTTGCCATCGTTCCAAATTGTTCGGCTACAACCAAAGGTGAATGATTAGGCAGCATAATTCCACCAGAACCTACACGGATGTGGTCAGTGTGTTCTAAAGTATGTTTAATTAAAATCGAAGTAGCTGAACTAACTAAAGTTGGTGTATTGTGATGCTCAGCAATCCAATATCTTTTGTAGCCTAATTTTTCAGTAACTTGTGCTAATTCGACCATCGATTCAATAGCACCCTTAGCCTCTTGACCTTTTCGGATAGGAGCGAGATTTAAGACTGATACGGGTATTTGTATAGTTGACATTTGATTTTGTCCTTTCTTGATCAAGTTTCCATACTATAGTACCAATTAAATAAAAAGAAACAAACTTAAATGCTTAGAGAGTTTTATTATGATATTGTGTTTTAAGGTTTAGAATCTATTAGTCAATACAAAGATAAGTTATTATTATTGCATTTCTTGACTTTTTGAAGTTTAAGAATTTTTTCGGCTATACCATATTGTTTGATAATAAGTCTGAGCATATACTTTGTATTAAGAATATGGGGAGCAGATGTTTCCAAAAGTAACATGCACATATTTTTGTACTTACCTACATAGCTGCTAAGCAACCATTATGAAGTTTTTAAAAAAACACACACTCATCTCTAAAATAGAGACAAGCATGTGTCATTTACCTAGGATTCCATACATTAGGGAGAAATGATGGTTTCGGTTAAGCTTTATCGAATCGTCTATGGAATCTAATGAATTATTTCTTATCAAGATAAAACAAGATTGCATCCCGTAAAAATTCTGTTCTACCTTTAACGCTTTTGTCATAGTAGGTTGTGAAGCGCTCATCTGCAACATACATTTCTGCAAGTCCTGCATGTGCTTCTTTGGAGTAGCTAGTCCACGAATACATTAGCCACTCTTTGTGCTTAGCAGCAAGTTCCTGGGCCTCAGTTGATTCGGGGTCCTTCGTTTCATAAGCCTTTTGTAGTAAGGTGAAAATATCCATTTCCAAGGTTATCATAGCCTGATAGTTTTCTTGAGACATCCCTCTTAGTTTGGCATTGCTCGCATCTACCGTCTCATCACCATACTTTTCACGGATCTCTGTTCCATATTTCTGTTCATTTTCTTCAATCATTTTATCTTTAAATCCTTCAAATTTTGCTTTGTCTGACATCGTTTTTCCTCCTTCATTACTGGCAATTGTCTTTTCGACTGTCGCCATTATCTTGTCAAGGCGGGTACGTTTTTCCTTTAGTTTCTGATAGTGATTTTTCAAAGCAGCAATATGATTAAAGGATGGCTGATGGATAATTTCGATAATCTCTTCTAAACTGACTTCCAATTCGCGATAAAATAAAACTTGTTGAAGCAGATCTACTTCCTTTTGTCCGTAGATTCGATAACCGGATGAATTAATCCTTGCTGGTTTTATCAGCCCAATTTGATCATAATAACGGAGTGTGCGTCCACTGACTCCTGACATCTGCGCCAATTTGTTTACTGTATATTCCATGAATAACCCTCCTGACATTTTCATCATAAACCTTTACGCTGCGTAAAGGTCAAGAGGCAATTTGATACTTTTTATTAAAAATGAAGATAAAAAAAGCGGAATCAACTTTAGAATACCGCTTTGAATGATGAAATATAACAATTCTATTATTCATTTGCTTGATACTTCTTTTTAGAGTAGATAAGGAAGATAACTGCTAAAGACAAAAATAAGACAAAGGCAGGTAAAATAAATGCGTTTATATATGGGAGATCAACAATACCACTAATTATTAATATGAAGCCAAGAATTGCATAAAAGGCGATAGAAATTTTGGGATTATTCTTAAATCCAAATGAGGTTACTAACCAATTGTACTTACCCTTATTAAAGATTACTTGCAAAGCACAGACAATACTTAAAAAACCTAAAAAGGTTAAACCCATATTTCCCGCCACCTAATATATGGAATACACATTACTCCAACTCTATCATATTATGGTTCAGGTGCAAACGACCATTTGTAACACCAAATTGCTTACTGCGATATGACTATTAGTGGTATTATGGGTGTCCTAGCTAATATGCTTATTTCTTAATTCTTGCTTCTATTATCTAAAAAATTTAGACATAGTAAGAACACCAATACAATTTAAAAGAGTGATCTAAATGATATTAAAAAATGACTCAATAAACTCACCCTACCGTAATATGAGGTTTGCTTATATGATAGCCGTTGTTATCTCAATTTTCTTAGGTTTAGCCTCCAGAAAATACAGCCAGCATCTACTATTTTTTATAGCCCAGAATGCCGGAGATGTGCTGTGGGCAATGATGGTCTATTACGGATTCCGTTTCTTACTAGTGAAAAAGGGTCTGCCTATAGCAATCTTGCTTAGTTTATTAACCTGCTCTGTTATTGAATTCAGTCAGTTGTATCAGGTAGACTGGATCAATCAGATTCGTGGTACAAGGCTGGGTGCTTTAATTCTAGGGAAAGGTTTTCTTTTTGTCGATCTAATTCGATATACTGCTGGGATTTTGATTGCCTCCGTCTTGGATAAGCTGATGATCCTGTTCAAACATCGTCGATAAACTTTGTTTCAATTTTTCATTGCTTTTGCCAATGCGTTAACTTTGTTTAATGTTTTCCAGTTACGTACTGTGGCTGGAACATCCAAATTTTGTAGATTATTCGCCAATTTGGAATTGCGAATGCTCTGTCGAAAGAGGAGATAGATCTCTCGGCCTTCAACCCGATATTTCTCATTTTCATTGCCGAAGGAACTCAGTTGATTGATCTTTTCTTGTAAAGGTACATCTTGTAGCAAAGAAACTTAGAGACTCTCGCCTACTGACGATGTTTCTGCTTCTAATATTTCTTTTTCAGAAAAGGGTATAGATTCGATTATCCATTCCAACTCTGTTGCGGTTCGCATGACAACGTTTACTGAAAATCCGAATACCTTCTCAATTTCACTCTCTATTTGCTTTTGCAATGCTTCTGTCCCTTCCTCTGATTCGAACAGAATATTCCCACTTTGAATATATGTTTGTACGTTGTTAAGACCGATCGTTTCCATTGCCTGCCTCAAGTCGGCCATTTTAATCCTGTTTTTCCCTCCTACATTAATACCACGTAGTAGGGCTATATAAATTGTCATTCCACTCCCTCTTTTCCTAGTAACCAAGTCTCAATAGCTTTTATGTACCTGAACGGCTATTTCTCATTGCAGCAACTACCTTTAATTTTTCACCACCATTATTAAGGAATTCTTGATACTCGGTAGATTCTTTGCCGTATATAGCAACTTTGCCATTTTCATTAAAATGAAATCCCCAACCATACTTTTTAGCAAGCATGGACGCCCGTAAGCAAGGATGGGATTTTTTGAAAAACTCGGTCCTGATTTGTTGGCCTTGAGTCCCTCTTTCCTCTTCGGGTATCAATTTATGTCTTACATGTACCTCAAATAGTAGGTCCTCTTGTGTGTAAGTATAAGGATTACTAGTGAGGAGTTCATATTCTATTCGTGGTTTAGTCGGTCCTCCTTTTCGAACTGGAGGTACCATTCCTTCTGTTACGGGACAGTCTGTCGAAACAGTAATAAACGTTTGATAATAATTCATATTCATGGTCGTTCCTCCCCAGAGTCACTATCTTTATGTTTATAATTAGTTCTATTTAATCGATACTCATTCCTTCTAATACATAATAAAAAGGAAATTTTAATCTAACTGAATTAAATCGTTATCAGAATCATATAAATTTACAAATAGTTAACTTTTGATTGGGAATTTTTTGTAGTATTATTACTCTATAATACATTATTAACAAATGAGATAAATGTAATAGATCTGTATAAGCCAATTTATTATATGGGCGCAAAGTGATAGATCATTGATTTATACACTGTGATGTTTGCACCACCTGAAGGAAATTAGGGGGTAGATTTGGTTGAAAATTAAATCAATCATTTGTTTTTTTAGCAAAAGACACAAGTATAGTTATTATTCTGATTTCTGTATTAGATGTGGAAAGAAAAAAAGTAGAGCAGCTTAAAATAAGTAGCGCTTGGGATACATTTAATCCAAGCGTTTTTTTCTTTATCAAACCTTCAGCGAAGTCATAATATCTGATATATGGAAACGTGATAGTACTATACATTAACTTTATAAATTGAACCTTCGGCAATCCATTATTAATTTCTCTACTTGTTCTCAGAACTAGAGTCGGCGTCCTTATGCAAATAAAAACGTCGACTCTTTGTAAATCAAATGTAGATATTGAATACTTACAAAATTTCTCTACTTTAGAAAATATGATTATTCATTTTATTAACTAGCGTTACCTTTTATCCTCTAGGTCTATCTCTTTTATCACTCTAGCTAATATCTTACAGGTTTGAATTATTTATGTAAGACAGAATATTATCAAAACTCATAAATTATATTGCTGAAGAGTTTGAATTTATTCCACTTACTAAATCCCTCTTTGTAATCAAGAGGTTTAATTTTTCTGAACCCAAGAGCATCGCTACAACAAAAATGACAATAAAAAAGGGTAAGATTCCGATCGTCGAATAGGATGCAATGAAACCAAGAAGAGGAGGCATGAATGTACTCCCTGTATAGGCAACAGCCATTTGATAGCCCATAATTGTCTGGGAATGCGTCTTACCAAATCTTGCTGGTGTTTCATGTAACATGCACGGAAATATTGGTGCTAATCCTAATCCAATCATAATAAAACCTAGAAGGGAGAAACTAGACGCCAATGGTAAGAATAGAAGGGCTGCACCAGTTAATGCAGTTATCTGCCCTACCCGAATGAGAGTATGGCTTCTGACTTTTAACGTAATAAAGCCGGTAATAAATCTACCAATTGTTATTCCTCCGTAATAGAAGGATACCCATTGAGCAGCAATTCCTACAGGTAGTTCCTTAACATTTACCAGAAAGCTACTTCCCCATAACCCCATTGTTGCTTCAACACCACAATAAAACAAGAAAGAGGTTAGTGATAGTTTCACTCCGCTAATCTGTAAAGGTTTAATATTTTTAGAATCGTCCCTTCTAGAATCTACTGGCTCTTCACTTAAAGTGACGTTGCTGTTGCTAGCTACTCTTTTCCATAATGGCAGAGTAAAGAAAAGGATGACGACTAATGCGAACTGAATTCCAGCTATAGCAAAATAGCCGTTTCGCCAAGAATGATCTCCTGTAATAAACTGAGCCATAATGATGGGACCAAGAGTTGCCCCAACTCCCCAGAAACAATGGAGCCAACTCATATGGTGTGCTTTGTAATGTGTGGCAACATAATTGTTTAATCCTGCATCAACAGATCCTGCACCTAATCCAAGTGGTATGGCACATAGAATTAACCATATGAGTGATGGCGCAAATGTAAAACCTAACAGAGACCCAGCAGTCATTAAGCAACTGACAAATGTGACATTTCCAGTACCAAAACGTTTAAGTACTTTTCCGCTTACTAAACTGGAAATTATTGTACCACCTGCTATCGTCATAAAAAGCAAGCCAGCAGTCTCAAGAGGTTCGCCATATTCCGATTGCATCACAGGCCATGCGACTCCCAACAATGAATCAGGTAAACCTAAGCTGATAAAAGCCAAATAAATGATTATTAAAAAGAATGTAGCCATATGTAACCCGCCTTTATAAATGATTGTATTTCTCCTACGTTTACCTGTTCGTTCCTTTAATCATGAGATCAAGTCCAAGACTTTGTAATCCATATAGATAGTCTTGTTTCCAATCACTAATTGTAAGCTTTGGGAGATGCTCTACTGGAATATATTTTGAGCTTTCTATTGAAATTTGTTCTAGTATTAATTTGTTCACTTCATCATCGCAAAAAATAATCGTATGAGGGTTCATGATCGCTACAAAAGAAGCGATTAACCTACTAATGGCATCAATCTTATATGACTCGTTGCCATTTTCCAAAGCTTGCAAGAAATTTCGATTATCATACTGAGGGACGAATGAAATTTCTCCAGAGAAAAAAGTACTTCCTCGAACAACGTCTCCATTTATCAAAATTCCGGCACCTGGACCATTTTGCCCAGAATACAAATAGATAAGAGATCGGTTGTCTTTCATTCTCCGATTATTTTGATATCCAAGAACTGCAGCATTCATATCATTCTCTACGACCACAGGTATCGAAAACCGCTCCTCAAAGTCAGCTTTTAAATCATAATTTTGAAAATGCTCGTAGCCTGGAATATAAAAAACTCTTCCATTATCAACGGAACCCGGCACGCCAATTGACATCGAACCAATCTTCGGATATTGAGCCATTAAGTCTTCAATACATTGTGTTACTAAACTTAGATCATCATCTATTAATACACTTGATGTTTTCCCTTGTTCCTTAACGTCTCCTAAACAATTAAAAATTGTATAATTTGTTTCTGTTCTCTCTAAAAATATTGCCAAACCTAACATATAGTCTGGATTGTATGCATATCGTTTTGCTTTTCTACCACCACTTGAATCATCGAGACCGACAGAAATTAGCTCTCCATCCTTTTCCATTAGCGTTAGGAATTTACTTATTGTTGGAAAGCTAATTTCCAATTTACGACTTAGTTCAACTTTTGTTGCACTTCCGAGTTCTAAAAGAGTTGTTCGTATCCCATGAAGGATTAGCTTCCTCATAGATTTTGGCGTTGCAATTAGGTCACTCACACTATTCACCACCTATTTTATCACCTATACTTATTAAACTTCTTTAATAAGTATAGGTGATAATATATCATAATCGTTTTTTGAAAACAATGTAAATTTAATTTTGATAATCAATTTACTAACTCTTTCGGTGTATCATTCAATATTCGTTTCATTCATAAAAATAGAGTTGCCTCGGCAACTCTATTAAATGATCGATAATTTAATCTACATGACCTAATTACCGAGTTAGATAATATACGGATTTGCTTCGATCGCTTCTGCTTTTGCAACAGCTTCTTCTAATGACAAGCCATAGAAATTTGAAGCGTGGAAAAAACGCCCACTCTTTTGATCATCTACAAATGCACCAACTGCTACTCCAGGTACTGCACTTTCCACAGAATTAGGTGCTAGTGTTCCACCTAGATCTGTTCTACACCAGTTCGGATCAGTGATATTAATCATCACATTCGTTCCTTCTAGTCTAGATGCCAAATCCTTTGTGAATTTATCAAGAGCAGCTTTACTTGCTGCATAACCTGCTTGTTCTGGTTCATCTTTAATACCACTTGTCGTATTGATGACGCGTCCGAAGCCTCTTTCAATCATCTTTGGAATCAATCGATTACAGATTGTAACGATCGAAATGAAGTTAATTCGAAAACTCATTTCAAAATCTTCGACTGGTGTATTCCAGTAATCCTCTCTATAAGCAATTTGTACGGCTGCATTGTTGAAAATAATATCTACTTGCGTTTTCTTGGCTTCGATTACATCAAGCATCTTAACAACTTCATCGTTATTTGCAAATTCTGCTTGGACGGTATAGGTTTCAACACCAAGTGATTTTACCTCGTCTTCTACTCTTTTTGTGTGCTCTAAACTTCTGCTATGCAAGATTAGGTTACACCCTTGTTTTGCCATAAAAATAGCTGCTTGATAACCGACGCCTCTACTTGCTCCTGTGATAAGTGCCCATTTTCCTTTTACGTCTATCATATTAAAACTCCTTTTTTAAAAAATCGAAAACAACTTCTACCAGATACAATTATCTAGTTACTGCACTGGGATGACTTTCTTTTACTAAATCAAGTTCAACTGCTCTTGCATTTGCTTCAACCTGCTCAATACTCTTACAGCCAGGAATGACACATGTAACGGCAGGGTGCTGTAGACACCATGCTAAAGCCCATTCTGCCATATTCACTTCCTCTGGCACTTCATTCTGCAGAATTTGCTCAACTAAACGTAACTTTTCATCAATTTCTTTTCTCTTACGCCCTTTTCTTACATTATCATTAAAAACAGCTCCAGGTTTATACTTACCACTTAAGAATCCACTAGCTAGAGGAACTCGAGCTAATACACCTAGATCTTGTTCTATACAAGATGGGAATACTTGCTCTTCAGGAATTTGGTCGATTCGATTATAAACAACTTGAATCGCTTTAGCACCAACTGCAGTTGCCTTAGATGTTTGATGGATGTTGTCATTGCTACCAATCGATATCCCTAAGTTTCTTATCTTACCAGCCTGAACCTGTTTGTCTAACATCGTCCATAAGTCATCGTTATTAAAATCTTCATCTGATCCAGAATGAAACTGATAGAGGTCAATATAATCTGTTTTTAAGGATTGTAAAGATTCCTCTAATTGGATGCGCACATCATCGACACTCCATGCATTGCCCCAATTATCATGCCATTTATGTCCAAATTTAGAAGCTACAACCCAGTCTTCACGGCTGTCTCGAGAAAGGTAATCACCTATGAAACGCTCAGACATATGATGAGGACCATAACATTCCGCCGTATCTATCAAATTAATCCCAAGTTCTTTTGCTCTTGATAGTATTGCGTCAACCTCAGCTTGATTAAAATCTCTACCCCAATCACCACTAAATTGCCAGGTACCTATACCAACTATAGAAACATCTAAATCAGTCTTACCCAATCGTCTATACTTCACTCTAATCACCTCTAGTACTTTCTTTTAAATAATTTTATATATAAATGGACCTTTTTCTGTTTTCAAAGTCAGCAATAGCTCATGCTTTATTGAGTATTTCTACTCCAAAATACCTTCAATATTTTCAATAACCTCATTTGATAGTTCTAGTTCAATAGCTTTTACATTCTCTTCAACCTGACTCGGTTTACTTGCACCAATCAATGTGCTTGAAACATTTGGCTGTCTTAAGATCCAGGATAATGCAAGTCCTGGTAAACTAACATCCAACTCATTCGCCACTTTCTCTAACTGTTCCACTTTCTTAAAGACATCCTCATTTAGCATTCCTTTTATAAAAGTATTGATTGATTCATTCGACGCCCGACTATCTTCGGGGATTTTATTCGTCTTGTATTTTCCCGTTAATACACCTTGTGCAAGTGGTGAAAAGACAACTTGACCGACACCATACTTTTCACTCACAGGGATGACTTCTTTTTCAATATAACGGTTAAACATGTTATAGATTGGTTGATTAACCACGATTCGATCTAACAGATATTGATCGGCTACACGCATGGCTTCTTCAATTTGTGCGGCGCTCCACTCACTTACACCAGCATATAGGATCTTTCCTTGTCGAAGTAAATCATCGATTGTTCTTAATGTTTCTTCAACAGGTGTTTCTGGATCATAGCGGTGGCAGTAAAAAATATCAACATAGTCTAAATCCATTCTCTTCAGGCTTGCGTTTACCTGTTCTGTTACATGCTTTCTAGATAGCCCACGATCATTTGGACCTTCTCCCATTGGCCAAAATGCTTTTGTTGTAATAACGTAAGACTTTCGTGGATACTCTTTCAATGCTTGAGACATAACACGTTCTCCTTCACCTTGCTCGTAAACATTTGCAGAATCAAAAAAGTTTATACCTAATTCATAAGCTTTATGTATTATTTTTGCAGCCGTATTATCTTCCACCGACTTCCCATAGGTTAACCAACTACCTAAACTAATTTCACTAACCTTTAACCCACTTCTTCCTAGTCTTCTGTATTTCATCTTACCGGCCTCCTAGTATTTAAAATTACTACTTTTAAACTTGATAAAATCTTGGTAGTTAGTAGATTTGCTATCCTATTTTCCGCGAAAGAAATCCCTTAAAATAGGATAAAAAACCTTTTCTGTAATCCCTTACAATAAACCCGCTGTTTATATCTAAATACTAGTTATTCAAGCATTTGTCTCTCCACTTATACTTGAATGACATACTATTCCACCAATGAAGAGGCTTTCAATTTCTTTTCTTCCATAATTGTTGCTATTTTAAACGCGTGTTAATTAATTCATTCTTAAAAAGTATATGTTTGGTTTTGAATTATATCAATGACTGAAATATTATTGCATTAATTACGTAAACTGTAGTTACTATAATTAATATAGTTACTATTTATGAATGTGGTACCCTCTACTTATAACTTGTTAGAAAAAACAAGCAACTTCCAACTAACAGGTCTTCTAAGTTAAATATAAAAAAATTAACTAAAACTTGAAAACTACTGTACTAGTATGTAACAATCAAATCGGTTACTCAGAATAATTGTGTGACCGTTTACATAGATTTGGGTAACCTGCATGGAAGATGTGGTTGAACCGCATTATCTATGCATGCAATGAATTTATTTCAACATAAAATCAATTAGAAATTAGGAGGATATCAATCATGAGGACTATGAAACTTGGACAAAGCACATTAGAAGTACCGGTCGTTTCAGTCGGTTGTATGCGAATTAATTCATTAGAAAAAACCGAGGCAGAGCAATTTGTGCAAACCGCGTTGGACTTAGGGGCGAATTTTTTCGACCATGCTGATATTTATGGTAGTGGAACTTGTGAAGAAATATTTGCTGATGCCATTGGTATGAACGATGATATTCGTGAAAAGATCATCCTGCAATCTAAATGTGGCATTCGAAAAGGTATGTTTGACTTCTCCAAGGAACATATTTTAGAATCAGTGGACGGGAGCTTGAAGCGTCTGAACACTGATTATTTGGATATTCTACTTTTACACCGTCCTGATACATTGGTAGAGCCAGACGAGGTTGCAGAAGCTTTCGATATTTTAGAACGTTCAGGAAAAGTACGTCATTTCGGTGTTTCTAATCAAAATCCGATGCAGATCCAATTACTGAAGAAGTCAGTCAAGCAGACAATTGTTGCAAACCAACTTCAATTAAGTATTACCAATGCAAACATGATCTCTAGTGGATTTAACGTCAATATGGAAAATGAACCTGCAGTAAACAGAGACGGTAGCATTCTTGATTATTGCCGCCTGAACGATATTACGATTCAGCCGTGGTCCCCTTTCCAATACGGATTCTTTGAAGGTGTATTCCTTGGAAACGAAAAGTTCCCAGAATTGAATGAAAAGATTGATGAAGTTGCAGCAAAGTATGAGGTTAGTAATACAACGATTGCCATCGCGTGGCTATTACGCCATCCAGCACATATGCAACCCGTTATCGGAACCATGAATATTGGTCGATTAAAGGATTGTTGTAAGGCAAGCGAGATTCAGCTTTCGCGCGAAGATTGGTATGGTATTTATCGTGCAGCAGGTAATGTTCTACCTTAAGCAAAAACTCATTTAAAACGATTTACCAATGCACCCTAGAGTCTTTATCGACTAGAGGGTGCTTTTTTAAAAGGGAAAATCAATTGATAGAATGGTAGTCAAGTAGAATAAATTTGAGACCTATTGCATATTGGTGAATGATTGGTTAATAAGGGACAAAAGGCAACTACTAGCGTTCCTTAAGTTACGTTGGTAAACGAGAATGTACCTAGTGAAAATTATTTCACTCCTTACATTTCTTGCTGTTCACGTTTAGAATATAGTTGATAACTTTGATAGGAGGAATGTACTTTGAGTATTCAACAGATTACTGACTTTACGGTATTAAACAATGGTGTGCGTATGCCACGATTAGGCCTTGGTGTTTTTCAAGTGGAAGATGGCGAGCAAGTTATCGATTCAGTCGGCCATGCTTTAGCGGCTGGTTATCGCTCAATTGATACCGCTGCTGGTTATCAAAACGAGGCTGGTGTCGGAACTGCTGTTAAACAAAGCGAAATCCCTCGGGAAGAGCTGTTTATTACAACAAAGTTGGCTAATCCTGATCAAGGCTACGAGTCCACCCTTCGCGCTTTTGAAGAGAGCCGTCGCAAATTGGACCTGGAATACATTGACCTCTATCTTATTCACTGGCCTGGAAAAGATAAATTTCAGGAAACGTGGAAAGCATTTGAGAAATTACATAAAGACGGATACATACGCGCAATTGGCGTAAGTAATTTCAAGATTCATCATTTGGAAACCCTTAAACAAGACAGCGATACAATTCCTGCAGTCAATCAAGTGGAGTTTCATCCTCTGCTTAACCAGCAAAAGCTTCTTCAATATTGTAAAAATGAAGGAATCCAACTTGAGGCATGGACTCCAATTATGAAGGGTAATTTGAATCTACCAGTCATTACTGAGCTTGCTAAGAAACATGGGAAAACCCCTGCTCAAATCGTTCTTCGTTGGGACATTCAGCATGAGATCGTCACGATCCCTAAATCTGTTCATCAAGAACGTATTATTGAAAACGCAAATATTTTCGATTTTTCGTTAACACAAGAAGATATGAATAGAATCGATCAAATGAACCTAGATCATCGGTTCGGTCCAGATCCAGATCAGTTCCTTTTTTAATCTTTTAGTTCAGAATGGCAATCCGGATTTTAGTTAAAATCCCTGATTGCCATTTAGCCATTAAATAAAGAATTGTTAGGTAGTCATCTTGAATTTTTCATTTAAGTGCTTCTATAGCAAAACCATTTATTTCAAGAACATTTTAAGCTTTAAGACATTCCTGACAAATTCTTCGAATGAAGAAGATTCCGTGTTCCTTTGGTTGTACCATTTTCGAACAGTTTCTACCAACCAATACGGAAGAGATTTGCCATCGATTAGATGATAATACTCCTCATACGCCTTCTTCAAATGCTCCCAACGAAAGTCATTTTCTGGTTGTAAGTATTCTGAAACATCGATAACCTTCCCTCGCCCATTTTGTAGTAAAACATTTTTCAAATGGATATCACGGGGATTCAACCCTTTTTGACGGGCATATTTTCTTGCATCTTCGACATCGTGAATAACCTGTTCCGGAATATGTATACCTTGAAGGAGACAGTCATATAGCGTTATACCAGGTTCAAAGCTTAACACTAAATAATTTTCATAAGCTTCAAAGCAAGTTGGAAAAAATGGTGAAGCTCCTAACTCGTGATAGACCTTTTTTTCTAGTTGGATTTTCGACCTTTTCTCATCAGCGTACAATTTAAATGCATAAATTGGACTATGAATTGATTGAAAAACCGCAGCATCAGTTCCCACCCCTATACACTTTAAATCATCAGAACTGCCATAAATACTTACTGGATTATTGTCTGGATTTGAAGTAACTGTGATTTGAGATAGTGATTTGGCTGTATTTTTCCATTCCTTTTCCATATAATCCACTCCCTTTACCATTCATTTACTACGTGAGGTTTATCTATAAATGGAATCCAATATTAGTGAAACTGATAGATTTACTTTATCCCTCTCTATAAAGACTGACCAGTTATTTACACTGTTATCAGTAAATCGATTCAAACTAAAAATGGATACTCTTATATAAATACGCTTCTAATGTCAATTATATAGCTAATTTTTCGTTCAGTCCCAACATCAAAAATAATAATCAATATAAAATGACCTAGCCCATTATTGAGGCATAGGTCAGCATTCATATGACAAACAAATCTGTTTATTTCTTGCTCCAAAAATTAATTTTCATGTCTAAATGTAAAAGGAATTTAAACTAGTGACATAGGATTTAACTAGATTTCCCTTCAGATACACTTTTTACCCGAGTGACAAACTCGACTACCACTTTATCTGTAGAAAATATTAAAAATAATTTCAAAAACCCCTTTAAAGGCCGATTCGTTACGGTATATGTAAAATGAGTAAGATTATCATTCATTTTTACCAATTCATATAAAGCAGTAATTTCAAACATTTTTGCAAGTGTAAAAACGACTTTTAGCCTTTTTTTATCTGGTGTATTCAAGTAGTCTAAAGTCTCTACATCATACTCCTCTACTCGCTTACCCTCTTTATATTTTTGGCGGTATACACTACCAACCACTTCTTCCGTTATTTTCACGGGCTTTTGTTCAATGACTTGAGGCATTATTTTTTGCATATTATCTAATGAACCATCAAGAAACGTCCAAATATGTTCAATTGGAGCATTTATTTCAATCTCTTTTGTCCATTGTTTCATCTAAAACACCTCATCTAATTTAGTTCCGTGGCTTTACGTAGATAACAGAGTACCAATGACCACCAACGATGAATCCAGATAACCCCGCTTCTACCATAAGTGTTTAGGCACCTTCAAAAGTTCCGATCTTTGTTTTGGTATGTAAAGGTTCTTTCATATTTTTTCCATTCACACTTCATTGGTTTATCTCCTTAAAGACGCGTTTATATAAAGTTTGTTGCTCCTGAATGGTTACCTTACTTAAGATTTTTCCCTTCTTATTTAGTTCAGTGTTACATCCTATATATTGTTGAAATCGAAATGAATTTAAAAGATTTCAATAACATATGAAGTAATTTCTTTTATTTTTGAATGCTTACTTGCATTGCTGAAATTGAAAATGTTACTAAATGCGAAGCTTTTCTTATTTTCTAATCGTAACAGACCGTTTACCGCTCCAGTTCGACCGTGGGTGATGATGTTCTTCATATGTATTTCTATTACCTTATGCTTCTGCATGTGGTACAGGTATGCGGTGAAATCTTCTTTTCCTTGAATAAGTTTCTCTCCAATAATGTTCCAGTAAACATCAATAGTCAAATTATCAGGGATTAAATCTATATCGTTTTTAGCTAAAGCTATGTGAAATTCCTTAAGAAGAATTTTTTTTGGTGCGTTTTTGCAATCATCAGCACATATGATTTTAAGATCGCTGTTATGGGTCATTTGATGCTCCATTCATTCTAACTCTTTTACAGTTAGTAAATAGTTGTTCCTCTATTTTATCAGTATTCTTTATATTTCATAACGAACAAAAAGATCTCTGAGTACAATTCTAGTTTTTCCTGCACCGCTTTTCCTGATGAAATGCTATGGACACAAATTACTTCTATGTCACTCTCGCCATAATGGTTCCCTATTATAAAATGGCTCTGTTGATTACACACTTTACATATATCCTGATAATAAGATAATACTCCACTTTCATATACTTTTTGGTGGTATGTAAAAAACGGGAATTTATCAGTTGTTTTAAGCGGTCCTGTCAACTTCCAAATTTAAGTTATATGGCATATTCGATCATCTTTTTTCTATTTCTTCGTTCGTTATAGGTTTGGATACTTGTAAATCTCCTAATAACTACTTTACGTTTTTTCTAGTCTTTTATCCATTTTAACACGATATAGTAAGTTTAATTGTACCATTCCTATTTTTTGCAACCACCCTTTAAGCAAAGATGGTTGCAAAATAGATTGCTAATTTAATCTATATCAAATGAAAGTTTATGGATAATCAGACTAGAAAACAAAAATTCTTACTCATTTCAACAATATGGTCCAAATCCGCCCACAAGATAAAATAATTGTACATCGTTCCCTCTATCGTGATCGGTGTTGGATACTTGACGATTAATGCAGATTGACCTCGCATCTCGATCGGTTGGTCTTGAGACGGGAATATGAAGCATGCTTCTTGATGTTGAATTTCTGTTTCAACAATACGTGGCTTTGATCCGTATGGTAATAGGGTGTGAAATGCTTCATTGTGACAAACTTGGTTAATAGCTTCCTCTGATGCAATGGCTGAAATTTGGAAGAAGCCATCAGGACCTTCATATCTTTCTTCCGTGATTTTTTCCCAATGTGAAGGATAGTGAAATTGAACGTTATAGATAGTGTTGGTGTAGGTCTTTCTCAAAGGAGATGTGGGCTTTGGTGACCATTGCAATGCCGTTATAGATTCGTCTATTACTAAACCAACCGGAACAGGGTGATGAATATCAAGCATCCATATTTCGCTTGAAGTGCCATATAGTTGACAACCTGAAAGATAGGCAATTCTCACGCCCTCTGGTGACCAGCTAACTGGCGTGTCATAGCAATTCGATATAGACCAAATGTGGTCGTTATCACCTTTCCTACCAGTTGTTCTAACTTGTGAAAAATAACCTTTGTCATCAAAAGCAGTAGCACTATAAGCAATTGTCATTGAATTGGGTGACCATACAGGGTGATAGTTTTTCGCAAGTGGTCCGCCCTTCACTTCATATACGGTTCCCGTTGAAATTTCGACCGTATAAATAATTGAAATACTTGCACCAGGTGATGTATAAAGCGCAAATGATCCATCAGGAGAAAGTCGGACATGATTATGCAATCCACCCGTGTTTTCCGTGATTTGCCGTTTTGCTAAGCCGTCGATTCTGATACGGAAAAGCTGACTGATTCCTAATCCATCTAGCGCTTGAAAAAGTAGTTCTTCCCCACTGGGAAACCATTGGACCTCTCTTGCCCCAGATTGGTTTATTCTTTGGACTTGATGTGTGATGACATTATACAAAATAATACGATCCTGTTTCGAATAAACGAGTTTTTGACTGTCAGGTGACCACGCGACATATATGCCTAACCCTTCCGCAAATTGATCAATACTAGAAATCGTATGATCCACCAGATTTACAACGTAGAGAATTGCATTTTTTCCGACAAATGCAATTCGTCTGCTGTCAGGTGACCAAAATGGTGTCGAAAAGGATGCACCTAAACCAGCTGTTACCTGTTCGTTCACTCCATTAGTAGAGTGATAGATCCATAGATCATAATCTCCCCCACGATTGGAAATATAAGCAAGTAAACTACTATCCCCTGGGGGTGCGTAAGGAATGATTAGGTTTATCCCTGGTAAAATATCCGTAGAAGTAAGTTGGTTCACCTCCATAATCAGTTCGTAATTTATATGTTCTCCCGTTATGACGTTAAAACGTCTTGCAATCTCGTACAGTGTATCACCAGGATAAACAACATAGTAAGGAACGCCAGGCGGGATTTTCAACAACTGACCCGTTTGGATAATGTATGGATATTGAAGCTGATTAGCTTCGATGATAACAGATGGAGAAATCCCAAAAGACTGAGCAATTTTAAAAACAGTATCTCCTGATCTTACACGAAAGACATCAACTCCAGGAGGAACAGATAACTGTTGACCAACATAAATCGTATAAGGTGGAACAAGATTATTAGCGGCAATAAGAGACTCGGTCGTAAGCTCCCATCGTCTCGCAATCTGATAAAGTGTATCCCCAGAACGCACAGTGTAAAATGTTTGTATTGTAAACAATCCTCCTAACGATCATTATAGATTTATACTCATGCCTATAGGGTATTCGGTGTAAGAGTCAAAGTTTCTTAATGTATAGTAGGATGCTTGTATTTAATGCTCTGCAAAAATTATTTCTCCCTTTTAAGTAACGGGTTGGGATTAAAACTGCAAACTAAACACAAAATAAAAAGCACCAGAAGATCTAAGTGCTCTGTCTTGATGTTCGCGATGATAGAAATACTTTTTACTTCGTAGTCATCTACTCTATGGAGGTAAATAATATATAAATGACCTTATTACAATAAATATAATTAATCAGTGTGATGCATGATATTCCTTTTATTTTGCAGTAACCAAAAAACGGTAACCACCCTCATAGGAATCTTCCTCTAAATAATGACCATATTTCTTTTTCCAATCTCCGTTTTCCAAATCAAATTTCAATTTTTCTAAGATAGGATTTAGAAATTCAGGTGGTTCATTTGCCAATGGCGAAACTCCCGCCCGAAAAGTAGCTTGTAAATATAAATCTGGTTTTCTCCATGCTGAAACAAAAAACTTGTCTTCAATATCATGTGGGACAGGAAATGGGACGATCTGAACTTTGTTATTAAAAACTTTGCTCAAAGTATCAGATACCTTGTTAAGTGGCTTATACACTTTATATGCCTTTTCAAATATTGGTGAGAAGTAATCAGCTAACCAACAATCGTTACCACAAAATCGAGGATCTGCAACAAAAATAATTAATTTTCCATTTGGTTTTAAGATTCGTTTCATCTCGTAAAAGGCTTTTTCTAAGTCCTGAAAGTGATGAGTTGCAAGAATACATATCACAGCATCTGCAATCCCATTATCAAGAGGAATATTTTCTGCAACTCCATTTATCCAATTTATATTTGGATGTGTATTTGTTTGTTCTCTCATTACTTTTGAAGGTTCTACTGAAAAAACATTGAAACCTTTCTCAGCAAGTTCAAAACTATAATTCCCTGTTCCTGCTCCGACATCGATAACAACTGCAGATGCATCAAGGTCCAAATGTTCAAATAAAGTACTTACTATTCGCTTATCTGCTCTTCTTGTTTGGTTATAACTTTTTCCAATCAAATCATATTTACTCTCTTCTCTACTCATCTAATCTCAGCCCTTCTCATCTAAATTGAAAATTCCCTCTATCTACCTTTATACCTTTCTATAAAAATTTCACTATTCCTTTTAGTTTTTATTTCGTTGAAATTGAAAACACTTCTATTTGATAGGTTAAAGTCTAGTTAATTTTATACTTTTCCTAATCAGCCGGGAACAAGTCTTCTATTACTGTATGACTTCCAAAATCATATAAAACTTTAAATGCAATTCCATCCATTGTAAACGTACCTATTTGTAGAACTATAAAAATGTAATTAGACATTTTGTGACATTTCATAGAAAGTAGTATTTAATTGTACAAGTTAGTAAAAATCTTTTGTGTAGTTTTCTGAGTTTTTAATAAATACGACTGTTCCTATTGTAAAATATCGACTTTAGGTCAATAATGTCTTTTTATTTTCAACTTGTTGTTCAAAAATATAAAATTTTTTGCTATAAAATAAGCAGTTGCTGTGAATAGCTGTGTTTTAATTTTATTATTTGTGATTAAATTTCCAAAATGATCGAAATCAAATAATCTAACTTTTAGCTCTTCTGCATCATCTAAATCTTGTCCATATGCTTTAATTGCTTCTAAAATTAGATAAGTCTTCACTTTATTGTTTTGCGTTGCTAGATTCACCATAAATTCACCTAACAGAATAGGTTTACTTAAAGAAGTATATCCAGTCTCCTCCTATACCTCTCTAATTATTCCTTCTTCATGTGTTTCTTCATCTTCTTTTATGCCAGCAGGTACTTCTATGAAAAAATCCTCGCCTGCATAACGATATTGTTCAACCAAGACAAGCTGATTTTTCTTTGTTATAACAACGGCATTAACCCAACTTGAATATTCATTTACAATATAATCATCTATCACCATGCCGTTTGAATGTAGACATTTATCTTTTCTAACATTGCCAAACGGACCACTATGTAAATACTTTGAACTTAACGTTTTCCATTTATCCATTGCCCCTCTCCTATTTGACTATATTTTACATTTCTGTCCGCAGTTCTTGTAAAAAACCGCAATATCTCCCTAATAAAATAGACGGCTAGATTACCAATCTTCTTTGTCAGAATATAATGATAATGCTTTTTCTCTTCAATTTCTATGTTTCCTTTATGGCGGAAACCACATTTTTGAATAACTTTGTTAGAGCTTACATTGTGTGGAAGAACAACCGTATTAAGTAGTGCAACATCAGTATGATCAAACAAGTACTTTATTAACCCCTTTATAGCTATTGTCGTGTATCCACACTTTCTATATTGCTTTGAAATGGCATATGCTAATTTACGGTTTGGTTCTGGAAGCTCTTCTTTAATACCAGTATTACAGAAACCAATAAACTTGCCAGTTTCCTTTAATATAACACCTAAATTCAAATAATATGGACCACCTATAGTAGGCACTACTGATAAAAACTCTTTATTTGATGGTATTTCATAATTTATAACCCATTCTAATATTTGCTCTCTTGTTGATTGCCAATCTGGCAAAAATTTATAAACTTCGGGTTGTATAGTAAGTTCATAAATAGCATCAACATCTTAAATTCTAAATTCTCTTAGTAATATTTCACCGCAGTCTATTGTAAATAAATTGTTCAAATGTCAATCACCTATCTTTTCCCTTTTTCAACTTACATTCTATACTAAGTTGTATAATTCCTTGTATAATTCCTTCTCTATTTATATAGTTTGAAACTTCATCATCAACACCTATGGCCTCTTATCTGGAGGTTTTTATTTTTGTTTAGTATCTCTTTTAAATTTACTATGTAATTCCTAACCTACAATTTTTATAAAAACTCGGTTGGCACCTCCACCTGCAAAGATTTATGCTTCGAATTTTAGTCAGAGCTCATAACAGAACCAGAAAAATAAAATGTAGGTACAAGTATACGTTCTTTCAAGTTTTCCATTTGAGTAGTGGGTTCGTTAAATAAATGTGCAGTATCATTCACTCCATCCTGAAATCCAGCACACCCTTCGCCTTAGTTAATCCTCATTATATCAAAATCAATAAATTAAGCACATAAAATTAATATTATTAATTTATTTATTAATTTATCAAAACTTATTGTTTACTTTTTTAAATTATAGACATATAATCAAATCAAATGAAAGAAAGGATTTGGTTATGTCTTATCCAGTTATCACACATTGTCCTGTTTGTAGCAAAACAATGAAAATCACCAAGTTACAATGCAACCATTGTCAGACAACAATTGAAAATGAGTTTGAACTTTCAAAACTTGCTTCTTTTACACAAGATCAACTTCATTTTGTTGAAACATTTCTTATCTGTCGTGGAAACATTAAAGAAGTTGAAAAAGAGCTTGGCATTTCATATCCTACTGTTCGTGGGAAATTAAACGACATTATTACATCTCTGGGCTATGAAACAAATAAAAAAATTGAAGTCGATGAGAAAAAGATTGTTTCGATGTTGGAGTCAGGAGAAATTACCCCTGAAGAGGCAATAAAATTGTTAAAAAATGAGTAGGAGGAATTGGAAATGAAAAGTGAAATTTCTAAAGTACTTACAATGGTGCAAGAAGGTAAAATTGATGCTGAAAAAGGATCCGAGATTATTGAGATGCTTAAAGACAAACAAGAAGGTCCTTCATTAAGCCAAACCAAAAAGTATGTAGATAAGACATTAAAAATCCGCGTCATTTCTAAAGAAAATGATAATGTTAATGTTAACTTACCTATAAATCTTGTAAAAGCCGTTTTAAAAGCGGGTCATAATATTGCGTCAAGTATTCCGGAATCAAAAATGTATGTAAAAGACATTAATATCGATTTAATTATTGAAGCGATCGAAAATGAGTTAGATGGACAAATTGTTGATATTAAATCGGCAAACGGTGATACTGTATCCGTCATAATTGAATAGATGCTGCTATGATAAAGGTATTTATTCAAGTTGAAAATCATCGTAAATATACAATACCTGTACCCTATTCATTCCTTCAGGTTGGTTGTTCGATTTTATCTTCAAAATTGCTTTGGCGTCAATTATACAAAGTAACAAATAAATATGCTGAAAAGCCTCTTCCTATACTAACAATTGATCCAGTACTAGGTAAGAAACAATTGAAACAGCTGGTAAGAGAAATCAAGCACTATAAGGGTTTTGAATTAGTCGATGTTACATTACAAGATGGCACCAAAGTTAAAGTGAACTTATAAATTTGGTGCCACTCTTTATTTTTTCTTTGCCGATACAATTCAATAGATTATATCCTTGTGATAGGATTTCAATCATCTGTTGATAACGCTTGTCTCTTGTCTTTTCTTGCTTTGCTGAGAATATTAGCGTGCCCAGTCCCTTTGTTATCCATAGATAGAGACTGATAAAACGTGCGTTCACTTGATAAATCACTAATAAGGATTCAATAACCTTCACATTTTCCTTTTAATCAGCAACACATTGACTTGAATCAGATGGTTTTTTTTCTTTCTTTTTCTCACGCTTTAAGCCAACCACAGTAAAAACATCAACCATGCTAACATTTCGTCTCGATGAATAAACGTTTCATATCGCTTATTGCCTTTCTTCGGATAAGCCAAAAATAGATATCATTTCTCAAGTAAAAGATGGTCATTATGATACTACTACCCTGTGTATGCTTTACCTTTTTTCTACGAAAATAAATATAGCTTCAAGGTCTTTTGATAAAGTTGCCTCTTGCGTCAGTAAACACATTGTAATCATTCGGCTGATTCAATTTCGCCTTATTTGTATACATCTCAAGTTTAAGTTTATCGATTATTGTCACGTGTTCTCCTTAATTGAATGGTTTCAATTAATAAATCTGATAAGCCCATTCTATACTTCTAGTATAAGTGTATCATTTCTAGAAGTATAACGAGTATTGACCTATTACAAAGTGTTACCCATCCTTAGAAGTCTTAGATTCTACCCCTTTCCTGTCTCCTGTTAGATAAGATCCTCCAATTAAGAACAACCCACTCAAATAAAAGACAGGTGCAAGCCCTACTAACGTACCAATAGATCCAAATAATAAAGGTGCGATAACCTGGGAAAAACGATTTGTTGCTAAACGTAATCCTAAAGCTTCTGCTTTTCTCGATGCAGGTGAAGCATTGTAAATGGTTGTCATTGATAATGGTTGCCCACATCCTAATCCAATACCCATTAAGGCAGCAATGAAGTAGAAAATAATGATATGGTTGAAAATTGGAATTGTTAGATAGGCGATCCCAGCTAATGAAAGGGTCATCATCAGTACTCTTTCTCTTCCTAACTGATTAATTAACATGGGTAATGCTGACCGAACAACAACTGATGCTAAGCCCATGACAGTTAAAATCCAACCAACGGTCGAAATAGAATAACCTAAATCTGTCGCATATAAAGGAAAGTAGGCTACGTAAATATCTCTTGAATATAGGACGAGAGAACTAGCTACTAATGCCTTTCGCAATTGTTTATTTTTTAGTAAATTAAAAGCTGATTGACCTTTAGAAGGTATCTCGGTTGTACGTCTCTTACGGATCAGAAGGGGTAATGAAAACGCTAAAATAATTGGCACAATTCCGATCACTGTAGCAGCAAGGTAAGCTGTTGAATAAGTAAAATGATCAGCTAAATACCCTCCCATTACTGGTCCTATTAAGCTCCCAACCGCAACTCCTAAACTGAAGCGGCTATAATTCCGATCCCTATGTTCTACTGTTGACAATGTTCCAATCATATTTTGTAAATTCACATTAATAAATATTTGCGATATCCCGACAAGTGCCTGTGAAACATACAAAGCCCACATCGATTCAAAAAGAAATGGCACGAATATTCCAATCGCAACTCCAAAGGTTCCTAAAATTGTTGGTAAACGATCGCCGATTCGATCTGAAATCTTGCCTATAGGTATCGCTAATAACAATGGAAAAAAGGCATAGGTCGCAGCCAGATATCCTACCTCTGCCATACTAGCCCCCATATGATCCGCATACAAAGAGACAATTGGTCTCGTAATATTGATCATAATTTGATACGTTAAAGCAATTAATACAACGGTGCGGACAACCATATTCTCACCTTACTATCTTTTCTCTTTTTCCTATCAATTAGTAAATACTAATCGTAAATCTCTATGGAATCAACATTAGATGTAAAATGGTCTAATAATTATGAAAACTGCTTGGATTTAAGATCTGTATGTTTAGTGGAATTAAAAAAGCTGTAAACAATTTATGATGTTTACAGCTGTTATTTTCTTAACTCTATTTTCCGTAATAACCCTGTCCTTATCCCACCTCCAAATGGATACCTTTAGAATGAAACAATTTTAAACTGTTATCTTAGATAATATAACTTTATGTAGTAAACTTCTCATACTTATCAATAGCCAGTAGATTATAGTGTCGTATTCTTTCATATTCGATTGCAACTGAAAAGCAACTAGGCAATCTTCATTAAATCCCTCGCTTCGGCTTTGTTACCATTTCCACCTAGTAATTATGTCAATTTATCGAAAAATAAATCCTGCTCTACCAGTAACTCACTAACATAGTGTGTGTATAAATTCGTGCATGTTTTTAACAAAATCGATTAAACAACTACCAAAATTAATTTAATTTATAAAATGAGGTGAATAAATGAACGAAGAACAATCAATAAATTTTGATAACCTAAAACATAGTTCAGAAAATTCGGGTTATGATTGGATTGACTATTGGCAAACATATTCAAATGTAGACACATAGCAGTTTTGGATAAATATTGCCTTTTTAGTTAGTCCTTTAGTTGTGCTATTTTTCAAACTAGATAGAAAAATGGCTTTTCATATTGGTTTCTTTGGGTACAGTTGTCATGTATTATCATCTTACATCGATGGCTATTCTACCAGATTTGGCAATTGGGAGTATCCCTATAAAGTTATTCCCATCTTGCCAATTAGTTTTGGATTAGATACATCATTAATTCCTGTGGTTTATATGTTAGTTTATCAATGGACATTAAACCATAATAAGAATTTTTATATTGTAATCACTTTTGTTGCAGCTCTTTTTTCTTTTGTATTTAAACCTATATTATCTACATTTAATTTATTTCAATTATCGGAAGGTACAACATATTTTCATTTATTTTTTTGGTATTTACTTGGGGGTGTATTATCTAAATGGATTACCAACATCTTTCTTAAGTTTGAGAAAAACGCTTTTAGAACTAATCTTTAGTAGACATCTCAAAGTGTTTAATACTTCTTAGAGTTTATGAGGATTGGTGGGTATATAAACATGACAAAATGCATAAATAAATCCTCAATAGCCGTTTTCACACGTTTAGTGGTAATTATTCTAAAATCCTCTCTCTATTACGTAATTTTTCATTTCTACTAGGGTAATTCAAATTTTGTGAATTTCATTTAGTTACCAGTCTAATCACTTATTGTTTCCAAAGATATAATAGAAACGTATTAATTACAATAGATCCTGCGAAAACAATTGCCCAGATATGACCTTTTTTTAATAGAATTGCAACAAAAGCTAGGCCATAGATCGAGAATTCAAGTGCTATACGGTAGATTCCTTGAAGTTTAAATGGTGCACTAGGAGAACCAAACATCGCCCAAATAACGATAATAAGCAAAGGGCCACCAAGACCAACTACATATTGGAATACCACTCCTTTGTCAATTTTAAAGCCCCAATAACCAATTGCAATTATACTAATTACTTCTAATAAAAAACGCCACGTTAGATTCGTGAACTTAAAAATAGCAAGACTATCCATCCTATAAATTCCCCGAAAATGGATTTGTTTCGTACTGTGAAGTGACCTTTTTCTTTTCTTTAGCCGAGAGTAAAAATACCCCTAACCACACAAAACCAATTCCGGTAATAGTTCCCCCAATGACAGTAAGCCCTTCCGCTACATTCGGGATAACAGTAGCCAATGCAAAAACAACCGTTCCAATGACTAAACTCAATCCTCCTGCTTTAGGAAGAATCCTCACTTTCATAATTGAAATTCCAACGAATATCATCCCCACTACGAAAAATAATGGTCCAACCGAATAGATTATTTCGAAAACCAGATCATCAAAATTAAGATTTCCATTTATACGGTTAGCTGCTACTGATTCAAAATATACAACCGCTGTTACAAATACAGAACCAATAATACTAAACAACATACCTAATGTACTTAATGGATTATTTTTATTACCTTGAGCTTCATAAAAGCCGATAAAAGCAAAGATAAGACTTAGATGGCCAAATAATACGAAACTATTTCCAGTAACTGTTCCATCAGATCCACCTTGTAAATTGAGTAAGTGTGCGCTTGCTAAAAATAATCCTGATGCAATACTTGATACTCCTCCAATAGATCTAAATAACATATTCTCTCCCCTTAAAATAGAATAATTGTCTTATAAATAACCAAGCTAACAAAAAATGGAAAATGACATTCTGTGTCTCTTATTACCGCACAATAGCGCCAGGAGATTCACATATTTAAAATAACCCAATTTATGGGGAAATTGTGCATGAATTCCAGTTGTAAACAGTGTTCTGTTAAGTTATTTTCATAACTAAACCTTAAACTAATGGTGTTAGTTTAATTTTACAACTAATTACATTAGTTTTGCAAGATCTTTATTTACATTCCTTTTGTACTAACCAGGAAGTCTCTGCTCATAAACGTTCGGTACAGGAGACAGAACAAGTACGAGACGTACTTCGTAAAAAAGTTTCAGATGTTGAATCGCATGGTAATAGATATTATGAACGAGGACTAACTGTTCCCCACCTACTTAAATTCTAGTTAAGTAGGTTTCTTTACATACGGCTTTTTTTTAAAAGTTCGTTGATCTAGTACTAATAAAAATCGATTTTTGATATTTATGATGTAAATTGAAGCTATCTCCAGAAGGATAGGATACCAGAGTAATTTAGCGAAAAGAGCACGAAGATAACCTAAAACGTGTACATCAATTCTTTGTACGGAAATCAATAATTTTTGCGAAAACAGACTTACATAAAAAGCAGCTTCAGGAGGTCCTATGGGGAAATATATTATAATTGGTGCGATAATTGGTAGTATAATTTGGTTGGATAACAGGTTTTACGGTAGTAACAGGATTCGTTTTAGGAGCAATTATTGGCGGCATTAGTTATATAATGTATACGAGAAGGAACATCGAAGAACCCTCTGATAAAACAAATAAAAATAAAGAACGAATACAAACGGGTGAAGTAAAGGTTCATAAAGAAGTCGTCGAAGAACTGAAAACGTTCACGGTTCCGATTAAGCGTGAGAAATAGTAATAGAAGCAGGAAATGAAGAGGAACTTCGAATTCCTCTGAAAAAAGAAGAAGTTGAAATAAACAAACACTCGGTGCAAGTCAATGAAGTATCGGTTACAAAACGTCAAATAGAAGAAATGAAACAAAGAAAGGTAAAGCTGAAAAAAGAAACTGTACACGTCGGGTTACAGGTGATGTGATGCAGATGTCATAAAAAAGCCGCCATCTGAAATGACGGAATAAACAGTTTAGGAAATATTCGGGTGGTAACAGGTGAAGACGCTACCCGACTCCTACTACTTCTTCTTCGTATTCATTTTTCAACCTTCTTCATCAAATTTGAAACGTTTGTACAACGATATAGTACAAATCTTCCTTATGAGCCATTAGGTCAACTATTTTAATCTAATTTTAAAGTAATTTATTTTTTGCTTCTCCCTTTTAAGTTGCTAACAATTTCAACTTGAAATTTTCAAAATCACTTAGTTATTATAATAAACCTAACTTAAAATCAATTTTGTATGCATATTGTGGAAAATCAATTAGAGGATTTCTATTTTTCTGCATGTCGTAAATTGCCATATTGCGGTGTCTTTCATAAATCGATACCTTATAATCATTATGCCATTTTAGCAACATTTCAATGTCTTCTTGATTATAACTGCTTATTTCACCCGGGTATCTTATTAAAAAATACAATGTAGCTCTAGCAACCTCACCTTTTCCATTTTCAGGTTCAAATTTATTATCTTCGTACTTCCCACAATTATCTCTAATTTTTTCGACCTCTATTTTAGGGGTATAATCAACGAAATCATAGAAAGGATAATTTGATCTTGATGAGTTGCATTTGATATCACACGTATATAGATGGTGTAAATCTCCTCTCATCGGATTATCTTTATCAAACCATGACTGTGGTACTGTATGTTCACAATTATACATATTTTCACTCTCAATGGATGCCATCTCATCCAGAATATCACTATTGTTTCTTGTGTCACTTGTTAATAATTTGAAATATGCTGCTTTTCTTTTCAGTTCTGCTTCAAAATCTGCCTTCATTACTTGATCCGGATCTTTTCCTTCTCCCGAATAGATACTTTTTAAGTTGCCATCCTCATGAAGGTCAACCCATGAATAAAGGTAATTTCTTGTATTAGAGTTATAAGGTAATTGATTTTCATGTGTACTAGTCACTAACTGATTCAATTGTTTGAAAACTTCTTGCTTCTCCGATTCATTAAAATTAACTTCTTTGTAATAGTTATTGATGATAATTTGATCCTTTTCCTCATCATAATATTTTTTTTCGTTCTTAATTCTCTTTTTGTTATTTTTTAATATTAATAATGAAGCCTTTAAATCATTATTTCCATATGAATCTTTCATATTGACGTTATCCATTATATCCCATCCTCTCTACTTTATTATTAATTAATAGGAGTTAAATACGTATTTCCTCATTTTTTAATTATTTCTTATCTTGAGATCAAATTAGACAAATAGGGCAATAGGATATGAATAGTAACTAACATGTTAATACGTCAATCAATACACCTCCAAAAAATCGGTATCTAACAATTGGGTTGCAGTTTAGTTAATTGAGTTTTTTCACTAAATTTCCACCGAATCAACTTGGAATTTATGAACAGTATCTTTTAATTGATGCGACATTCCATTTGTCTCTTCTGCTACATCAGATACACTCTGAATTGATGATGTTGTTGCTTCTACCACAACTTGAACAGTTTTAGCATGTAGAGCTATTTGGTCGACAACCTCCGCTAATTTAGTGATAATTGCTACTAAATCATTTGATATCTCTGACAGTATTGTTTACTACCGCAAGAATGTTTTGTAGAGATTCTCACGCTTTTTCAGCAGTATTAACTCCATAAATAACCATTTAGTTTATCGTTCATAAATCTCCTTTCATTTAAAAAGGTGTTTCCCATTTAATCGTATTTCTGAAAGAAACCTCCATTCCCAATGATTAAGACGGTCGGCTTCTGTTTAAATTATTCATTTTTGCTCTTAATTATTGTGATAACCTACATTGGATGAAACGGCAAAATAGTATGTTTGAGAAGCTAAAAAGACTATCAATAATTGACAACCTACGATTAACAATCCCAGCTTAATTTTTTATAAATTGTCTATATGTTTTAATTGCGAAAAATAAAGATGTAAGTTGGAAAATACAGCCTAGAAAAAACCCGAAAATTGGGGAGTATTTTAATATTGGTTTCACAACAAGACCACCTGCAAAGCAGAATGCTGCAACAAATGAGAATACCACTGTCCAGTTAGTGTTTTTAAGCAAATAATATCACCTCAAATTATTCATTTTATAATTAAAAAACCTAACATACCGAATAACATAAAATATAAATGCCACTATTGCTATTCTCCAACCTACCTTCTCCTATCAAAATTATCAAAATAATAATGTTTGGCCCTTTCCCAAAAAGAAACCAATACACTATTTACTTTAATTAACGAAAATAATCACAAAAAGTTTCATTCTTGTTTAACTATTTCTCCATGTTGAATTACAAAATGAGGTCACACAGCAATGCCATCTGGACTCTAGCTCTCGTGGGGCTCTATCTCGTCAAGTAAACAGGTAGCCTCTTTCATGTAAAAGCTGTTAAATTGCAATACCTAGTCCATTACAACTGCAAAAATTGCCCCTCCATAATAATGGTCATAAGTTATCATCCCTACCCATTAAATACTGCTACACCTATATCACGATATTTCAATCGATTACTTTGTAAAACGGCCATTTTCTATCCATTTTTCAATCAGTTGATTAAAGTAATCTGGTTTTGCAAAAGAAATTCCGTGTCCTATATTAGGTATAACAACTTCTGTACAATTCGGATTTTGTGAGACTATATCTCTTGCTGATTTTTTCATGATCGTTTTTTCTCTTTCTCCAACAGTAACTAAGATCTGACCTTTTGCCTTATTAAAATCACCTGGTATCTCAAATGACATATTCTCTTCTAATATACTAACGAGGGCCTCTAATTTCATATAACAACTTTCCTTATAATATGTATCAAAGTATTTTTTATCTATATAAAGTGTTTTAGCTTGAAGTTTTGAAAATGATTTATTTTTTATCAACGGGTATGTTAATTTGGTAGTGGGTCTAATTAATTTTTTCGCAAAAGTCATCGGTCTTACTAAAGCACTGTTAATGATTGCATAGTTAATCAATTTTGGTCTCAAGCTCAACATTTGAATCGTTACTTGTGCTCCTAATGAAAAGCCAATAACGTTTACTTGTTTTTCATTTGCTTTAATTTCAATTAATTCTATTATTTTTTCTGAACTATCATAAATCGAAAAGTTTCCATTACCAGTGCTTAAGCCGTGTTCTGGTAAGTCAATTGTTAAACAATAGTTATGAGAGAAATACTCAATTTGGTTATCCCACATCCAACTACTCACACCCCCACCGTGCAAAAATACCATCATGAATGGAGAGTGCTTGTTACCATATTCTTGATAATGTAATTCCATTCTTTTTTCTCCTTTAATTTGTTTTCTTATTCAACAAAGAATATGTATGACTCCGTTTGGTAGTAATTCTCTACTTTTATAGGAATTTCGACTTTTTTTCTCTATTTATGTAATCAATTAAAAATTTTCTATCTTCTAGAAATGTTAATTCTAAAATCTTAATTTGTTCAGATGTTTTCCAAGCAATATCATAAATAAGATGATCTGGGTCTTGAATAATTCTTTTCCCACCTACAATCTTCACAAAAAAATAGTGAACCTCAACAGATAGGTTAAGTTTCGGATAGCTTTCTCTTTTCACCTTAATTTCTTCAACAATTTCAGCTAAAAACCCAGTTTCTTCTTCGATTTCTCTAATACAGCATTCCTGAAACGTTTCGTTACCTTCTCTTTCTCCTGATGGAATTGACCATGTCTTTTTCTCTGCAGGTTTTCCTTGTAAGACCATCAGCAGATCCCCATCTTCACTAAAAGATACACCAGCTGACCCATACCATTCTAGCATTTTATATAACCCCCTTTTTTTACGCAATGTCCGTTTGCTAATACATTTCCACCTACCCCAATGGATATTAATTTTTAACTATAACAGTTCCTTGATTAGTGGAACACGGAACCTAGATTGCAGACTCAACTATCCTTATACTACCTATTGAAAAAATCGTTTTATCCTATACGTTAATTTTTATTTATCTTCCTTCTTATTTGAATAACGATTGTACCTTTAAGGCAACTTCTCTAGGTTTAACATCTATTGCCGCCAACCTTTCTATATCGATCCAGATTGGCAAATATGTTCCTCTGTCTCTATTAAAATCTGAGTATTCTTCTCCTTTTCCCGTACCAAACATGCCCTTTATTATTTCGGCCAAGAAGAAGTATTGAGTACCATTAAATGTAACTTTTGCAATGCATGCTTTCAATTTAATTTCAATGCCCAACTCCTCTAGAGCTTCTCTCTTTGCCGATTCTTCTGGTGTCTCTCCATCCTTTATTCCACCACCAGGAAATACATAATAAACAGAACCTTCTCTTATTCTCTTAATTAGACCAATCTTTTTATCTTTAATCTGCACAACTGAACCTCTATCTCGCATCACTTTATCCCCTATATTGTTATAATTAATTTAAAGCTATTGTTAAAAACAAAACGTATCGATACATTTTATTTCCTCACTAAATAGTAGTAAATGGGATGTCTTTAGAGATCGATGATATGGGATAAATCTTGCAGACAAAGCTTTTCCATTAACAATAAGTTTGTAGTGAAGATCACGGTTCCAACTTCTAGTGTGGAGCTCTTTTTCAATTACGAATGAACCTTTGCCAATAGAGTAAGGCTTAAGAGCTTTACATATTAATTTGTTCATAATGAGTTTCACCTCTTATTCAATTACAAAATTCACTTTAAATGCATACTTACAAATTCAGTTTCGGATAAAGTATCATCAATAATGTTAGTCATTTACTATCAAAAAAATACTTAATTACGAACCTATAACAACCAATAAATTTCACTCTCATTTTAATAGATTATTTAAATTAATTCTTTTCTTTATCGCATAATTCCTCCAATGAATTGATTTAATAATTCACAATAGTAAAACTATGTATTTATGTATATTAATCAAGTGATTAATTTGGTAGAATTAGGTAATTACATATAACTAGGAGGAAATATTTTGAAGAAGATGTCGTTTTACATTGCCACTTTTATCGTTGTTTTAGTAATTATGAGTGGTTGTGCAACAAAACAAAAAGCAATTGAAAGTGAAAAGGCAAGCGCCGATGTTAAGCCCACAGAGATGAATGAAGAAAAAAATTCTAATGAAGACCAAGAAAAAGAAACAACATCGGATTCCGTTACTGGGTCTACTGAAGATGGTGCAGACGAAGAAACAATTTCTACTGATAATAAGTCCGCTGTAGTTCGAACTTTTTTAGAAAGTGCTAATGATCTTGATAAAGAAACATTTAGTGGAGTTTTAGTTAATGACCTAGACTTAAGGGAAGAATTGATCGAGAATTTCTTTAGCGAAGATGAAGTATATAAGTTTGATATTATAGAAATGATTGAGTCAACCGAAACACCTGATGACTACCAAGATATTCCCAAAGAAAAACTTGCAGTATTTGATGCGAAAATTAATATGACACAAGGTGATGAAATTGGTGAAATTCCCGTTTCTGTCATTCTTTATAAAGAAATAGATGGTTGGAAGGTTTTAGATTTCTATTAAGCTAGAAGATCTTCTAGCTTAATAGCGATATACAATGTGAAAGTTCATGAATAAAGAGCATCGAAGGAATACTACAATGCTCTTTTCCTATCAATATAGAACTTTTTAAATGAACACCCCATTTCATGGAATGGTAAACGAGAGAAAATATTACATAATTCCAAGAGGTGTTATCCATTTTCCTAAATAAAAAGAAGTAACTAAAAAAAACCTCCTAATATTTACTGTAAATCAAATAAAATCCAATGAAATAAAAAAATACACCTCCAATTGTTGGTATCTACCAATTGGGGTGCAGTATAGTTAATCGAGTTTTTTCACTAAGTTTTCACTGAATCAACTTGGAATTTATGAACAGTATCTTTTAGTTGATTCGACATTCCATTTGTCTCTTCTGCTACAGCAGATACACTCTGAATTGAAGATGTTGTTTCTTCTACCGCAACCTGAACAGTTTTAGCGTGTAGAGCTGTTTGGTCGACAACCTCCGCTAATTTAGTGATAATCGCTACTAAATCATTTGATATCTGTACTTCGCTTCTTGTCGTATCAGATATCGCTTTAATATCTCTGACTGTATTGTTTACTGCCGCAAGAATGTTTTGTAGGGATTCTCCCGCTTTTTCAGCAGTATTGACTCCATCTATAACCATCATTTTATTTTCTTCCATAGATACAGACGCTTGTTTTGTTGCATCTGATATTAATTGGATCAATTTAGAGACTTCCCTGGCTCCTTCATTTGACTTTTCTGCTAGATTACGTACTTCATCTGCAACAACAGCAAAGCCTCTACCATGTTCACCTGCGCGAGCAGCTTCTATACTAGCATTTAGTGCTAATAAATTCGTTTGTGCAGCTATACCTGTAATCATATCATTAATAGATTCAATTTCTTTTGAATAACTGCCTAATAAGGTAATAATCGATTGTGTTTCATCTGTTTTTTCAGAAATGCGATTCATCGTCTCGACTGTTTCATTCACCTTTTGTACCCCATCGTTAGCGGAATCCAACGTGTCAGTAGAATTGCTCACACTTCTGTCAGCCTTTCCTTTCGCATCTTCGATTAGAGTCGTTAACTTTTGAATTGTCTCTAAAGCTGATTGTGTCGATTGATTTCCTTGTTCAGCTCCATCCCTCAACTCATCCACAATTCCATTGATTTTATCAGATGCATTCATTATTCCTTCTATAGATGATGTTGTTTCATTGGTTGAATACAATAATTCTTCTGAAGATAAGAGAATGGATACAATCATTTCTTTTAGTTTATCGTTCATTTCATTCAGAGAATTTGATAACTCTCCTACTTCATCATTTGATTCTAATGTTAAGGTATCATGTGTTAAGTCACCAGCAGATATTTCTTTTAACCTAGTAGATATTGAAGTAATAGGTTTCGTAATTCTATGAGAAAAATAATAGAGTATACCACCTGCAACAATTATTACGACAATAAGAACGATACCAATGTTTAAAAGGATGCCACTAGCTCTTTTATTAAAATCCATTTCATACGTTCCAGTCGCGATAACCCAACCCCAATTTGGATCTACTTCTACATAGGTAATTTTTGGTTTTACTGTGTCAGGCTCTTCTGGAAGTGGCCATTGATATTGGGAAAATCCATTATCTTTTATTGAATCTAAGATGACCTCTCCTACATTCACACCATTTGGATCGATAGATTCATTCAAGTTTATTCCTTCTTTAGAAGGATGAGCTAACAAGACCCCTGATTTATCCATGATGAAGCTATACCCATTTTCACCTATATCTTGTTTATGATTTATCGAGTGATTCCCCTTTTCCTCTGGGCCCAAAGCAAATTCTTTGGCCGATTCCTTAGCAGATTCTAAAGTGATTTCACCTAATTCAACTCGATCATTTAAGTGATCTATCATGCTAATAATAGATTGAGTATTATTTTTAATAACTATTTTTCCGAGGTTGTCCATTTCATCTTTTGAAAAATTATAACTAATAAATCCGATAATTGAACACGTAATAATAAGAAGACTCACTGCGACAAGGACAAACTTGGCTTTTATTGTTAATCTCATTTTTTCACCTCCATTTGTATTTGTTTGGTTTTAATGATCATGTAAATCTTTTATACTATGATTTTGTAATCGTTTACATCATTTGAATTTAAATATAAACCTTTTGTCCTACAATTACAATCGGATAATAATATTATAACTAAATTTTTTATCAGTTTTTTGGGGAAATTGATGAATATGCATTGATGGTTTAAAGATTAGTATAGTAAAAATAATTATAAAATTCATTTACATAAATAAATCCAAGTCGTTTATAATTCATTGTCTCATAATTTAGAGATTACTTTTTTTTAAACAAGTAGATTAACTGGAGAAAATCGTTTTAAATAAGAGGTTATTAATGTACCTAAAACCAATTGGTTTAAAAGTGATCGATAAATTACTCCCTTTATTACTGAAACTAGAACAAGTTTAAATATTTTCAGTAACGAATCTAGCTCTCTGTAATTTTCTGAAAGCCAAATCATTTCTTTTGAAAACCGAAGAGGTGGTCCAGAATGTTGCTCCATATTTGACCTTATCCACCATGGACTTTCCATAAACCATAATAGTTTTAATGATCTTATTAGATTATCAGCTTCAAATAAATGACTTTCACGGTACCCTTGAACAAATGCTCTAACTAGATCAACATCAAAGTAATTTTCATTTAATGCACCAGATAGTATAGCTCTAGCTACATCTAACGGTGGAAAGTCGTACTTTAACCTATCAAAATCTAAAACAGCACTGATATGTTTTTCTTTAAATAATAAATTATCTACCCATAAGTCTCGATGGGCCCATCCTGTTTCAGTTAATGCAAGATCATCCAAATCTACAAATTCAGTTATTTTATATTGTAAATCAATTATTGCTACTAATTTTTCTATGTTCGTATCAATTACATCTTTTCTAACAGTTTCCCAATGTTCTAAACGCTTCTTGAGACTTGGTAAAATAAATTCAGGTCGGTTTCTGTCCGGGAGTGTTCCGTCATTTATTATTTGATGCATTTTGCCGGTTACACGTCCTAGGTCTTCCATTTGCTCTATCGTTAATTTTCCTGGAGGAACATTTACACCCTCACAATAATTCATTAGTATAAACAATTCTCCGTTATCTGATTCAAACATAAGATTACCTTCAAAAGGAATTAGTTTAGGACAAGGCAGCCTTTGATTATATAATCTCATCTGTTGGGATAAAGCAAATGATAGTTCGGTACGATTATAGAGTTTGAACCTTTCCTTGTTGTATTGCTTAATTAAGAAATCTCCTTTATCAGTAATAACTTTCCACTTTAAATTTAACCAACCACGTTTTATAGGAATGACCTCAAATACTTTGAATCCAAATAATTGTTTACACTTCCTCAATATATCGTTTACTATTTGATCCTCTATCAACTTTAACTCCATTATTCAGATCCTTTCATGTTTATAGATTATTAATATAATTCTACAAGTAGAATTACTTCCCTTTAATTAGAGGGTTATCAAGTATTTTTTCACTAGATTTTTCGCTTATAAATAAAAAATACCTTACCTTTTTTGAAGTAAAGCACCTATTAAAGAACATTATTAAGTTGATGAAGGAATCGTTTTATCATACCAATGCTGAACACGTTTAACATGTAATACATCACCTTTTACCTTTATTTCTATTTCTTCGTAATCCTCCCCTATAGCAATTACTTCTGCTACATCAAGAATGTTCTGTAGTCATCCATCTCCCAACCAATCGTGTACCATATTTTAACTGGATTGGTAAAAGGCTATATTAAAATTGTAATAAACCATTTCAAAAATTCATTTATTTTTCTCGAGTCTTTGATCGATAGAATAGAAGATTGATGATCGTGATGTATAAGGGAAATGAAATGAGATGAATACTCACATTAAAAATAGTAAAATCGCTTATTATTGAGTATTCTCCCCATTCTAAAAGGAAACGACACGACAATCCAATTAAATTTAATATCAAAGTTAATGGAAACAGAACTAGAGGTCGTTTTTCAAACAAAACAAAAAATAGATAAGCAACAAAAAAATTGAAAACTAAGATCGGTATCATCAATAGAAAATCGCTAACTAAATTTATTGGAAACATTATGCCTCCAATCATAACAATCCATAAACAATTAAAAATAATAATCTGATTTCTATTACTTGATATCAATTCAATTTTTGTTGTATTCATTCTCTTCTCAACCGACTTTCCTATTAAATGATTCTGTTGCTTTCTTTGTACAATTTAGTTACATTGATTCCCTTTCCTATAAATAAATTAATTTGCTCGATCTTAGTTCCTCAAACTATCTTTCCAATTTTCCACTCAGATGTTTTCTTAGCTTCACAAGAAAAAGCAGAGTGATTATCGATCTATAAAATCTTTTTATGTCAAAATAATAGCTTTGATTATGAAAGGTACTGTTATTGAAAAAAAGGCAATAAAGAAATAGCCAAAATATCTTATTGGTTTTGGTGATTTTTTAAGGTTTACATCATTGGATATCCTTCAATATTATTCATATGTTCCATTGCGTCATTAATAGATTTTTTCTCGAACATAGTACCCCTCCTTAATTTAACAAATCTTATTCATATTATATAACTTTTTTAAATGTAAACCCTTCTTTTTTTGAAAATGTGATGCAACATATTTGATTTCTCTCATTAGTGTTTAATTTAAAATCTTTAACAACTAAACACTGATTCATCATTTAATATCGAGCGATGTTTAAACCAAAGCTTTCTAACATATTAAAATACTGAGGGCAAGTTTTAGAAACACATCCTGGATCATTTATTTGTATCCCTTCAACTCTAGAACCAATGAGTGCTAATGACATTGCCACTCTGTGATCATCATGGGTATTGAGTAAAGTTGGTTTAGGAATACCTGGATACACTTTTAATCCATCTCTAAATTCCTCGACTTTAATTCCTAACTTAGATATTGAATCACATATGACACTAATTCGATTTGATTCATGATGACGGATATGTTCAACATCTTTTATTGTTATTGGTCCATCTGCAAATGGAGCAATAGCTGCTAATGTTAAAGTTTGATCTGACATCTCTCTCATTGATATTTCAAGTCCACCTTTTAATTGCTTAACACCTTCTAACTCAATAAAGGATGAACCTTTCGTTACTTTACAACCCATTTGTTCAAGGACATCTATCATCTTTATATCTGGTTGTTTTGTGTCATAGTTTAGATTATCAATTCGGATTCTTCCATTTGTTACCGCAGCAAGAGCAAGAAAGTAACAAGCAGTCGACACATCAGCTTCTAAATTTACATCTTGAGGAATGTACATCGAAGGATAGACTATTATTTTTGTTAGATTGTTATCATAACGAACATTTGCACCGAACTTTTTCATTAATTCTAAAGTTAAAAGCACGTATGAGTGTTGAACAATGTGCTCACTTATATTTACTGTAATTGCTTCTTTGAAATAAGGTGCTGCAATCAACAGACCACTTATAAATTGACTAGAAATATTCCCCGAAAGTCTGATCTCGCCACCCAATAATGCTTTTCCTTTAATTAACAACGGATAATAACCTTCATCGCTTAAATAGTTGATTTCAGCGCCAAGCTCCTTTAAAGCGTTTATTAATTGAGATATGGGTCTTTTGCTCATGCTCTCACTCGCTTCAATTTCCCATTTCCCTTCACCAGATACTGCTAATGCTCCAGGTAAAAATCTTGCTATCGTACCTGCTGCACCAATATACAAACTACTTGATTCCCATTTACCACCCTTGCCCTCAATGAAAGCTGTCTCATTTTCTATGTCTATATGGATACCCAATCTTTTTAAAGAGTCTAGACACCAATACGAATCATCACTTTTTAAAATACCTGACACTTTTGATTTTCCATTAGCTAAAGCACTTATAATTAAAGCTCTGTTCGTTAAACTTTTACTACCAGGAATCGTAATCGAGCCGTCTATTTTGCTTTTACTTGGTGACACGGTTACAGTATTTACATCTTTTAATGGAGTCCAGGGACTTCTGGCTTTTAAATCGAATTTATCCTTTTCCAACTTGCAACCACTCCTTATTTACTGAATCATGATAATCTTCTGTCCATTTAGTATAAATTCAATTAAGATATAAATGAAATCACTATTTCCGATAACAGTTATAGGTGGGATCTATATCGTGACATTAGACTTATATCGAGTATTTTATATGACAGCAATGGAAAAAAACTTCAGTAAAGCTGCAAAAAAATTATACATTACACAACCAAGTGTCAGTCACTCAATTAGGCAATTAGAAGATAAACTAGGGGTTTCACTATTTGTTAGAACCTCAAAAGGAGTAACAATAACCAATGAGGGTGAAATTTTATTTGGCTATATTAAACAAGCTTTCGACTTAATTGATAGCGCAGAGCTGAAGATTTCAAAGTTACTAAATTTAGAAAGTGGACAGGTTACAATCGGAGGAAGTGATTCAACCTTTAAGCATTTTTTGTTACCTCATATACAAATATTTCAAGACAACTTTTCAGAAATTCAGATTAAACTTCAACATGGTTCTACGCCTCAGATAGTAGAAAAATTAGCAAATGGACTTATTGATATTGGCATCATTCATTTACCAATTGATCAAAGTCAAATAAATACAACTGATTATATTAGTATTAAAAGTACCTTTATTGTAGGGGGGAAATATAAAAAATTAGCGAACAAAACGATTTCTCTCAAAGAAATGTTGAACTTTCCAATCATTTCTTTTTCAGATAAAAGTAGTTCAAGGTTTTTTCTAGATCAAATATTTCAATCTCAAAGGTTAAATGTAAAACCCGATATTGAGGTAGGAAGTGTTGAATTGTTGATTGAATGTGCCAAAATTGGAATGGGGATTGGGTTTGTCACTAAAGAATTGGTTTTAAAAGAACTATCAGAAGGTGAATTATTTGAAGTATGTTTAAAAGAAAAAATAGAAGACAGAAAAATTGGATTAATAACAAAACAAGGTATTCCTCTCTCAGTCGCAGCTAATAAGTTTTTTAATCATTTAATAGAAACCGAACATTAATGAATTATTAGATAGGGTCTTATTTCATATTCCATTTCTTTTTTAACGTCTTTTAATTCTATTTCTTCCCTATCATTTTATTAGAGCAATACATGGCTTTTACGCAAGTACCCATCAGCTCAAAGACATTATTACCTCACCATTTATTATTTGTCATAAAGAAAATGTTCTTTGGATCAAGCGGAAGGAATAGTTGAGTACTACTAGGGTATGAAAAAGAATATATATTGATTCTAAGTCTTTTGCTTAGATTGTACGAGGAAATGGTCCACTAAATTGCTGCAAAATAGACCAAAAAAGATAACTACGAATTCTATAAGTGTGAATATATAACAGCAATAACAAGAAAAATTGCAATGATACTGGTAAAGATTAAGGAGTTCTTACGAGAGGTATTTGCTTCCTTAATATCCCTCCAATTAATGGGTTTAATTCCACTTAGCCAAAACACCAAAATAGTTGATAAAAAGATCGCATTAATATTAATTAAAAGCATTAATAGAGGCATTAACGCTTCCTTCCATTGTCCAGCTCCAACCATCATACCTAACACAACAGTTGGCGGTAAAACAGCCAAGGAGACCATCACTCCAACTAACTGTCCATGTGAACGTTTAACAAATGATAAAGCTCCCGCGGCTCCGGCTACGGTTGCAACAATAATATCTATAATTTGTACATTTGTTTGTGAAAGAAACTCATTGCTGTTCACTGGTAGATCAAAATAATAACCAAATAAAACAGCGATCGTAAATGGAATTGATAGACCAAAAAGAGACGTAATAATTGATTGTTGAGCGAGCTTTTGATCACCTAAAATAGAGGCAAATGAAATTCCTAGAATAGGGCCAATTGCTGGATCGATGACATTCGCACCTATAACAAAACCAGGACTGTTTTGGATGATCCCGACTGTAGCTATAATTGCAGCAAAAATAGTAAACCAGGTAAAACTAGGGTTAATCTTACCTGAGGAACGAACAATTTCATATAATTCATGTTTACTAGCTCGCTCAAGTTCTTTTGTATCATTTGTTTCATTTAGCTCATTATATTCACTAGGGAAATATGCTTTAACGGAAAATAACATGATTTGAAAATCATCATTTTTTTTAGACGCTTTTTCTAGATAGTTTAAAATTTTTTCTGCGTCTTCTTTTTCAACTAAAATTCGAATAAGTTTATTATTGTCTTTTACATTAGTGATCCAATATGAAACGATAGGGAAATTATGTAAAATACTATTTGAAAATTCAAAATTGCTTGGTGAATATACTTCTATCAACTGTAACTCCATATTCATCCTCCAGAACCAAGTCTGCCATTTCTCAATATTATTTATTATTCACCTTTGTTAGATGTAATAATACAAAAGAACTAATGGAACCTCCTTATACCTTTTCTTAATATTTAGAGGGAAAGCATAAATCATCACCTAGTTTTCTTTTTTATACCAAAGTGATCTCACTCTTTCCGAAGATGTATTTTGTAACCTAGTAGTTCTAATAGATATCCTCATACGTAATCCCTGTTGGATTGAGCAAGGATTTCACCAAATCATGTTAGGTTTTTTCGGTGTCAATGGCCCGTAACCCTTCCTCTATTTTCTACCGAACGTTTTAACATACGATGCACCAATCTGCTTCTGTAAAATGTGATGAACCAACTCGTTTAAGATTTTAAAAGGTTTCCTAATAAAAATTGTTTTTCAGCTTTATTTAGTTTTCTATTTACAATTTTCTGAATCTCATAATTAAAAGAATCCGTCCGCCCCTACCACTCACTGTTAATTACTGTACCATCTAAATCAAATAATACACCTCTGAATCTACCTACATCATTACTCAACTCAACCTTTCTCTTTTTGTCTAAACTCTGATTTAAGTTGTACCTATTCAAACAATGGGTAAGAAATTCCTTTTCCAATAAAGCTGCAACCTTTAATGAATATTGAAAAGTGCATGATAACACTTTTCATATTAATAAACACCTTTTTTATTGACATTAATCCCCTTTATGTTATCTTGTTCTTATATAGGAGATAGGCACAGTAACTGACGACATTTGTGGAAATGACCACAAGGAAGCTGTGTTTTATAAGGTCGGGTCGTCTGGGCAGAGATAAGGATTATAATCCTTATCTTTTTTTTATTATATTATCAGGAGGCGACGACGTTATGGAAAAATTAATTTTGGATGGGAATATCGTAGCGCAAGAAATGAAAGATAGCTTGAAAGAACGGATTGATATTTTAACAAGTAAGGGTACCATACCCTGCCTTGCAACGATTTTAGTTGGTAATAATCCTTCTTCAGAAACATACGTAAGAATGAAAGGGAATGCCAGTAAGAGAGTAGGTATTAAATCTATCCGTGTCCAATTGCCTGAAGATATAGGAACGAAAGAGTTGTTAAATGAAATTGAAGCACTAAACAATGATAATTCTATTCATGGTATCCTTTTACAACATCCCGTTCCTTCACACATTGATGAGCGTATGGCTTTTGAAGCAATTGATTTACGAAAAGATGTAGATGGTGTTACAAGTGCAGGGTACGGTCAAACAGCATTAGGCTTTGGAAGATATCCCTCATGTACACCTGCAGCAATTATGAAAATTTTAGAATACTATCAGATAGAAATTGAGGGAAAACATGTAGTCGTAGTTGGTAGAAGTCCAATCTTAGGTAAACCAGTTTCGGCATTACTTCTCAATAAAAATGCGACTGTTACAACGTGTCATTCCAAAACTTCCAATTTACCCACAATATTAAAACAAGCAGATATTGTTGTAGCAGCGGTAGGAAAGCCTAAATTTATTCAAGGAAACTGGTTAAAGGATGGTTCAGTTGTTTTAGATGCAGGTTATAACAAAGGAAATCTCGGTGATATTGATTATGAGACTTGCTATAAAGTTGCAAGTGCAATAACCCCAGTACCAGGTGGCGTTGGTCCAGTAACAATCGCTACATTGCTGAAACATACGGTTGAATCAGCAGAAAATGTCTAAATTTAATTTTAATTTTGCTTGCTCTCTCGTTACGTAATAACCTTTCATTTTTTTCTTGAAGTATCTCTTTTTAAACAGAGATACTTCAAGAAAAGGATAGACAATCTAAAAAAACTCCACCCTTGACTCCAAAATAATAGGTGAATTTCAAATTCCCTTAACTAATGTGGTCTGAATAACTTAAAATCGATTGTTTATATTTCATATTCATATATCCTTATATTATCCTAGGAGTTACCAGAGGTTTTAGAATAACAATTTAAACCGCTCACAAAAAGGACTTTCTAATTTTGTCCTACATATAAAAAAGCAATTGATCATTTTCAGTATTAGAATAACACGACTAAAGTCATTTAAAAGATAAAATATACATAATCCGTAGGTACGCTTCGTTCACCTTGTTGATGAAGCATCGCTGACACATTACCACGATGGTAGGTTCCATGATTCACTACATGGTGAATAAGATCGGCAAGTATGAACTCACTACGACCATATTCAGGATGCTCAGTAATGATAATTCGATCTGGATCATGCTGCTCAGAAAAAAAACTGTAAAATTCTTCTGAAAGTGCATTATAGAACGCTTCAAGTTCATCTATTGACGCCCCTGATGCTTCTGACTGTCGACGTTCAACTTCTCTAACAGTATCATGGAAACTTCTTTCTTTCATCGTTTCCAGCCAGGTAATATCTGTTGCGTAAAGGTGAATCAGAACATCTGAGATAGATGAGAAAACACTTTTAACAGTCTCGTTATACACACTTTCAGGTAGTTGCTTTAAGTGTTGGATCACTTGTTGGTTAGCCCAAACGTGGTAATCGTACATTTTCTTTGCTCGGTTATTTTCCATTAGCTCACTCTTCTCTGTTTTAATTTGTTTACCTTTTATCAATGGATTTCCCTATAGCTCTATTCAACACAATAATTTTTTATCCTTCTTTCTGGACTTTTTTCGTCCAACTGTTTTGTATAAATTTAGTAGAATAATCAGTATCCTCTAAGGGGAATTCACTTAAAACATGCGATGTTTTTCCCACATACACTCAAAAATGTAGACCAGGTATATTTCCCCTGCTCATTATTTGAATAACTAAGGGTTGATTTGTTTTCTACTCTTTCTTACCTTTATTCCGCCAAATAGAATAAAAAAATCCCTCCATTATCACAATAGGATTTTTGATCAAACTTTTATAAATTATCATTTTTATCCAAAATATATATCGTTCATCTTTTTTCAAAACGGTGCAATTTTATTACAACCGGATAAAAAGATACACCAATGAGAAAAAACCACCCTTTAAGGATGGTCCTCAAATTACTACTACTTTTTCTTTTGGATTTAATATGGGTACGGAAAATAAGGATACGGATAGAAATATGGGTACGGTCTTAAAAATAAAAAATTTAATAATGGGAAACGGAATCGACGGAATCGACGAAATCTCCTTCTTCCATAGCCATATTGCCTATTTGTACCATCGTTTAACTCTTCTTCATCGATTTCCTCTGGTACTAACATTGTCACGTTATTTTCGTCCATATCTGTGATAATACCTTCTATATCTGATCCATCTTGCATTTTTGCTTGAACATGGTAGTTCATATACTCTCTACATTGTTTTTTTATATCCTCGTGCATAGGTTGGTATGCTCCCTGAACCCCAGTTGGATACATTTGATTAGGCATACTCTGAACATCTTGAGGATACATATTTTCGTTCCCTTGATTCGGATGATTGCCATGCTGCACTCGATGAACGTTAAGTTCATAATTATTGTACATTTATATCCCTCCTCTACCTCCTTAAGGTATGCACCCATCTAGAATTAGGTTAATAAATATTTATCCGAAATGTTATCTTAAACACAAATTTCTTGAGCAATCGGAATGAGTTGTTTCTATATGGGGTCCCACCATCACAATGCGGAAAATAAGGAGTTACAACTTTAATAAAATCTCTCTATATAAAAGCCTAATTTCTCTTCTACAACTACAACTTTGAAAAATTAAGGGCTTTAGTTACTACACATAACCGCACTATTATTTAAATTGAGCATCTATAAGAAACTTGGTGAATTATTAAAAATTTTCATTAAATCCCTTAATAATGTTTTCCATTTAAATGATATAATCTGTTTATAATAACATAAACAAACCATATAAAATGAGGTGAGTAGTTTGGCAAAATTATCAAGAGTCATTCTTTTTCTTGTTATGATACCTACATTTGCGTATAGTTTCTTTGCAACATCTTGGACAGGATCGTACATTATGCTTGAAGAAGATTGGATGACACATATTGTCTTTACTCCAAAGTCTTCAACTGGTCCAGAGCAAATTTATGAAGTTGATAAGTTTCTGTTCGCGTTTTCTATCCAACCATTGTTAAGTGTAGTCTGTCTCTTATCTTTCTTGATACTAATTGGGATGATTATTTATTGGGTGATGAAGAAGTTTCATTCTCAAAAAATGATATATGTATAAAAATTCTAGTTTGTATGTATAATTGAATTTGTGCTAAAGTGGTAGGTTACTAGAAGAAAAATGTAAGTTTACTGTAAAGAAAGGATAAAAAAAGTGATTGATTTCATTTTATCCATAATCCCCCGCTCTAATAGTAGTAATTGGTTTAATCATGTATTATCTAGGTAATTCCCAAAAATCAAACTTAAAGGTGTAGGTTGGATTTATACTATCTTTAATAGTTCTTGAATCACCTAATTTAGGGGTTTATTGAAGGATTTATGACTGGCTTTAGTGACTAAATTAGTAAACATTTATCGATTTCCTTTTAAACTACATATATTTAGAAATAAAATAACCGCTCAGAGTAAAAACTCTAAGCGGTTATTTTTAAATCAGTATGGAACTAAATGATTTAATATCATTACTCTTTTAAATCCTCGATTGAATCAATATCCATATAAGCTGGAACAACTAATCCAGTTTTAGCACCTTCAAGGTTTGGTCCTAGGTCTTCAAAATCGCCTTCATACTTTTCATATTGATCAGCATGAGTTAATGGTAACCAACCAGCGATATGTGCATCTACACTTCCATCAGCAACACCAGCCCACATTGGACCTGCTTCTACTTGACTGATTGTTACTTCATATCCAAGGTCTTGAAGTACTTTTGCTAGAACATTCGTACTTGCAATTTCACTATCCCAAGCAACATATGCAATTTGTACTTCTTCTCCATTACCTTCTTCAGCACCTTTAGTCCACTCTGCTACTCTATCACTGTTTTCTTCTACCCAGGCAGCAGCAGCTTCTTCAGCTTTTGTACCTTCTTGGATACTACTCATTATTACACCCATTTCATCGGGTGACCAGTGAAATTGATCTAATACCTTGTGTACACCTGGTAGATCGTCTGCTAATCCATTACGTGCAATCGAATTAATATTTTCTGCTTCTCCAAATACACCATTCGGATCTTCTAAATACTTTAAATCAAATTTTGAGAACATCCAATGTGGAGTCCACCCAGTAATTATAATAGGTTCTTCTTTATCATAAGCTTTCTTTAAAGATGCAGTCATTGCTGCGCCAGAACCTTCAATCAATTCCCATTCTGTTAGCTCATAGTCTTCAATAGCTGCTGCAGTTGCTTTCGTAATTCCTGCACCTGGATCAATTCCTGTAATCTTGTATTCTACTGATTCACCAACAGATGCTGTGTTATTACTAGAATCAGATTCATTTGACCCACTGCTTTCCTCACCACTACTACAAGCTGCTAAACCTACTGATAAACCTAATGCCAATGTTACTTTTGATAATTTTGTAAACATTAAACGGTTCCCCCTTTTTTACTTTTCCCGATATTTTGAGTAATTCTATCTAAAATAATCGCAATGATTACGATTGCCAATCCAGCTTCAAAGCCTGTTCCTGTTTGTAGCTGTGTGACAGCACGATAAACGTCTGCACCCAGTCCTGGAGCACCAACCATAGAAGCGATAACAACCATTGATAAGGCTAGCATAATACTTTGGTTGACACCCGCCATGATGGTTGGTAATGCTAATGGTAATTGTACCTTCATTAACTTTTGACTAGTAGTCGAGCCAAATGCCTGTGTTGCCTCAATTAATTCCTCAGGTACTTGTTTAATCCCTAAAATCGTTAAGCGGATAGTTGGAGGCATTGCAAAAATAACAGAAGCAACAACCCCAGGTACTACACCTATATTAAAGAAGAAGATTGCAGGTAATAAATAAACAAATGCGGGCATTGTTTGCATAAAGTCAAGAATTGGAGATACGACCTTACCAGTTTTTTCACTTTGTGAAGCCCAGATTCCAATTGGAATACCAAGTATGATTGAGATACCGACAGAAGTAAGCACAAGTGCAATCGTGTCTAGCATATTTTCCCAATATCCTAAGTTATCAATTAACAGCAAGCCAATGATTGTAAAGAGCGCTATCCGCCAATTACAAACCTTCCAAGCTAGTAAACTAACAATAATCGCTAATAAAATAACAGGTATAACGCCAAGTCCAAGCACGATTCCTTCGACAAAGAACTCAAGTCCATTTGCTATTCCTTCAAAGAGAGGATCAAAATGAAGAACGAGCCAATCAATAAACACATCGATCCAGTCTGCTATTGGTAATTTCGGTAATAATTCATCCATATTAGAGCACCTCCATTTCGACTTTTACAGGTTGCTCTTTATGTACAGTCTCATTTATAAATGTATCATTACCAGCAAGTGCTCCAATAACTGCCCCTCTTATGACTATTCCCTTTAAGCGGTTCGTCTCATCAACAACTGCCACTGGTATGACAGCACTAGATACGTCATCAAATAAGTCAACTAAATGTGTCTCTGGTTGGACTGTTATACAATCTTTGGTAATCACTTCTTCTAACTTAAGATTATTCTCAATTGCATTTTTTGCATCTGCTGCAGTGACAGCTCCGATTAATTTCTTTTGTTTATCAACAATATAAACGGTTGAAATGCCGTTTTCCTTCATGACATTTAGAGCAACTCTAGCTCCTTTTTCAAGCTGGATCGTCTCTGCCCTTTTCATAACATGACTTGCTGTTAAAACTTTTGATAGATCAACATCTTCTACAAATCGTTCAACATAATCATTAGAAGGATTCATAAGAATTTCTTCAGGCGTTCCTATTTGAACAATATTACCATCCTTCATTAATGCGATTCGGTCACCAATTCGTAATGCCTCATCAAGATCATGAGTGATGAATATTATTGTTTTTTCCATGGTTGATTGAAGATCTAATAATTCGTCTTGCATGTCTTTCCTGATTAGTGGATCAAGTGCACTGAATGCTTCATCCATTAATAAAATGTCAGGATCATTTGCCAACGCTCTTGCAAGTCCTACCCTTTGTTGCATGCCCCCGCTTAGTTGACTAGGTAATTGAAGTTCATAACCCTCAAGACCAACAAGTTTTAAAGCTTCTAAAGCCAGTTCTTTCCGTTTTTCTTTTTCTACACCCTGTATTTCTAAACCATACTCTGTATTAGAGAGAACCGTACGATGAGGAAATAATGCAAAACGTTGAAAAACCATACTCATTTTTTCCCGACGAACATTTCGTAGTTCTTCCTTATTCATTGCAACAATATCTTCACCATCAATTAACACTTGACCACCTGTAGGTTCAATCAAACGATTAAACATCCGAACAAGTGTTGATTTCCCACTACCGGAAAGACCCATAATAACGAAGATTTCTCCAGGGTATACATCAAAGCTAGCACGATTAACTCCGACTGTAGATCCGGTTTCTTTTAATATCTCTTGCTTTGATTTTCCCTGTTTAAGAAGCTGAGCAGCCTTTTTGGTGTTTTTCCCAAAAATTTTCGATACTTCTCGAACAGTGATTTTTACCGTTCTATTATTGTTATTCATTTTTCCACCTCTATATAATCATTAAAAAAACGCGACTAAGATACTATTTATTAGATTAAATCCGTCCTTTCCCACATAAATTGTCACGATCACTCCTGCCTTATTAAGTATAGAAATATTACAAAGTGATTACAAAGTGTATATAACGTCAAATATGACCGTAAGCTTCGTACAGAAAATACTGTACGTACTTTACATACTGTATGCGTACAATTCCTCCTATTTCCTTTTCATTCGTTATCTTTACAATCAATTCAGTTAACTGTAGTCTGTATATATAACTGATAATAGGATGTGAAAGGGTTTGCAGGGTAAAGATGAACTTGAGAAAGCTCGTGAACGTGTTATTGAGGCCATTTCTCAAAACATGAATTTATATGGTGTAACACCGTCAGTAGGAAGATTATGGGGACTTCTTTATTTTCAAAATCAACCATTGACATTAGACGAAATGAAAAATGAGTTAGGTATGAGTAAAACGAGTATGAGTACTTCTGTTAGAAATTTAATGGATTTACATATGGTTGATAAAGTTTGGAAGAAAGGAAATCGTAAGGATTTATACAAGGCCGAGGAAGACTGGTTTCAAACCTTCTCTGATTTTTTTACAATAAAATGGCGTAGTGGTGTGAACATTAATGTATCGGCAATAGAGAAATCATTACAGGAACTTCATAAACTGCTAGATACGAATGAGCTAACCGAAGAAATGATTGCTCTAATTAATAACGACATCGAAAAACTTCATCAGGCATTAGACTATTATGATTGGTTAAATCGCCTTGTTGACAGCTTTGAAACAAACGAAATATTTAAGTACATCCCAAAGACAAAGATCGAACACACTGATTAATTTTTTCGTGTTCTTTTTTATGCCAATTTCCTTCATCTTTTTGTTATTTTAAAAGGCGGCATGAAAACAATTAGCAACAAAATCAAATTTGTAAACCCTCCCATTGGATGATGACAAAAATAGACAAACAAAACGCTTTTCAAATGGTTAAAATGGCGGTATGATATGACTATTCTACAGCGAAGGAGTGATAAAATGAAACTACTTTTGCTGATTAAATCTTTGATGATATTTTTGATCGTGTTTGTCGGTTGTCATTTTGTTTCAATGCCTCACTCTAATCAGCCCGCTAGTCATGGCAAGCTGGTTGCTGTTGAAAGTGTATCAACCTTTGAAACAATTAATCTACAAGAAGATCAAAAACATGTTGATTTTCTTATAGGTGGGCATGTGGTAGGATATTTACTAGTCCTCATGCTAGCGTGCACTACACACCTAGTCCGTACCCCTACTAAGTCTAGACGGAAATTAAAACATTTTCTATACTCGGTTTATTATCAATCTTCCTATTTTTCCAAGTCTCATTTATATACAACCTAAATTTACAATAGGAGGTTATATAAATGATTTGGTTAAGATTCATTCCAGTAGTCTTATTTTCACTTACTGCAATTAGTCTCTTCACGTATCAAGGAATCGAAATTATCCATGCCTTTAATGATTACTTCAGTAAAAAATAAGAGCACAGCGCCGGTTCAGTGACGTATTAAAAAATAATGAAAAATGACAAAAGATATAATTTTTGATCGTATAAGAAAAGGGGCTGATCCTAGTGGATTAGCCCCTTTCTCCTATTCTTGTTTATCCTTTGTTCCGTCCTCAAGTGATAACCACACATTTGTAACAGAACCTGTATCCTGTTCATCTATAACGAAAGAACCGTTACTATAGCGGTCATTAGGTCTTAAGGAAGAAACGTTTATACATTCAATAACACCTTTTGCTGTTTCAAGATAAAAGTCGCCTTTATCTTGAACAATCTCTGCTCCAGCAATTCGATGAGGATTACTTTTTAATTCTCTAAGCATAACTAAACCACGTTTAGCACGTGTTGATTTTTCAAAGTCAGCAACAGACATTTTTTTGACAGCACCTCTTTGAGTTGCAATAACTAAATATGCCTTTTTATTACGTAAGATCAATTTACCACTTACGACATAATCATCTGGTTTTAAATTAATACCTTTAACACCTGCTGCTCGAGGTCCAACAATACTTACTTCTTCTTCCTCAAACCATAAACCATAGCCTAAGTTAGTCACTAAGAATAAATCATTTTCCCCTGAACTAACATGGACATCAATAAGCTGGTCATCACCTTTGAGATTTAAGGCAACTAATGGTTTTGAATGCCTTTGTGCCTTGTAATGAATTAGCTCTGTTTTTTTCACCATACCTAATTTTGTAATAAAGGTTAAGAAATTAGGTTCTTCAAAATTCTTTACCGGTATTGCCTTGAGGATGTCTTCATCTCGATCAATTGGGATAATATTAGCAATATGTTGACCAATATCCTTCCATCTAATTTCAGGTAGTTCATGGACAGGACAATACAAATAATTTCCTTTGTTTGTGAATAACAAAACGACCTCTGTTGTATTGATTTCAATTTTTGAGAGTAGCCTATCGGTATCTTTCATTCCGAAATCCTGCCCATTCGAAGCTGAATATGACCTCAGACTTGTACGTTTAATATAACCATCTTTTGTAACAGTCACGATAACATCCTCTGAAGCAATCATCACTTCAAGATTAATCTTAATTTCCTCGATTTTCTCTTCAATGACAGAGCGACGATTATCAGCGTACGTTTTTTTGAGCTTTCTTAGGTCATTTTTAATCACTTTTAAGAGGATATTTTCATCACTCAAAATGCTAGTAAGCTCCTCAATTTTCTTCGCTAACTCCTCTGATTCATTGGTTAATGCGGTAATATCAGTATTTGTTAAACGATAAAGCTGTAAGGATACGATCGCTTCGGCTTGCGGCTCAGTAAATTGAAAAGCATCAATTAAATTATTTTTGGCATCACGTTTGTCTTTCGAAGCACGGATTTTTGCGATTACTTCGTCTAATATAGACAAAGCCTTTATTAATCCTTCAACAATGTGGTGGCGTTCTTGTGCTTTACGAAGCTCAAATTTCGAACGGTTCGTAACAACCTCTTTTTGATGGCCTATATAGGCATCTAGAATCGAAGGCAAACTCATTAGCATTGGTCTACGATTATGAATTGCTACCATATTAAAATTATAAGTAACTTGAAGATCACTATTTTTGTATAGATAGTTTAATACACCTATAGCATTGGCATCTTTTTTTAGTTCAATGACAATCCGTAATCCTGTTCGATCAGTATCGTCACGGACCTCTGAAATCCCTTCCACTTTACGTTCAATACGGAATTCGTCCATACGTCTAACAAGGTTTGCTTTATTCACTTCAAATGGGATTTCTGTCACAACGATTTGTTGTTTCCCACCTCGTGTATCTTCTATACTCGCTTTCCCACGGATAATTATTTTTCCTTTACCCGTTTCATATGCCTTTTTAATCCCATCAGTTCCCTGGATAATCCCTCCAGTTGGAAAGTCGGGACCTTTGATCACCGTCATCAGTTCATCTACTGTACTACTTGGTTTATCCATACGCTTAATAACCGCATCGATAACCTCACCTAGATGATGTGGAGGTATATCTGTTGCATAACCAGCCGATATACCCGTTGAACCATTGACTAAAAGATTGGGGAACATCGCAGGAAGGACTAATGGTTCTTGACTTGTATCATCAAAATTCGATACAAATTCAACTGTATCCTTTTCAATGTCCCGGAGTAATTCAGAAGCAATTGCAGATAATCTAGCCTCGGTATAACGCATTGCAGCAGGAGGATCACCATCAAGACTTCCGTTATTTCCGTGCATTTGAATCAGTACATTTCGAACTTTCCAGTCTTGACTCATACGTACCATTGCTTCATATACTGATGAATCACCATGTGGGTGGTAGTTACCAATAACGTTACCTACTGTTTTTGCTGACTTTCGGAAATTACGTTCAAACGTATTTCCGTCGACGTGCATTGCATATAAAATTCTTCTTTGTACAGGCTTTAGCCCGTCACGCGCATCTGGAAGAGCTCGATCTTGAATAATGTACTTACTATAACGTCCGAAACGGTCACCAAGTACATCTTCAAGAGGTAAATCACGATATATTTCTACTGAATCTGCCAAAACCTAGACCTCCTCTGGGACCGATAAGTGTTCATTTTCTAATATATTTGTTTCTTCATCAAGACCAAATGCGACATTATTTTCGATCCATTTACGGCGTGGTTCTACTTTATCCCCCATAAGTGTTGTTACGCGACGCTCAGCACGTGCTGCATCATCTATTTTAACCCGAATTAATGTCCTTAACCCTGGGTCCATCGTTGTCTCCCAGAGCTGGTCTGCGTTCATTTCTCCTAAACCTTTATAACGTTGGAGCATGTACCCTTTTCCAACTTTTGCGATAGCATCTTCTAAATCATCATCCGACCATGCATATTCAACAACCTCTTTTTTGCCCGTTCCTTTACTTACCTTATAAAGTGGCGGTAAAGCGATAAATATTTTACCATTTTCAATTAATGGTTTCATGTAACGATAAAAGAATGTTAATAAGAGGACCTGTATGTGTGCGCCATCTGTATCCGCATCAGTCATGATAATTATTTTATCATAGTTAATGTCTTCGATTAGGAATTCTGCTCCAACTCCACCACCAATTGCATGTATAATCGTATTGATTTCTTCATTTTTAAAAATGTCGGCAAGCTTAGCCTTCTCAGTATTAATGACTTTACCTCTTAATGGTAGTACAGCCTGAAAGCGGCGATCTCTACCTTGTTTTGCAGATCCACCTGCAGAATCTCCCTCGACAAGGTAGATTTCATTTTTGAGTGGATTACGTGATTGTGCTGGGGTTAGCTTCCCACTAAGATTGGTATCGGAGCGTTTACGCTTCTTACCCGTTCTTGCTTCTTCACGTGCTTTACGTGCAGCTTCTCTCGCTTGAAAGGCTTTAATCGATTTTCTTACAAGTAATGTCCCTGAATCAGGATTTTCCTCTAAAAAGTAAGATAAATTTTCAGAGATAACAGCATCAACAGCAGATCTAGCTTCACTTGTTCCAAGCTTACCCTTCGTTTGTCCTTCGAACTGGAGTAGTTCTTCCGGAATACGAACAGAGATAATCGCTGAAAGACCCTCTCGAATATCAGATCCTTCCAAATTTTTATCCTTTTCTTTTAACAATCCGGTCTTTCTTGCATATTCATTAAAAGCTCTAGTCATTGCGGTTTTCGAACCAGCTTCATGTGTACCGCCATCTTTCGTCCGTACATTATTGACAAAGGATAAGATGTTTTCTGAATAACCGTCATTAAATTGAAAAGCAAAATCAACCTCAATACCATTTTGATTTCCCTCAAAAGAAACAACTGGGTGAAGTGAGTCCTTTTCTTCGTTCAAATAGGAAACAAACGCCTCAATTCCAGTCTCATAAAGATAGGTCTCTCCTTGACCACTTCTTTCATCCATCAGTTCAATTTTAAAGCCCTTTAACAAGAATGCTGACTCACGTAAGCGTTCACTTAACGTTTCAAAGTTATATGTTGTCGTAGTATTAAAAATTAGTGGATCAGGTTTAAAATGAATCTTTGTTCCAGTTTTAGTCGTTTTCCCTTTCTTTTCAAGGGTTGTTGCCGGCTTACCGCCGTTTTCAAATCGTTGTTCATATATAAAGCCTTCTCGTTGAATCGTTACGACTAACCATTCAGATAAGGCATTTACAACAGATGCACCTACACCATGTAGACCACCACTTGTCTTATAGCCACCTTGACCGAATTTACCACCGGCATGAAGAATGGTTAAAATAACTTCTGGAGTTGGTTTGCCAAGCTTATGCATACCTGTTGGCATTCCACGACCTTTATCTTGTACAGATATACTGTTATCTTTATGTATTTTAATAATAATGTGATCTCCATATCCAGCTAACGCCTCATCTACAGAGTTATCAACGATCTCATACACAAGATGATGTAGTCCTCTGCTATCTGTGCTTCCGATATACATTCCTGGACGTTTCCTTACTGCTTCAAGTCCTTCAAGAACCTGTATGGCATCATCATTATAATCAAATTGTTGCTTTTTAACCAAAACGACTAAACCCCTTTCAATTGACACACAATCACGTTTCTCTTTAGTTAGAACGCATGTTTTAGTATTTTATACAAATTTTCAAGATTCGACAACCCTTACATAAAAACAATAGCTAATTTATATATATATTATCAGTAGATCGAATAGTGCTAATTACATAATATCCACGCTTTATTGTATATCGTAAATTGCATTTAGCAAACCTTATTCGTGTAATAAAGTAAAAAATCCTTGTTTTTACAAGGATTTTTCTAAAATGAACACATTGTTTTTACTTTGTCATAGCATGCTCAACCTTGATACATCGATTCATCACAACTGTCTTTTCATTCTGTTTTAACAACTCATAGGCCTCTTCGTTTTCAAGACCTAATTGAGCCCAATAAACATCTGCATCAATCTTCAAGAAATCTTTTGCAACTTCAAGTAACTGTTCTGAACGACGAAATACATTGACAATGTCAATATGCTTATTTATATCCTGTAATGTTGCTACTGCTTTCACACCAAGTACTTCATCAATAGTTGGATTAACTGGTATAATTTCATATCCAGCCTCCTGCATAGCCTTACTCACCATGTAAGAGGTACGAGCAGGATTATCCGATAAACCGACAACTGCAATTGTTTTACTATTTTTTAGAATCTCGCCAGTTTCTAGTTTTGTAGGATATTCAATAGCCATTTTAAAACCAGCTCCTTTTCTTAATCTTAGCAAGATAATTCGGTTCAAACAATGATTATACCTTGCTCGATTTTAGTCTGAGGAAAGTACTTCTATTTTCAATTCATAACTAATATTCCATAACAAACTACATTGATTCGAATTTGAACCACACACTTAGTATAACGCTTAATTTGGATAAACTAACTATTTTTTTGTTTTTTTATTCTCTCGTAGTGTTTTTCTATTGGGTCATGATAGAATAAAAGAAGAATATACAAAGGAGCACTCATATGATAGAAGCCATAATTATTTTTATACTTGCTTACTTAATCGGTTCCATCCCATCAGGCCTTATCGTCGGTAAACTCGGATATGGAATTGATATCCGAGAACATGGAAGTGGGAACTTAGGTGGCACCAATACTTTTCGAACATTAGGCATTAAAGCTGGACTGATTGTGACAAGTGCAGATATATTAAAAGGAACACTTGCTGCAGCATTGCCATCTCTTTTTCATTTTGAGTTACACTACTTATTAGCAGGGATTTTTGCTGTTTTAGGTCATACATACCCACTTTTCGCTAATTTTAAAGGTGGTAAGGCTGTAGCAACTTCCGCTGGGGTATTGCTTCTATTTAACCCAATGTTATTTGTTACGTTAATAGCATTCTTTTTTGTCATTCTATATATAACAAAGTATGTATCCTTATCATCCATGCTAGCAGGTGTATATGGCATCATTTATAGCTTATTTACGGGAGAACCATCCTTAACAATCGCGATCTCTTTATTAACTATTTTTGTTATCTATCGACATCGTGCAAACATTAAAAGAATTATGAATAAAACAGAACCTAAAGTCAAATGGCTATAAAGTAATTAAAAAAACCACATAACAGTGGTTTTTTTTAATGGTGAAGGACTTTTGATTAAAGGAGTACCGACCTAGATAAAAGAGTTTTTTTAAAACAATTTGACCTATTCTTATGCTATAGAATTTCTGATAATGGTTCTATCGTTTAATCTATATTATAATAATAAAAGAACTATTTAGTTTTAATTGTCCTTATTCGGGAAAAACCTATATGGCGGAGAATTTCTAAACCTAAAGTAGTAAAAGGAGTGTTTTATTTTGGACATAATCGTAAATGACAAAGCAACTAACTGGTATAAAAACGAATTAGACTTACAAAAAGGTGATAAGGTTAAATTTTTTGTGCGATATGGTGGATGTAGCAATGTACAAAAAGGCTTTTCGCTTGGGGTTTCAAAACAAACTCCGGAAGAAGTTGGTTCTAGTGTAGATAATCAGGGCATCACATTCTTTGTTGAAGATCGTGACCTTTGGTATTTTGATAATCACAATCTTCATGTTGATTTAGATGAGGAAATGGATGAACCTGTATTTAATTATGAAGACCCTATTGAACATTGAGTATGAAAACAGTGAGTGAAGTTCCCTCGTTTCAGGCTTTGAAGCGAGCAGTAGAAATACTATCCAAAGTACAAGAATTATAAAATATCGAATAAAATAAGAGGTTGACTAAGAATCAGCCTCTTATTTTACTTTTGTTACGGCTTCATACAATTGGTTTACGAGAGTATTGCCGATTAAATATTAAGCTTAAACCGATTTATATGATCATTTAATTGATAATACTTAAGGATTTCCACTTGTATATCACCTAATAAATCAAAGTGTGGAAACCTCTCATTATGATGGATCCATTCTTCTTTTAAACCAAATTCTGCGCCCCATTTAGCTAGTTTTTTAATGTCACTACAGCCAACCTTTGTGATGCTATGTGAGTTTGGAAAGCGCTCATCAATCCAGAAATGAGTTAAAAAAGCGATTTCCCCTTTTGATACTTCAGTTTTCCATTTTGTTAATTCTGTACGTTTTACTCCAAATGCCATTTACTTCTTTGCCTTCTCATATGCTTCATGCCAGTCTGGGAACAGCTTACGAAACTTAATCGGCCTAAATGTATCTTTATGTACACATACATGTCTTGATTTTGCCACAATTGCTAAATCTCCAGTGGGAGTATAAATTTCATATCCGTATACACTCTTCATTCCATTATATTCTTCTATCCAGGTGTGAATGGTCGCTGTTTCCCCATATCGTAATGGCTTTTTGTAAGATATCTCTATATCAATGACAGGTGAGATTATCCCTTCCTTTTCCATTTCAGCATAGGAAAAGCCGAGATCTTGAATAAGCTTTGTTCTACCTACTTCCATCCAAATTAAATAATTTGCATGGTAAACAACACCCATTTGGTCTGTTTCGGCATATCTAACATCAATTTCCGTTTTTGAAATAAGCATTGTTTTCTCTCCTTGTTGCTCTTCAATTAGCTTTTTTAAGAAAATCTTCTATAAATGATATCATACAACATATTTTTTTTGAATTATACTGAATTGCTTGTATGAAGGTATAGAAATAAAGACGCTATAACATAATTATTAGCTTAATGTTGAAACTTTTTATCAAAAAAAAAACCAGGCGTTAGCCTGATTTTTTTACTGATCTAAACGGTAGCCATCTTCACGTGCTTGGGCTTCATCTCTAATTTCATCTCTTAGCGCTTGAATACTTTCTTCACGGCGATGATTCTTTCCCTCGATTTGCTCACGGTCTTTCGGTGATGCAAATTGTAGTGTATCTTGAGATTCTTCGATGTTCTCAATGGTATTTTGCACCATACTTTGAAGCTTCTCTACATTGTCTGTGCGATCATCAGGGTTAGGACGGTTTTGTTTAGTCATCGAAGTTTAATCCTTCCTTTCTTCCAAGTCAAAAAGCAAACATGCTTAGTGTGCTGTATAGAAGGTTATTTTAAACACGAATTTTTTTAGATATGTTTTAAAATATGGTGTAGTTGTTACTCCCCTTTTGTCTGAATGACTTGAGGATGTTGTCCCGATTTATCCTGCATTTGTTTACCTTTGTTATTACCAAAACTTCTTGATTTAGTTCCTATATGATTTGGCTGAAATTTAGCTTGCCTTCTGTTACCATTTGTCAATTTAATCGCCTCCTCATAGGTTAGAATGCCCTAGTTCAGAAAGATAAATGACTAGAAAACCTTGTTAATCTAATTTTTTCTGCATTCTTTGTTCCCAGCGATCTTCAATTCGTTCAAGAGCCTCTCGATCATTTAATAACTGTTGCTTGTTTTCCAAAACTAATTCCTCAAATGTTCTTTTTCTACTTTTTCTCAACATGTTCACCTCACTAATTTTGTTTATACATAAGTTGCTCATTTTAAGCACAAAGATTGAATATGATCTTGTTTGAATCCCCATGTCCTTGAAGTAGCTAACATCCTATATTTTTCAAGGATGCCCAATATTCTAACTATTTAGTACAATAAAAGTGTTACTTGTTTTTTTTTCATAAAAAAAATAAAAAACCGAGACAATGCCTCGATTATTTCTTCAAACCTAATAATTCTTCCATTCGTTCATAGCTCATAGCACCTGGAAATTTTGATTCAATTAGTCCATTTTCATCCACTATATACGATGTTGGGTATGACATCACTTCATATTGCTTATTTATTTTCCCCTTTTCATCTAATAACACTGGAAAGGAAAGATCTAGCTCCTTGATAAATTTTCTAACGGTATTAACACTTTTTTCTGAACTTGTCAGATTTACTGCAGCTATCACAACCTCTTCTTGATAATCGTCCTGTATTTTTTGCATATCTGGCATTTCAGCTCGACACGGTGGACACCATGTTGCCCAAAAGTTAACGATTACTTTTTTACCGTTTAGATCGGATAAGCTCATTTTTTCACCATCTAAAGACATTAATTCAAAATCTGGTGCTTTACTCCCTTTGGTAATACCCTCTTTTGCATCTTTGGGGACTAACGCAAAGTAAATAGCATAACCAACTAAGAAAACCAATATTGAGATAGCTAATATTTTTTTCATCTGTATAAACTAAGACCTCCTATGTAAAAGGACCACATTGTTACTTAGTGTATTTCCACTAGGAAACAAATATGTTAGTTCCTAATTCTATTTAATCATGGAAGTTTAAAAAGAACAATGGATTTAGCTTTCTGTTCTTTTTTTAGACAAATACCTCTATCAAACAGGCAATTTCTAGACTAAATTTATATATATAACAACACAAAAAAGGAACGGAAAACCGTTCCTTTTTTGTAAATTATGCTTTTAATTTATCACGTAGTACCATTGGAAGAATTCCACCATGACGATAGTAGTCAATTTCGATATCACTATCAAAACGAACTAATACTTCAAATTCTTTTTTATTACCAGCTTCATCTGTTGCTGTAACTTTCACAAAGTCACGTGGCTTAACAGATTCATCAATAATAACTTCGATTGATTCTTTACCAGTTAGACCTAATACTTCTGCATTTTCTCCAGCTTTAAATTGAAGTGGAAGAACACCCATTAGTACTAAGTTACTACGGTGGATACGCTCAAAGCTTTCAGCAATAACTGTTTTAATGCCAAGCAGATTCGTTCCTTTAGCTGCCCAGTCACGTGAGCTTCCCATACCATAATCTTTACCAGCTAAAACAACTAGTCCTGTACCAATTTGTTTATAATCCATACAAGCATCATAAATTGATTTCACTTCACCAGTTGGCCAGTAAGTTGTGTAACCACCTTCTGTACCAGGTGCAATTTGGTTTTTGATACGAATGTTAGCAAACGTACCTCTCATCATTACTTCATGGTTACCACGACGTGAACCATATGAATTAAATTCTCTTGGTGTAACGCCATTTTCTTGAAGATAACGACCAGCAGGCGTATCTTTACCAATTGAACCAGCAGGTGAAATGTGATCAGTTGTCACAGAATCACCGAATTTAGCAACAACTCGTAAATCAGACAACGTTTCAACTTTTCCTGGTTCTGCTTCTAGTCCTTCAAAGAATGGAGGATTTTGAATGTATGTTGATTTATCATCCCAGACATATAAAGCTTCATCAGTTGTTTCAATTTCATTCCAACGAATATTATCATCAAATACTTGTTCATATTCTTTTCTAAATAATTCTGGAGTAACAGCTTTGCTAACAACTTTGTTAATTTCGTCTGTTTCTGGCCAGATATCATTAAAGAATACTTCGTTACCATTCTTGTCTTTACCTAAAGAATCAGTTTGCAGATTAATATCTACAGTACCAGCTAAAGCATATGCTACAACAAGCGGTGGAGATGCAAGGTAGTTTCCTTTAACTAGAGGATGAATACGACCTTCAAAGTTACGATTTCCAGATAAAACGGATGTAACCAATAAATCATTTGCTGCCACAGCTTCTTCAATTTCATCAAGCAACGGACCAGAGTTACCAATACATGTTGTACAACCGTAACCAACAAGGTTAAAACCTAGTTTTTCTAAGTGTGGAAGAAGTCCAGAATTCTCTAAATAACCTGTTACAACTTTTGAACCAGGTGCTAAAGATGTTTTTACATATTTAGGTACCACAAGTCCTAATTCAGTAGCTTTTTTCGCAACTAACCCAGCAGCTACTAGTACATAAGGGTTTGATGTATTGGTACAACTAGTAATTGCGGCAATCGCAATTGATCCAGTCTTCATTTGAGTTTCTTCACCATTTTTAAATTTCACAGTGATTTCTTTATTAATTTCAGTCGCCTCTAAGCCAAAGCCTTGGTTACCAGCTGGTGCTACCAAATGCTGATGGAATGTATCCTTCATCATTGAAAGAGGGATTAAATCCTGTGGACGTTTAGGACCTGATAGGTTAGGTTCAATGATTCCAAGATCAATTTCGACAACTTTCGTGAAAATTGGATCCTCATTATCAGGAGTGAAAAATAAACCGTTGGCTTTACAGTAATCTCCAACAATTTGGATTTGTTCTTCATCACGACCTGTTAAACGCATGTAAGTAAGGGCTTCTTCGTCTACTGGGAAGAATCCACAAGTTGCACCGTATTCAGGAGCCATATTAGCAATTGTTGCACGATCTGCAAGTGGTAATTGTGCTACACCTGGACCAAAGAATTCAACAAATTTACCAACAACACCTTGTTGACGTAAAACTTGAGTAACTTTTAATGCCAAGTCAGTAGCTGTTGTTCCTTCTGGAAGGTTACCCGTTAATTTAACACCGATAACTTCAGGTACTGGGAAGTATGATGGTTGACCAAGCATGCCAGCTTCAGCTTCAATTCCGCCAACACCCCAACCAAGAACACCGATACCATTAATCATTGTTGTATGTGAATCCGTACCAACTAATGAGTCTGGATATGCTTCAAATTCACCGTTCTCTGTTTCAACTGCATGAACAACATTTGCTAAATACTCAAGGTTAACTTGGTGAACAATTCCCGTTGCAGGTGGTACTGCACGATAGTTGTCTAAAGATTTTTTTGCCCAGCTTAGGAACTTATAACGTTCTGCATTACGTTCAAATTCAAGCTCCATGTTAAATTGCAAAGCATCCATAGTTCCCGCTTTGTCAACTTGTACTGAGTGATCGATAACTAGATCAACCGGAATTTCAGGATTGATTTTATCCGCGTCTCCACCCATATCAGCCATTGCCTTACGAAGAGATGCTAAATCAACTACAGCTGGTACTCCTGTGAAATCTTGCAGGATAACACGAGATGGTTTAAATGGAACATCAATTTCTTTTTGTTGGTCAGTTCCCCATTTAGCTAAGTTTTCAACATGCTCTTTTGTGATAACTCTTCCATCTACTTGACGTAAAACGGATTCTAAAAGAACCTTTACTGAATAAGGTAATCGTGAAACATTACCAATTCCAGCATCCTCTAATGCTTGTAATGAATAGTAGTTGTACGTCTTTCCATTAACCGTAAAATTTTTACGTGCTTTGAAAGCATCTTTGTTCGTTTTTACTTGATTGGTCATTAACTATTTTCCCCCTTATTAAAGATCAAGATCGACTCTTGTTGTCGAAGGATGGTACCCCGATTTTAAAATTCGCACAATTCAATCTTAATACAACTAGTAACATAAGTAAATAACAATGATGTTATTGATATGTATAAGTTTACCTTATGTAAGCGTGCTAGTTTTACTTTTTTACTATACCAAATTTTTAACTAAATAGCATGAAATCCGCATAAGTTTTTTTCCTTTTTCTCGCTCTTTTTACATCTTGCTACTTGAACGGCTAAATCACTATTTCAGTTTATTGAAAAAATAAAAAAGATAAATATCCCGAAAGTTAAAAAATTCGAGGTAAATCGATTAATTACATGGTTAAGTACCTTTTTATTTAGGCACACTTCTAAAAGTTGTTGGTATCTAACCGGAAATCCATTATTTGTCAGTTTATTGTTTGGAACGTTGAATGCCAAGTACCGTTTTGAGACAAGCTATTTATACGGAGGTGAGAGTATCAATGGCGAAACGCAAAGCAAATCACGTGAGAATGGGTATGAATGATGCTAGTGCTCAAGGAAATGGAGCAGGTTACAATGAGGAACTTCAAAATGAACCTTTAACAGCTGCACAAAGGCAAAATAACAAAAAACGGAAAAAAAATCAATAATGAATCCTTGCTAGCGACAAAAAACGACGGTGCTTCCGTCGTTTTCATGGAAATGACCAAACTCCTACCGATAAGAAGTTGACAATTTCCCCAATTCATCTAGGATGTTACTATTGCTCAGAATTATTTACTTCGTTAACGATTTTTTGAAGATCTTGTTGATACTGTTCTAGTCGCTGTCTTTGTGTTTCAGATGCATTTTCTAGTGCATTGTTTATTTCTTGATAAGCTTCATTTACCTCTTCAGACAAATGTTTGAGCTGTGTCCCATAATCTGCACTGTCTTTAACAATATTTTCATACGTATCAATTGCTTCGGTAACTCCTTGTTCTGCTGCTTGAAATGATTGTTGTTTGTTCTTATTATAAGGCAAAGTTCCTCACATTCCTTCCTCCAATTATAAAACCATCTGTTAGTATGCCATATGCACAGAAATATATTCATGTTTAAACTAGAATGTTTTTCTGATTTTGACTCATCCTATAAGTGAGGAGGGATGATATGACGAATGAAAACAATAATAAGCACGTCCGTAAAAGAAATAACGAAAATAATAATTCAGGACAACCAGAGCCTTTAAGTGGATCTAAGAAAGTGAAAAATCGAAATCATACACGCCAAAAACATAACCAAGGACACGATATGTAACGTAAGGAATGGATTTTTCCATTCCTTTTTTAACTTGAAGAATATTGATTAATTTTAAACCATAGGACCAATACCCCTCACCAAATAGTTAATCTTGCATAACTTATTGTTTAAAGGGGTTTATTTGTACTATGGAGGTCAATGAAAAAATGAATATTAGAAGGTGTTCAAATCCGTTGAATATTAATGGAATTGAAGAGTGGATGACACAGTTTTTTACAGACCCATTTACAAACTTACTAGATGAACAAACTTTTCGGGTCGACTTGTTTGAAACAAATGAAAACTATATTATAGAAGCAGAGCTTGGGAAAACAATAGAAAAAGAGGATATACAAGTATGTACTTCCATCGCAACAGTAAAGATTTCAGTGCAACAAAAAAGGGTTGAACATCAGAACCAAGGAAAGCAAAGCGATGAAATCATAACGAGGACTGTGATACTTCCTTATAAAATAGAAGATAAAGTGATTATTGCTTCTTTCATTAATGGCATTTTAGAAGTGAAAATCTCAAAGTTATGTAGTGAAACGCAAACACGAACATCGATTCCAATTGAAGGCTAACAAAAAATAACCCTTCTCGTTGGCCTTAATGTTTTTTTCTTATGAGTTTGTTTTTGGGGGCATACTACTTCAAACTATTAATAAAGAATTGAATAACAGGAAAAAGACAGCTCTGGATGCTGTCTCTTATTCTTCCACGATACATTTAGATTTTTGGCTTTGTACACTAATCGTAATACGTTTTAGATCGTGATTTCCACAGAGCAAGCATGTACTTTCTTCTTCATTGAGTAGCATACAATTTGTGCAATAAAATTTTTCCATCAAGGTTACCCCTTTTCTATCACTATATGATGAAAAAGTTGTTAGTTGCCCTTTTTTATTCAATAAGATGGTCCAAGCTATTATGGAATATCTTATCTAGCTTGTCGATTTTATAAATGAAAAATTCATGATCTGAATATTCGCCCATGCGGTTTTTTACTTTATAGGTATCAACTGCTGATTTAGCATTTTCTACTGTTGTAAATACACCAAGAACATTTGAACTTTCTCCACACTCGGCACAGCCAAGATCTAAAACGACATAATACATTTTAACACCTCTAAATCATTTGTTTATTAAGATTTTCGATATTGATTAAGAAAAAGCACCAATGAATTTAATCTCTTTTCAAGTGCTTCTTTCAACAACGCATCCTATTTAAAATAAGTAGGATAATCTTTCTTTAGTGCTTCTTTTTCAATAACAACTAATCGTAAATGATCAGACATAACTTGTTCAGCTTGTTCTGGTTCATTTTTTCTAATAAGAGCAAATATCTGTTTATGCTGAGATATAATAATATTCCAGTCAACATAAGAAGAAAGCCGGAGCAACCTCAATCGATTGAAGTGGCTACTCATTTGTTGAAGCATGTTCCATGTTCTTTGTTTATGACAAGCAACAAATAATAATTTATGAAACTCATCGTCTAATTCTAACAACTTTATATGATTTTTCTTTTCTTGACACTTTTCTTGCAAGGCAATATTTGTTTGTAACAAAAAAATATCATCGTCTGTTATGTTTTCACATGCTAATCTTACGACTGCCTTTTCAATATTTTCTCTAACAAACCTTGACTCTTCGACATGTATTAAATCAATTAATGATACAAATGTACCCCGTTGTGGAAAAATATCAAGTAGCTCTTCTTGCGCTAATTGCAAAAATGATTCTCTAACAGGTGTTCTACTAACATTTAATTGGTCAGCTACTTCCATTTCAGACATTTTTGAGCCAGGTTTCAATTTTAAAGTAATGATTTCTTCCTTTAAATGTCTATAAATAATATTTCTTGTTGATCCATTATTGCGATTATCATTGATAACAACCAACCCATCACCTCTTTGTTCTACTTCCTAACATGAAAAGCTTTCTATCATACTAGTATGATAAATTATACATAGTATAGTTGAATTAATCACGTTATTCAATAAAGGCGATTTTCACCTTTTAATCATTTATCTTTTAAAAAAACACAAAAAAGGGACAGTTCATTTTAGAACTGCCCCTCCTTTATAGCTATGTTATCTGATAAATAAATCATTCTTCGTTACATTCATCGCTTCATTCTCAGCAATAATACATAGTTCTGCTGCCTTGAATGTATGTTCTTGTGTCATCGCGTTTTCGGTAGCGTTTAGACAATCTACAATTAACGCTCCGAAATATGGGAACCCTACTTTCCCACTAAGTGAATAATGTTTTTCACCTTTTTGATTTACCAAGTAGAGATGGTTCCCACTTTCTTCTCTTCCGATATCAACATATTTTCTCAGTTCAATGTAGCCGTCTGTTCCTAATATAATTGTTCGCCCATCCCCCCATGTACTAAGTCCATCAGGAGTAAGCCAATCTACTCGAAAATAATTAGTTGCACCGTTATCAGCAAGTAATGTCGCATCGCCAAAATCCTCTAGTTCAGGGTAGTCATGATGTTTATAATTTCCTACCTTACTATGTAAGACCTTCGCATCTCTTGCTCCACTATAATAAAGAAATTGCTCGATTTGATGGCTACCGATATCGCATAATATCCCGCCATAAAATTCCTTCTTAAAAAACCATTCTGGACGGTGTTTAGCATTTGCACGGTGTGGACCTGTTCCGATTACTTGCACAACCTGTCCAATAGCGCCTTTATCAATTAGCTGACCAGCAAAGACAGCGCTCTCATTATGGATCCGCTCACTATAATATACAGCCCATATCAATCCTGTCTCCTGTACTTTCTTTTTCGCAGCATTAAGTTGTTCTAAAGTAGTAAATGGTGCTTTATCAGTAAAATAGTGTTTTCCATGTGTTAAGGCTCTTAATCCTAGATCACAACGTTTTGAGGTAATAGCCGCACCAGCTACTAGTTTGATTGTTTGATCCTGAAAAATTTCTTGCTCAGAAGTAGCTATTTTAACCCCAGGAAAATGACTGCGGAACTTTTCTGCTTTATTAGGATCCGGATCATATACCCATTTTAGCGTACCTCCCGCTTCAATTAACCCATTACACATACCATAAATGTGACCGTGATCAAGCGCAATTGCTGCAAAGGAAAATTCACCTTCATTAACAACTGGGTCACTTTTCCCTATTGGAGCATAATTCATACCATCTGTTTTCTGCATAATAACCTCCATATTCTTTATTCGTATTTTCCACCTGTAGTTATTGTGGTGTCTGTAAAGTTCTCTACGCTTTGTTTCTTCTCATAGAAATGCTTCGCGTTTGCAAGAATTCCTTCTCGAGTATAAAAAGGGTCATCTATTGACATTGGTAGCTCTACTCGAACGCCTAAATTCGCTGATTTATAGATGGCAGAAATAAGTTCTAGCGTTTGCTTTCCTTGGATACCGTCTACTAGTAGAGGCTCCTCTCCCTCTATTGCTAACAGAAAATTATTTATTTGTCCGGCATGCCCCGTGTAATTTAATGAAGGGTATTGCTCAAAGCAATCATTGATTATCTTCTCAAGCTCTCGATCAGTTTCAGAGTGAGGAAAACCATTTTCACGGGCTTTTTCGGCTGTCACTTTCCATGGTACAGAAACCCTAGCTTTTTCACCTTGGAAAATTAGTTGCTGTTCTTCACCGTGATGGACAACAGAACTTGTTACCTGAGCTAGTCCACCAGTTTCATATTTCAAGATTGCTACTGATAAATCTTCAACTTCAGCATTATCATGTAGAGTATTGGATGTTATCGCGACAACTTCTTTCGGCAATCCCATTGACCATTGAAGCATATCGATATGATGAACAGCGTGGTTTAGCGTACATCCACCGCCTTCTTTCTCCCAAGTACCTCGCCACCATAAATCATAATAACTATGGCCTCGCCACCAATAGGAATCTACCTGAACATGGGCTATTTTACCGATTAAGTTTTGGTCCAACACATGTTTTAATTTCATAATAGGGTCCATAAATCGATTTTGAGCAACAACTGACAATAACTTATTACCTCGCTTGGCAGCTTCATTCATTTCATCACATTCTTGTAATGAAGAAGCCATCGGCTTTTCTACTAATACATGCTTTCCCGCCTTTAGAAAATTAATAGCAATGTCCGCGTGAGTAAAAGGAGGTGTACAAACTGATACCGCATCAATCATTGGATGCTCTAATAGATCCTTATAATCGGTGAAGATCTCTGCTTTTAATTGATATCTTTCGATCATCTTTTTAGCCTTTTCAGGATAGATATCTGCAATAGCCACGATTCTACATCTATCTTGAAATTTAACATATGCCTCTAAATGCGCAGAAGAAATTGAGCCCGTTCCAATTATCGCAATATTAATCATCAATTCTACTCCCTCAATTTTTTTACTAAAATATAGTAATTATACATTTTATATTACAATGATACATATTAATATGGTAGTTATAATATGACTAGTTTAGTAATATTAACAAAACTAGTCATATTACCTTAGTTCGCTAAATCAATAAATTGTTCGATTCTTTTCATCAGCAATCCCGGAATGACGATAATAATACGTGTTAATTCGATCACGCCACTCAGTAGCATTGTTGAGCTGTAAGGTCAATCGTTCTAAAACATTTTCAAATCTATAGGTATCTATTTTGTCTTTAAGCTGTACCCACTTTTCAGTTAATTCTTTAACCTGTTCAACACCTAAAAAGTGAGTATCATAGATATGCTGAATCACCGTTTTTCCAGACTTTAATGTATGTGTATATGGGACATGGTGAAAGAATAGTAACAATTCATCGGGGCATGTATCAACAGATTCAAAAATTTCAGCATTCTTTGGATAATATTGGCCACTATACCCTGTTCCATCATTAACCGTTCTATTAACTCCCATTCCATTACAATCAGAGAAATGATAAGTACCCCACTTAGAATATTCATATCCTTCTATATTCACACCATAATGATGCCCTGGATTTATCATCCACCCGACACCTAAAGGTGATGTATAGTTTTCATAAATCCCCCATGAGCTTAGGAGCATTTGGCTTATTTCTTCAACAACTTGATCATCATGTCCAAAAGTTAAACGTACCCATTCATCCGTAATCTCTTCTGAAGATAAATCCGGATTCCAAATTAGACGTCCATAACCATAAAAGTTGGCTTGAGCTAATGTATTTCCAGTCCAAGTTAAATCATTTCCTATATTTGATACAGCTGTAATACCACTTTGTAAATATGGATACTGAGATCCACTAACAATTGATTTAATTGTGGATCCTTTTCCTTCAGAATATGTATCGAAATCTAAGACTTCTTTCCATTGTGGAACCAAAAAGCACAAATCCTTTTGCTGACCAGTGTATTCCTGTGCTACTTGGAATTCCAATACTTGATTCGACTGTTTCAATGCCCCAAATAGTGGTGAGACAGGCTCTCTTACTTGAAAGTCCATTGGTCCATTTTTGATTTGAAGGATAACATTATCAAGAAAGTCCCCATCTAATGGTTTAAAATGATCATACGCCGCTCTTGCACGGTCTGTTTTACGATCTCGCCAATCTTGAAGACAATCATAAACAAAGCATCTCCAGAATACAAGTCCACCAAAAGGCTCTAACGCACGAGCAAGTAAGTTTGCCCCATCTGCATGGTTTCTTCCATAAGTAAAAGGACCTGGACGATGTTCAGAATCTGCCTTTACAATAAATCCACCAAAGTCTGGTATATATTCATAAACTTCTTTTACTTTCTCTGTCCACCACTGTTTTACATCTGGATCAAGTGGATCGGCTGTATGTAAGTGACCAATTTCAATCGGGCTAGCATAATTGACACTTAAATAGGTAGTTAAGCCATAGGCCCTGAATATATCTGCAATTTCAGCAACATGGGGCAATAACTCAGCTGTAATAAGTTTCGTTTCCACTTTGTGAACGTTTACATTGTTAATTGAAATACTATTAATACCCACTGATGCAAGATACCTAGCATAATCCTTAATACGATTGAGATCATGTGTGAATTCACTCTTGTCATAGAAAATTGAATTCCCAGAATAACCTCTCTCAATATCACCCATCATATTATCCCAATGATTAATCATCCGAATTTTATTCTTAGGATTTTCAAGCAAACTCAATCTAGTTATATTTTTCCCCATTTGGATTAATTTCAATAGATGAAAGGCAGCATATAACACACCTTTATCAGACTTACCTACAAGTATAGTTGAATTTACACCTTTGTTTTCAGTCGTTTGAATAATATATCCATCATTATTTAGCTGATCAGCAGACTCAAGATCCAAACCATATTCTTGCAAGCCTGGGTTAGTAGAAATAGCTAATACAATAGAAGGTTGCTGCTGTATTTCTTGAAAAGTTGCTGGTGCTTTCCCCAGCATAGAAGAAAGTCCGAATGAAAGCTCTTCTACTGCAGAATCAATAACTGATGATTGATCTAAGATGACTAGATTATTTACAGCTTGTTTATATGATTCCTTTAAAGACCCATCTTTTATTTCACTGTATTGTAACCAACAATTATATGCATTCTTCCAGACTGATTCCTTTATTGTAACATTCGATGACACAAACATTTACCCCTTTCTAGACTTCAAAAAATAAGGCTGACCTACCAAAAGAGTTCGATCATTACACAATACCTATTTAACTGAGTATTCTTTATAGAAATCTCAATAACTTCGGTTTGAGCATTATCCTCTTTGGTTTTAGTCAGCCTTCTAGCTACTAAATCTCTATCTTTTAGATAGTGTTATATCTTCGAAAAACTATTACTTCGTTATTGTTTCTAGTAGGTATTGGTTTACAAGTGCTTTTAGACGTTCTTGTCTACCAGATTCATTTTTAATTTCATTTACTTGTAATGCATAAGCCTCTAATTTATGGAAATCAGTTTTCCCTTCAACAATATCTAGTCCGATTCCTTCAGAATAACTGCTGTAACGTTCATCAACAAAACTATCTAAAACTTTATCTTCAATCAGCTTATTTGCTACTTTCAAACCTACTGCAAAGCTATCCATACCTGCAATATGTGCGTGGAAAAGATCTTCTGCTTCAAATGATCCTCTTCGTACTTTTGCATCGAAGTTAAGACCGCCTTTTCCTAATCCGCCATTTTTCAAGATTTCATACATTGCTAGTGTAGAAGAATATAAGTCTGTCGGGAATTCATCCGTATCCCAGCCCAGAAGTGTATCACCTTGGTTTGCATCAACAGAACCTAGCATATTGTTAATTCTAGCTAAGTGTAATTCATGCTCAAATGTATGACCTGCAAGTGTTGCATGGTTCGCTTCAATGTTAAATTTAAAGTGTTCAGTTAAGTTATATTTTTGTAAGAATGCTAAACCTGTCGCTACATCAAAATCGTATTGGTGTTTTGTTGGCTCTTTTGGTTTCGGTTCAATCAAGAATGGTACATTAAAACCAATTTCCTTCGCATAATCAATGGCCATATGGAAGAACCGTGCTAGGTTATCTTGTTCTAGCTTCATGTTCGTATTTAGAAGTGTTTCATATCCTTCACGTCCACCCCAGAATACATAGTTTTCAGCACCAAGTTCTTTACCAACTTCTAACGCCTTTTTAACTTTTGCAGCTGAATGAGCAAAAACATCTGCATTATTTGAGGTAGCTGCACCGTGTACATATCTTGGATTTGTAAACATATTCGCTGTATTCCATAGCAGCTTCGTATTGCTAGTTCCCATATATTCCTTAATCATTGCTACGATTACATCTTGATTTTCATTTGTTTCTTTTAATGTAGAACCTTCTGGAGCAATATCAACATCATGGAAACAGAAGAATGGAGCATTTAATTTTTCAATTAATTCAAACGCTGCTTCTACGCGTGCTTTTGCTAAGTCCATCCCTTTTAAATGATTCCAAGGGCGAATCGCTGTTCCAACCCCAAATGGATCTGAACCATCTGCAGCAAAAGTATGCCAGTAAGCTACTGAGAAACGGAGAGTTTCCTCCATTGTTTTTCCATTAATCATTTCTTCTGGATTATAGTATTTAAATGACAGTGGATTTTTAGAACTTGCACCTTCATATTTAATCTTGTTAACATCTTCAAAAAAAGCCATTTTATATTCCTCCTGTATTAAATATGTTGTATAACGACATCTCTGTTATCGCTTACATTTCCTATATAAGCTAACAGATAGATAGCTATATCTGATTGATTAGTAGAATATCAATATTCTATAGTTAGAATATCATTACTCACTTAGTTTGTCTATCAGATAAACTAAGTTTTTTTATTTTTTTATTCCTTTTTATCGTAACGTTGTCATTGATCTGTTGTACTTGGAAACCAAATTTTATAGTTACCGCTTAAAGCCAGCATACTAAACAGATATAAACAGTTATCATAGTATCGTCTTTCACCTGTTCGAACAGGTGTATTCCAGAAAAGTTCTACTGCTTTTTGAGCATTTTCTCCCACTGTAGCAAGAGCTAGCATCGCATTAGTCGCTATTAGGCCAACCGGATGAAGTGATTTTTCTGCAAAAGGGACACCATCTACTGTGTATCTACGGTAATCAGCCGGATCCTTATCTGCAAAGAACGCTAAAACCCGATCAGCCTCTTCTCTTTCCCACTTATCTCCTTTAAACCATTCGTAATCGAGTCCTACATTACTTGCTACTCGATATGAATCACTAAAGAAGTGGCCATACCCCTTTTCATCATTAGGTGTCCCATCATAGTAGGCATACTCTGGCGCTAAACCAGTTTTGGGATGGCAAGCAAGTTTGAGATATTCTCTACTTGCATTTGCAGCTTCTTTCCAAAAAGCTCGATCCTCAGGATACGCCCATAAAGAAAATAGTTCATAAAAATGTGGCAAATGATAAGATGGATCAGAAAATTCACAGTTAGGGATAAACTTGATTAATTTATTTTCTGGATTCCACATTGGATAACCATCTCCAACCTCCCCCTTATGAAGACAATCCCTTAAAAGATCTTTTGCATGAGTACTATAACTATACAGCCCTTCCCCATCTCCCCAACGATGTGAAGCGAAAAACAATGCTAATGCAAAGAATTCTTCACCATCAGGTGCTGGACCATCTGATCGTTTTGATCCATCTGGGTTACAAGACCATGCAAAGTAACCGGCATTTTCTCCTTCAGTTAAATACATAAATGTTTTCGACCAATACCAAAGCCGATCAAATACATCCTTCTTATCTAACTGTACAGCCATCATCATGCCATAAGACATTCCTTCTGTACGAACATCTAAATTACCTGTATCTAATAAATATCCGCCATTATCACCAAATTCAAAATAAATACTTGTCTCTTGATTACCATAGAATATTTTATCCCAGGTATCATTTAGTCTACTAGTAATTTCATCATTAGAATAACCGTATTCTTCAAAGACATTTCTGTAGCTACTCGTATAAAAAGAACCTTTATTTTTTGTTAACATATCGAATCCCTCTCCTTTTCACTACTAATTAGAAATTTAAAGTTTTCCAAAATGCTTATTTTGGTGTTTGATTTTCATCGAAAATCAAACACCAATTTTTTCTACCCTTTAAATATCTAACCACGTATAGTCATCAGCAGCACCCCAAAACGTAATAACATTCCTAATCACATCCCTATATCTCTAAATAATTCAAATATTTGTTCATATCGTTCCTTTTGTAGGACAATCATTTGTTCAGCAGACTTAAATAAATCAGTTTCTCTATCATCAAACTCAAAGACGGGAATCCCCCTCTCTGTAGGATGAATCTGTAATCCAAACGATGCGTATCTTTCAATAGCTTGACGGATCATATCCAAAGATGGATTATATGAATTCCAATGAGCCTGTAAACCAACACCATATAGAGATATCCTTTTCCTCGCAAATACCATCCAACCACTTTGATTTTCTAAAAAATCGATCCCCTTCATCAGCGATTGCTTCATTTATTACATCCAAATAGACAACGTCTTCTTTAAAATAACCCTTTATAGCAAATACAAGACCTTACACACCAGAATAAGCCATAAACCCACCATCTACTGGTACACTTATCCCTGTAACAAAACCGCTAGATTCATTGTCTACTAACCAAAGTAATGTACCTAGTAAGTCCTCTGGATTACCAAACCTCCTCATTGGTGTATGGGAAAGAATCTTTTCTGATCTCTCTGTATTTGTACCATCCTCGTTTTTTAGTAATGCTTCATTTTGTTTTGTTAAGAAGAAACCAGGTGCTATTGCATTTACACGCAAATTAGACTCAGCCATATGTACAGATAACCATTTTGTAAAATTCTCAATTCCTGCTTTAGCTGCACTATAAGCTGGAACCTTTGTCATTGGACTTGGAGCACTCATGGATGAAATATTAATGATAGATCCATTATTCCCAACCATCCTTTTTGCAAAAATCTGAGTCGGAATTAACGTTCCTACTATATTTAAATTAAAGACATGCTCGAATCCTTCTGTTGTTAAGTCGAAAAAAGTGGTTATCTCCTTGTTCTCCAAATCAGCTGTCTCAAAAATTTCATTGGTTGTTACACCTTTTGGATGATTTCCTCCAGCACCATTAATCAAAATATCGCAGCTTCCATAGGCTTTAAAAACAATTTCTTCCGCATTTTTAACACTTTCACTATTTAATACATCACATTCAATCGCTATCGCTTCCCCACCTTGCCGCTGAATATCCTCTACAACAACTATAGCTTTTTCATAGGTTCGATTTAATATCGCAATTTTTGCTCCTTGTCTAGCTAATTCTATTGCCATACAGCTGCATAGAACACCACCGCCGCCTGTGATGACAACTACTTTCCCTCGTAAACTTTCATGAATAGGCAACATAATCTTCATCCTTTCATTCTGCTAATCTTTATACCTTAAACACAATACAAACATGAGTTTAATAGGCCTCTATTTTTTTCTTCAGAGATAAAAAGATAGGTCCAAGCAGATAATTAAAACGCTTACAATATCTTAAATGTTATTATATCACCTCTAAAATACTTTGTGTATTGTATAAACAAAGTATTTTTATTTATTTGAATGCCAAGTGTTCTTCGTTTAGATAAGATTTTAAATTCTCTTTACCTCTCTTCGTTCCGCATATCGTTAATAATCGCCAAATGTGCCATTTCTTCTCTATGTGGGCCTCATTTATATGATCTAAAAACACCATTCCCAATCATAAGGGTATTGCTAGTATTTCTTATACAACTGAAATTTGCCTATTTGCATTTACTATTGAGGCAGTTCTTTTGAAATTTGAATAAGGTAATTTGCCATCTCACTATGATTTAGCAATTTATCTTGGCATTCTACTAAACTAGGCACTTTCTCCTTTCTCATATATTATTTTGGGATTTTAAGAAGAAAAAACGGAATTATTCCGTCTTTATCTTCTATTAATTCGATAAATACGTACATCAAAAAAAGTCTACTGTCACAATAAACGTTATTCAACCGATATCATCCACTTGCCATTTTAACTTTTCCTTAGCTGAGTATACGTATCTGAATAAATTTCTTTTAGTTTTTGTAGTGGCTGATTCATCAAAATGTCTTCCTGTATATACGTAAATATTTGCAAAAGTTACACTAATTCCCTCTGCAAAGCCAAAAAAACTCTAACTAATCACATTTAAAAAATTCCTCAAAAAAATAAGCAGGTGCTTGTAATCACCTGCTTACCTGAACTATTAAAATTTGGCTTGATAATTTGTTAATTCCCAACTGTGTACAGCTGTACGGTAGCTATCCCATTCTGCTTTTTTAGCAGTTACGTATTCAGCAAATACATGTTCTCCAAGTGTTTCACGACCTATTTGGCCATTTTTCATTTCTTCAACAGCAGCCTCAAGACTTCCAGGAAGGTTTTCGATTCCTAATTCACCACGACGGTCCTCCGTCATATGGAAGATATCTTCATTAATAGAAGCAGGTGCTTGTAATCCTTTTTCAATTCCTTCAAGACCAGCTGAAGCGATAATCGCAAATGTTAGGTAAGGATTTGCTGATGGATCTGGACAACGAAGCTCAACACGAGTTGCCATTCCCTTTTTAGCCGGAATACGAATTAGTGCAGAACGATTAGAAGCAGACCAAGCTATGTAACAAGGTGCTTCATATCCAGGCACTAACCGTTTGTAAGAGTTTACCAATGGATTTGTGATGGCTGTAAAACTTTTTACATTTTCAATTAAACCAGCAATAAATTGATATGCTACTGGAGATAGTTGGATTTCATCGCTTGGATCATAAAAAGCATTTTCATTATCTTTAAAGAATGACATATTAACATGCATTCCTGAACCATTAATTCCAAATATAGGCTTTGGCATAAAAGTAGCATGTAAACCAAACTTTTGGGCAATTGTTTTAACAACCCATTTATATGTAGTCGCTAAATCAGCAGCCCCAAGTGCATCTGCATACTTGAAATTTATTTCGTGCTGACCTTCTGCTACCTCATGATGCGAAGCTTCAATTGTAAAGCCCATAGCCTTAAGAGCACGATAGATCTCCAAACGAACTCGTTCTCCGAGATCCTTCGGTGATGGCTCGAAGTATCCACCATTATCACTCAATTCCATTGTTGGATTACCATTTTCATCTGCTTTAAATAAGAAGAATTCTAATTCAGGACCTACTGAAATCGTGTAACCATTATTCTCCGCTCGTTCTACTGTCTTTTTTAAAACATTACGGGTATCACCTTCAAAAGGAGTTCCATCCGGGTTAGCTGCTGAACAAAGGAATCGTGCTTCCGAATAACCTTCTTCAACTGTCCATGGTAATACCGCAAATGTCGAATAATCCGGGATTAAGTAAAGATCCGATTTATTGATAGGAGAAAATCCTTTTACAGAAGATCCATCAAACATCTGCTTCCCTTCGATCACATCATCAAATTGATCCACTGTTACTGTAATGCTTTTTAAGATACCTTCTATATCTACAAATTGAAGATGAAGTAACTCGACACATTGTAAGTTAATCATCTCTTTAATTTCTGTAAGAATTTCTGTATCATTTTTCGCCTTTGACACAACCGCTTCAACCATGTTAGAAAACCTCTCATTCAACGTCTATTTTTATAACATGGATTAATTATATTTAATCTATGTCATTTTGACAAGAGATTTCTAATTAAAAATTCTGTATTTTTATAATATTTAGTAGTAAGCGTTTCCATTTTTTTGTGGACGTATTACTTGATTTTATCATTGATATCAATAAATTAGATCTACTTATTTAATTGTATATTTATGCATATTTTTGTAGTCAGAGTTCATTCTCTTTAGCGGTTTAGTATTAAATTTAATTGCTTTACATAAGTTATACTATCTTGTCAATAAATTTCACCATTTCTTTTTTGTTGAAGATTTCTGCTTTTGTTTATAAGCTCATTTCGGTGCACTTGGCTTTTTCCTGTCAATCACTATGGACGACAAGCATTAATTGTATCTACTTGGGGCTACCACCGATTTTAGATTCATCAAAAATTCTATTAAGCTTATTTTTATAAGATGCCACATTAATTATTTGTTATTTCCAATAAATATTGTTGACACCAAGACTGTTTCTTTGACATTGAATCACTAAATTATGTAAGGTGAGGATGTTATAAATTTTCGCTTTTGATTTAGGTATCATTAAATTTACATACTGAAAGGAGCCAAACAAACATGGCACAATCATTAAAAGGAAAAATGGCATTAATCACTGGTGCCGGTAAAGGGATTGGTCGGGCAACAGCAATTGCATTAGCCCAAGAAGGTGTTAACATCGGTCTTTTAGCTCGAACAGAATCGAATTTAATTGAAGTAGCAAAGGAAGTTGAAGCTCAAGGTGTAAAAGTTGCCTATGCAACTGCTGATGTTTCTTCTATAGACCAAGTAAATCAAGCAGTTCAGAAACTTAATGATTCTCTTGGTACTATTGATATTCTTATTAATAATGCAGGCGTCGGGAAATTCGGGAAATTTCTAGAACTAGAACCAGAGGAATGGAAACAAATAATTGATATCAACCTAATGGGTGTTTATTACGTAACACGCGCTGTACTGCCACAGTTAATTGATAAAAATGGCGGTGATATAATTAATATCTCATCGACGGCTGGACAAAAAGGTGCACCTGTTACTAGCGCATATAGCGCGTCTAAGTTTGGGCTACTAGGGTTAACAGAATCTCTAGCACTTGAAGTCCGCAAACATAATATCCGTGTAACTGCTCTTACTCCAAGTACTGTTGCAACAGAATTAGCTTACAAAGAAAACCTAACGGATGGGAATCCAGAAAAAGTTATGCAACCTGAAGATTTAGCTGAATACATCGTTGCCCAACTGAAATTACATCCGCGTATTTTCATCAAATCCGCTGGTCTTTGGTCAACAAATCCTTAAAACTTGATTATTGCAAATCAATTCCAAATCAACCTGACTCAATCAGACTGATCTAAAAACGTAAACCAACTCAGGAAGAGCACCATATACCTGGGTTGGATTAAGCCTAACCCTCCACCTTTTGAATTAGTCCCTTTTTATCTCTTTTCTAACCCCCTAATCCATAAATAAGTGAATGTATAAGTTCATTTATCTAATCACACTTTCTTTTTCTTCATCAACTTTCATTCATTTATTATTATTTCAACGGTACCTTTTCCCTATTTTCCCTATTAACAGTTGACATTGAAAAACGAATAGCATATTATACTATTAACAATTAACATTTAGTTAATTAAAAATAACGTAGGAGTCCTAAAAAATGTCTAACCATGAAGCTTTAGAACAATACGATTCAAGCCAGTACCGAACACCTGATGGATACACTTCTGACATTGCAGTTTTTACAATCCTATCTTCTCGGATTGGAGATTTTAAGCCACCTCATATGACGTTAATGTTGATGCTGATCAAAAGAGCACAATTAAACGCTGAGGGTCAACCCAATATTGAAGCTGGAAAATGGGCATTACCAGGAGGTTTTGTTCAAGCTGACGAATCTGCCCTTGAAGCAGCTCAAAGAGAGCTTGAAGAAGAAACTAGTGTAAACAGTATTCATATTAAGCATTTTGGTGTTTATGATAAGCCAGGTAGAGACCCACGTGGATGGATTATTTCAAATGCACATTATGCCATTGTCCCAGAACACGAACTTGCGAAACGAAAAGCAAATGATGATGCAGATGATGTCTTGCTATTTCCTTTTGATGAAGTATTTAATCTTGAATTAGCGTTTGATCATCGCGAGATTATCGAGGATGCTATCTCGATCATTAAACATGATTTACTGCAAACAACAATAGCAAAGAACTTCTTACAAACAAATTTTACGTACTCTGAATTACAAGCAGTGCTAAAAACCGTTACAAGCGATCCAGCGATTACTAGTGATCAAGCATTTTCAAGAAAAATTAAGACCCTCCCTTTTATTGAGGAAGTGATTGGTCAAAAAACACAAAGAACATCTAAAACACCAACACAACTATATCGATTTGCAGATGAACAAAATATTGTAAGACCGATTTACACGGCTAGATATTAGTTAAAATACTCAATGGACCGTTAAGAGTAGTATGAACTGGATTTGGATAAAGAAATACGTATGTCATACACAGTACTATAAATAATTAATCTAGGGGGTAAGAATGATGAAGAAGGCTTTAATCAATATTGATTATACAAATGACTTTGTAGCAGATAATGGAGCATTAACTTGTGGTAAACCCGGACAATTGATTGAATCAAACATTGTACAGCTAACAAATGATTTTATTACACATAATGATTATGTCATTTTTGCTATTGATCTGCATGATGAAGGTGATCGTTTACACCCTGAAACAGCGTTATTTCCACCACATAATATTAGAGGAACAGAAGGTCGAAATTTATTCGGAAAACTTCAACAAGTCTATCAAAATAATAAACAAAACGATAACGTCTATTGGATGGATAAAACACGATATAGTGCATTTGCGGGAACAAACCTGGAACTTAAACTAAGAGAACGGGGAATAACTGAAGTACATCTAGTTGGTGTTTGTACAGATATTTGCGTCCTTCATACAGCCGTAGACGCTTATAATAAGGGCTTTTCAATTGTAGTCCATGAAAAGGCTGTTGCAAGCTTTAATCAACAAGGACACGATTGGGCATTAACTCACTTTCAAACAAGTTTAAACGTCTCTGTCAAATAGTTGACTATCGACCATAGCTTAATAAATTGATCTCTATTGGAGGAACTCTTATATGAATGCAAATTATAATGACGATAGTTTAGCTCTTCACACGGATTTATACCAAATAAATATGACTGAATCTTATTGGGATGATCAAATTCATACTCGAAAAGCAGTATTCGAAGTGTATTTTCGCAAACTTCCTTTTGGTAATGGCTACGCGATATTTGCTGGTCTCGAAAGAATGATTCAATATCTTAAAAGCTTCCAATTTAGCGAAACAGATATAACCTATTTACAAGATGAACTAGGCTATAAGGAAGATTTTCTAAATTATATGAAGGATCTCCGCTTTACTGGAAATGTGTATTCTGTCATTGAAGGTGAAATGATTTTTGCTAATGAACCAATTATCCGTATTGAAGCACCTTTGGCAGAAGCACAACTAATCGAAACGGCCATTTTAAATATTGTTAATTACCAAACGTTAATCGCAACAAAAGCAGCAAGAATTAAACACGTTGCTGGTGATGATACTGTCATGGAATTTGGTACCAGAAGAGCACAGGAAATGGATGCAGCAATATGGGGAACTAGAGCAGCTTTTATCGGTGGTTTTAATGCAACTTCAAATGTAAGAGCTGGTAAATTGTTCGGAATACCTGTTTCTGGTACACATGCCCATGCTTTTATCCAGGCATATAAAGATGAGTATATCGCTTTTCATAAATATGCACGCCGTCATAAAGAATGTGTTTTTCTCGTTGATACCTATGACACATTAAGATCAGGTGTTCCAAATGCGATTAAAGTAGCGACTGAATTGGGTGATGAAATTGTCTTTAAGGCTATTCGTTTAGATAGTGGTGATCTAGCTTATCTATCTAAGGAAGCTAGAAAAATGCTAGATCAGGCAGGTTTCCATGACACTAAAATTGTTGCTTCTAATGATTTAGATGAGGAAACAATCATGAACTTAAAATCACAAGGCGCTAAAATTGATACTTGGGGCATTGGAACAAAGCTGATAACAGCCTTCGATCAACCAGCATTAGGAGCTGTTTATAAGCTTGTTTCCATTGAAGGTGAGAATGGACAAATGGTTGATACAATTAAGCTTAGTGGAAATCCAGAAAAAGTTTCAACACCAGGATTGAAAAAAGTCTACCGGATCATTAATCGTTTGAATAATAAGTCTGAAGGTGATTATATTACTCTTCACGATGAACAACCAGAGGATGAACAGAAAATAAAAATGTTCCATCCAGTACACACCTTTATAAGTAAATTCGTTACTAATTTTACCGCTAAAGAACTACATCAAAAGATTTTTGAAGAAGGTAAAGTTGTTTATCACTCTCCTGCATTGCACGAAATGCAATCCTATACAAAGGAGAATTTACATTTACTTTGGGATGAATACAAACGTACCTTGCATCCGGAGGAATACCCTGTAGATTTGAGTCAAAAATGTTGGAATAACAAAATGAAAAATATTGAAGAGGTTAAAGAAAAGGTTGCAGAAATGATATCAAATAATGGTAAGTAATCTCCCTCCTCTGTAGCTGATTACGAAAAAAATCTTTGTGAAAACAGTTTTTCAATAAATCGTTTTGGAGTGATCACTTTGGGGAAAATTGGGATATATGGGTCTTCCTTTGACCCAATTACAAATGTACATCTCTGGACAGCAAGTACGATTTTACATCGCTGCAAACTTGATAAAGTCATTTTCTTACCATGTTCAAGCAAGCGAAAAGATAAGCAAATGAAAACAGATGATCACCATCGCTGGAATATGCTTCAGCTAGCACTTGATAACAATGATACATTCTGCGCTGATGATTATGAAATGAACCTAAATGCCTGGAATATATCGACCTATGAAACGTTAAATTATTTTAAAAGTAAATATAAAAATGATACGATCTATTTTATTATGGGTGCAGACCTATTAATTGATATTGGTAATGGCAAATGGGGTAATTCAGACCTTCTAGTAAAAGAAAATAAATTCATTGTCATGGCAAGAGATGGAATTAATATGCTAAAATCAATAAGCTCCTCTCCTATTTTACGTAATAACGACAACGGTGAGACCTTTCATTTAATCGATAAGGGTTTAGCAATGGAAATTAGTTCAACCTATATCAGAGAAGAGTTTTCCCTTGGTGGTGAACCACGCTATTTATTACCAGAAGCGTGTTATCAATACATTAAAGAACATTCAATATATTTAGGAGGATAAACATGAATTTACAAAAACAAATCATGAGTGATTTACATGTAAAAGAGACAATTAATCCTAAAGAAGAGATTCACAATCGGATTACCTTTTTAAAAGACTATTTAAAGAAAACAGGCGCAAAGGGATATGTCCTTGGGATTAGCGGTGGGCAAGATTCTACCTTAACTGGTCGATTAGCACAACTAGCAGTTGAGGAGCTCCGAAGTGAAGGTCACGAGGCAACGTTTACAGCTGTTAGACTCCCATATGGTATTCAAAAGGATGAAGCTGATGCTCAATTAGCGCTATCTTTTATTAATCCCGATAAAAATCTTGCGGTAGACATTTCTAATACAGTTGATGCATTTGCTAAAACATATAAAGAATCTACTGGTGAGCAGCTTTCTGACTTTAATAAAGGGAACGTTAAAGCTCGTGCTCGTATGATAACTCAATATGCAATTGGAGGCCAGAACGGACTATTAGTTATTGGAACAGATCATGCTGCAGAAGCTGTCACTGGATTTTACACGAAATACGGTGATGGTGGTGCCGATTTACTACCATTAACAGGCCTAACAAAACGTCAAGGAAAAAGCTTGTTGAAAGAATTAGGTGCGCCAGAACGCTTATACCTAAAAGTACCAACAGCCGATTTACTAGATCACACTCCTTTACAAGCTGATGAAACAGAGCTTGGAATCACCTATGATCAATTAGATGATTATTTAGAAGGAAAACAAGTTGATCAATTTGTCGCTGATAAAATTGAAAAACGCTACCTATTCTCTCAACACAAACGCGAAGTCCCAGCAAGCATGTATGATAGCTGGTGGAAATGAAAATCAACATATGAAAAAGTACTTTAAAGATCTAAACGGGTTCGGTTGTTTAATACAAAATATTAAATAGGATTACAAAAGGGAGGTCTATTCGCATATGAATTGGACTCCCTTTATTTATTGATATATCAATAGTTTTTTTATTTATTTAACGGCAATAATCAGTGAGGAAATGTTTAGTTGAGTTTTCAAATATTTATAAAAGGGAATCATAGGTACTTGTATTTATTAGTTTGGTGGGTTTTATTCTTCAGAAAAAAAGACAAATAAAGGATCTATATTGCAATAGGATTTTAGAGGGATTGGAAGAATAAACTTTTGATCCTTTTACATATGCTAAAACATATATAATTGACAAACGAAATAGCTAGCTTTTTGTATTGTTATTTTGTACGTCTGAACAAAATACGTTAGAAAGATCTAAACTCATTTTCATTTTTATCAATAATCTTTTTTGCCTAAAGCATTCAATAAAGTTTGATTGTTTTATTACTAATAATTATCAGCCTCAGTCTCTTTATCATTATATTTATACATTATTTAATTCTCCATCAGCACATTACCAATAACTATATTATGTAAAATAGAATAAATAAAAGGACTGACACAAAGTCAGCCCCATTCAATCTGCTTATAGGGTCACTCCTGTTTTAAAAATAGCAATCTCTCTAAAGCTATTCTTTTCATTATTTACTTTTTCCCCACTTGCCACGTTAATAATATAGCTAATAAATTCTTCTAATAGATTGTCGGATGATTGACCATCAATAAGTGTACCTGCATTAAAATCGATCCAATGCGGTTTTGTTTCATAGATTTGTGTATTTGTTGATACTTTCATTGTTGGGACAAAAGTTCCAAATGGTGTGCCTCTTCCTGTTGTAAATAAGACAAGCTGACATCCTGCTGCTGCTAAAGCAGATGAGGCAACTAAGTCGTTCCCAGGGGCACTTAATAAATTCAATCCTTTAGTGCGTAATGTCTCACCATATTTAAGTACGTCCACAACTGTTGTTGTTCCTGCCTTTTGCGTACAACCGAGTGACTTATCCTCTAACGTTGTTATTCCTCCTGCTTTATTGCCAGGTGATGGATTTTCATAAACTGGCTGTTCGTGTTTTTGAAAATACCGTTTAAAATCATTAATTAACTCGACGATTTTAAGAAACACTTCTTCATTTTCTGCTCTTTCCATTAAAATTTTCTCTGCACCAAACATTTCAGGTACTTCTGTTAACACTGTTGTTCCACCCTGAGCCACAAGAAAATCAGATAATCTTCCGAGTAATGGATTTGCCGTGATTCCCGAGAATCCATCAGAACCACCGCATTTTAATCCGATTTTCAATTCTGATAATGGAATATCTTCCCGTTTATCATTTCTAGCATTCTCGTAGATTTCCATTAATCGTTCGACACCTTCATCAATCTCATTGGAAACTTCTTGAGACCGTAAAAATTTAACTCGTGATTCATCAAATTCACCTAGCGAATCTTTAAACTCATTAATATCATTATTTTCGCACCCTAGACCTAGAACAAGTACACCACCTGCATTTGGATGCTTCACTGCATTCCCTAAAAATGTTCTCGTGTTAATATGGTCATCGCCCAGTTGTGAGCAGCCATAATTATGCTTTAGAACGTGAATAAGTTCAAATGGGCTAATCCCATCTACTCTTGCCTCGAATTCACGAATAATTTGATCTGCTATTCCATTTACACAACCAACAGTAGGAATAATCCAAAGCTCATTCCGTATCCCTACTTGCCCATTTTCTCTTCGGTAGCCTTTAAATGTTCGTTCTGCCTTCACCAGCCTTGAAGTTTGTTTTATTGGTTTGTATTCATACTCTTCAACACCTGAAAGATTTGTTTTTATATTATGTGAATGAACCCAGCTTCCGATTGCTATGTTTTCAGTGGCATAACCAATAGGAAATCCATATTTTATGATATTATCCCCTTGATTAATTGCTGTTAAAGCGAATTTATGACCCTTTTCAACTATCTCATTTATTTGGATGTTTTCTCCTTCAATTTCAAGTCGTTCATTTTTGTCTATTTTTCGAATAGCGACAGCGACGTTATCCTGTGCATTTATTTTAATGAACGCTTTCATTGTAATCCTCCTTCAATTGTGACTGGTTTGGGATTGCCTCTTTTATCCCAGTATGATAAATCTTAAATAGATAGTTGGTAACCATCTCTTTTAAATTCGGTATTTGGTTTAAATTTATCCCCCACAGCTTCTCCTCTGACAAAACGGATGAAACAAGAATTTCGATAGCCTCATTACTACCATCACAATTGTTCCATAATTCTTTAAACAATGATAATGTCCCCTCATCATCTACGAGAGTGATATATTCATCTTCACGTTTTCCGCGATAAAAATACAACAGTGAACTTAATGAAAAAACAATGCCAGTTGGTAGCTTTTGATATTGATCGAAGTAGTCTAGTAATGTCGGTAAAATTCTTGCTTTAAATTTTGCGGTTGAATTTAGAGCGATACTAGATAAGTAATGGTGAATATATGGATTTTTAAATCGATCTAAGACATCATTAGCAAACTGATTAAGCTCCGATTGTGGAAATTTTAAGGTTGGTAGAATTTCGTTGTAAATGACATGTTCAACAAAATCTTTCATCGTATCTTTTGTGACGGCTTCTCTAACAGTATTTAACCCATATAAAAATGCTACCGGAGTCATTACCGTATGTGCACCATTCAATATTCTAACTTTTTTCAGCCTAAAAGAACTTAAATCATCCACTACATGCACATTTAAACCTGCCTTTTCTGCTGGAAATTCATCCTTGATAAATTCCGGTCCTTCAATAACAAACAAATGAAACTGCTCACAAGATACGATCAACTTATCTGTATAGCCCAGTTTAGCCGTTATTTCCTCAATTGTATCCTTTGGAAACCCAGGTACGATCCGATCAACTAATGTATTACAAAATGTATTTGCTTCTTCGATCCAATCGTGAAATCCAGCTTCTAATTTCCATGCATCTGCATATTTTTTTATTATTCTTTTAAGTTCGTTTCCATTATCCTCAATTAACTCACATGGAAGAATAATAAACCCTTTAGCAAGATCACCCTGAAAGAATTGATATCGTTCATATAAAAACGCAGTTAATTTACCTGGGAAGCTTTTTTGTGGTCGGTCATGAAGTGTATCATTGGAATTGAAAGAAATTCCAGCTTCTGTTGTATTTGATAGGATAAATCGCAAATCGGGATTTTTAGCTAATGCCAAATAGCCATCATATTCCTCAACTAAATTTAATCCCCTACTTATACTGCTAATGACCTGATGCTCACTAACTGACTTATTCTCTTTTATTCCTTGCAAATAAAGCGTATATAATCCTTGCTGCTCATTAATTGTTGATACGGTTCCATTTGGCGTTGATTGCACAACGACCACGCTACCGTTAAAGAGATTCTTTTTATTCATTTCATGTATTTGCCAATCGGAGAAAGCCCGTAGGAAATTTCCAGTACCGAATTGTAAAACCTTTTCAGGATATGCTTGCTCGTCGGTTATTACAGATTTTGATAATTGTTTCAAGCTACTACCTCCTAGAATATTATTATGCACACGTGAACAATTTCATGTATGAGTCAAATTTAAAGTCAGTTGACTCTACTTTCTTACTGAAATTAACTGCAACTATACACCTACTACAGGCTTAAACTAAAAATGTCACTCTTACTTAGCGAGGAGATGATACAGATTCTCTAGTTACTAATGTAGTCGTAAGGAAGATCGGATCACTATCTTTCTCCTCTCCAGCTAACAATTTTAATAGTTTTTTAGCACCTACCTTGCTAATTAATTCAATAGGTCTTTTTACTGTGGTAAGAGCAGGAATTGAGAATTCAGAGTAGCCGATGTCATCAAAGCCAATAATTGAGAGATCTATCGGTACCTGTAGACCGGCCTCATTTATTGCCTTCATTGCACCAATCGCCATATCGTCATTTGAACAAAAGACAGCAGTTGGTGGTTTTTCTAGTGCTAATAAATTCTTCATTGCGTGATAACCACTCTCCATATTGTAGTTCCCTTTTACAATATACTGTTGGTGAATTGGTAATTCACTTTCCATTAATGCTTGTAAGTACCCCTCTTTACGTTCTTGTGAAGAACGAAATTGAGAGGTTCCCTCAATAATAGCAATATCACGATGGCCGTTGGCAATAAATAAACTAACTGCCTCGTAAGAACCAACACGATCGTTTGATAAAACATTTGTAATATTATGATCATTTACTTGTCGATTAAGAACAACAATAGGAATATCTTGATTTAAAACGTGATAGATAAACTGGTTATCAACATCACTTTGACTCATTAAGATAATGCCATCAAAACGCTTAGGATTGATGGCAGAGAAATCTTGAAACTCTTGGATTCCACTTACAAAAAGGTTATAATCTTCTCCAATTACCATATTAACTCCTCTAATGGTTTCGGCAAGGAAGCTTGATGAAGTACCATTCGTCAAGCTTGTTAAAAACAGTCCGACTGTATAGGACTTTTGAAGCACGAGACTTCTAGCATTGACATCTGGTGAATAGTTTAGTTGCTTAGCAATTTCAACTATTTTTTGTTTTGTGTTTTCTTTTATAAGCGGACTATTATTTAGTGCTCTTGATACGGTTGTATGTGATACGTTTGCTAGTTTCGCAATATCCTTTATGGTAACTCCCACTTGAAAAACCTGCCTTTAGATCCTCATATGTTTTATTTTTGGCTTTTTACTATAAAAGATTGTTGCTATTCAAACGAATATTACATAAGTTTGATTGGAGCGGAAGTGCGAGACCCCTATAGGAGAAGCTTTGCGCCCTCTTAAGATGAGCATCTGAGCGGACATCAACCCAAGCGCACTACTCGGTAAACTAGCAACAAAGTGTGCGAAAACAGCCTATATTTAAAAACTGAAATATTCCTTTGCATTTTGATAAGATATACCTTGAACAACTTCGCTTAAAAGCTCTTGATCATCTGGAACTTCGCCACTTTCTACCCATTCACCGAGTAAATTACAAGCTAGTCTTCTAAAGTATTCATGTCTAGTATACGATAGAAAACTTCGAGAATCGGTTAACATACCGATGAATTGACTAAATAAACCAACATTGGCTAAAGCCTTCATTTGATCTAACATACCATCCTTATTGTCATTAAACCACCAAGCTGTTCCAAATTGGATTTTGCCGCGGATCCCGCCACTTTGAAAGCTCCCGGTGATACTTGCAAGTACTTGATTATCACGCGGATTTAGCGAATAAAGGATTGTTTTAGGTAGAGTATCCTCACGGTCTAATGCATCAAGGAACTGCACTAATGGCTTAGCAACTAAGTCATCGTTCATGCAATCGTAGCCTGTATCAGGTCCAAGTGTTGCTAGCATTCTACTATTATTATTTCGGAGGGCATTTATATGTAATTGCATCGCCCAGTCTAAGCTATCATATTTTTTCCCTAAAAAGACAAGTGTATACGATTTATACTTCTTCTCGTCCTCTTGACTTATTTTCTCGCCAGCCAGTGCCTTTGTGAAAATCTGATCGATATCTGTTTTATTTGCATCGACATACATCATTGTATCGATAGCGTGATCGGAAACTCTTCCGCCAATCTCATGGAAAAAATCAACTCTGGATTCCAACGCTGTTAGGAAGTCATCATAGGTGTTTATTGAAATATTAGCACTCTCTGATAGCTTTTCAACCCATGATTTAAAACCATCCCGGTTTATTTCTAGGCCTTTATCTGGGCGAAAACTTGGTAATACACGGACAGCTAAATCTTCGATAACACTTAGATCTTTATGATATTGTAAAGAGTCAATTGGGTCATCAGTTGTACAAATCACTTCTACTCCAGACTTTTTGATCAATTCTCGTACTGAAAATCCATCCTCGTTTAATAAATTATTTACCTTTTCCCAAATCATCGGTGCACTTTTTTCATTTAAGATATCATAAATACCGAAATAACGTTGTAATTCTAAATGTGTCCAATTATAAAGAGGATTACCAATTGTCATTGGCACAGTTTTTGCCCAAGCTAGAAATTTTTCATAATCACTAGCTTCTCCAGTAATATATTTTTCTTCAATTCCGTTCGCTCTCATCGCTCTCCATTTATAATGATCACCATATAACCATGCTTCTGTTATATTTTTAAAACGTTTATTTTCATAGATTTCCTTTGGACTTAAATGGCAATGGTAATCAATTATTGGTAGTTCCTTAGCATACTGGCGATATAATTTGATAGCGGTTTCATTTGTTAACAAGAAATTTTCTCCCATGAATGTGTTCAAGTAACTCATCCCCTTTGTGTCATTATGCCACGCGAAATACCTTTGTTCATACTTTATAAGATTAATGCACACGTGAACATTTAATATAAGTGTAAGCGAAGTCTTGTGATTTTTCAATCTATTTTTGATATATTCTGTCAAATGTTTCTATTAAAAGTTTTTACTAAGGATTATTTCATTGGACTCATCAAGAAACATTTCGATGGTAAAAACGATATTGAAGGCGAAGAAGGAAATTTTTTCAATTTTTTAAGTGGTAACTCTATCATTTATTTATTAAACTTGTAATAATGATATTGAACCATCTGTTAACTAAACATAAAGGCAGGTAATTTAATGAAACGAATGAAGCGGTATATCTTTTGTCTTACCATCTTAACCTCACTCTCAACCATTATTTTAGCAACTGTCGTACTAAAAAAGAAACAAATTAAAAATAACCATTTAAAGCCAATTATACCGACAAAGTACCATTATGATATCATGAGTGTTTTAAGAGAAAGCCTTGGTTCTTCTCCTAAGTCTATAGCACATGATCATATCATCAATAAGATGACTAAAATTAACGTGATTGAACGTTATTTCTCCTTTACTGATTTACCTATTACAAGTGACCGATTTAAAAGAGTCCTTAATCAAGTTTTTGGACTGAACTTAAATAAAATCTCTGAAGACGGTGAAGGTGCTAAACTCTTTATCTATCCTGAAGAGATAATGGTTTGCTTGAGAAAAGAGTTTTCACAAATAAATTCAACAATTGAGTTAGACCAACACATAATGAATCTAAAAAAATCTGAGGTAATGGATATTTTTATTAAAACGAATAATAGTAAAACCTACGAGGATATGATCACGATTATTAAATTAATCTATGGGATAAACCTACAAGGGATCTCATCATTAGAACATTCACGAATCTCTCTTTATACTAAAAATCTATGGTTACTGAAAAATGACCGTGATTTATTTGTGGTGTATACAGGTAAGGGTGATATAGATGTTCGTGTATATCCTACTACTTATTATATAGAGAAAACCGGTTTCAACGAGATACCTTTAACTCTACAACACGCATTAAATACAATTGGTTTTACATATAAGCGAGAATTTCATGCTTACTACTATAAGAATCTAAATAGTGAAACTGTTCCAGATTCTTTTAAAGGTCAAACATTAAGAGCGATTCGATCTGTTATTGAAACAGAGCTAAAGGATTTGTAGGCATCTATCTCACTATAGGTGAAAAAAACAGAGAAAAGACAAAGAGCCAAAATAAATTGAAACTTTGTCTTTTATTCCTTATTTATGATTGAAGGTATTCTTCAATCGGTAAGTGTAATTCTTTAATTCCTTCACCAACTAGTTTAGCAATCTCCAAAGCCCCCTGCACACAAAAATGTGTATTATCCTCTATACCATCTGGATAATTCGGTTGCGTATAAGGAGGAAAGATCGTAAACAATTGCTTCGATTCTTCAACTCCGAGTGATTGATAAAGTTGCTTTGTTTTTGACCATAAGTCAATTAAAGGTACTTCCAGTCTGTCCGCTAATTGAATCATTGCAACTGGGTATTCGCCTAACGTATTTTCTAGGTTCCCCGCTGAATCAAACCTCCTACGGTGAACCGATGTCAGCAATACCGGATGTGCTCCTTTTTCTCTTGCTCCATTAATATACTGTTGTAAACTAGCTTGATAGGTTGTAAACGGTTCTGTTCCGTATGATTTTTGATCATTATGACCAAATTGAATAAACAAGTAATCATTGGCTTGAATTTGGTCTAATATTGTCTGTAATCTACCTTCTTCAATGAAACTATTTGAGCTTCTGCCACCCATCGCATGGTTATGTACGATGAGATTATTCTTAAAAAGGTCTTGAAACAACTGGCCCCAGCCAGCCATGGGTGCTTCATGTTCTGGACAACTTGCTACAGTCGAATCCCCCGCTAAATAAATAGAAACCTTGCTAATTGATGTATCCACTTGACTAAAATCACCTCCAAGTATCTCTACTTAACGATAGACTTGTTTACTAGATTTTAATAATTCCGCTAAAAACACAAGCGTTAATCCTTGTCCCCAACCTTGAATACGTTTATATGGCACACTCTTGTACCCTTCATCATCATTCATCACGGCCGTTCCAGCTGAAACCTTCGAAACCCTACCATCTTCTTCAAATTCATTTAGTATCCCTTGAATTGATTTTTGAATCGTTTTGTTATAAAGCGTTCCTCTCGTTAATAAGGAGGCAGCAATTGCTGATGAACCAGATATCTCCAAATAAGAGGTTGGATCATTCACAATCGTGTGCCATAAACCAGAATCATCCTGAAGTCTAACCAACGCACTTAATTGATCCCTTAATGAACAATCAATAACCATATAAGACGGATGTTGAACTTCTATTAATTCCAAAGCTTTTGCCATTGTCAGAGCAGCCCATCCATTACCACGTCCCCAAAAAACAGAAGACATATTGTTCTTAGAAATATTATCCCAACCGTGGTAATAGAGATTCGTTATCGGATCTTGCAAGAAATCTTCATGGCCATGAAATTGTTTTAAGCCGTCTTCAAAGTAGTCTGCTCGATTGACTAGTCTACCGACACGTAGGAGAAATAACCCTGCCATCATCATCGTATCAACCCATGCTTGTTCAGGGAATACATCCTTCTCGGAGTTCACCGTATGTTGAAATATTCCATCCGCAAAACGGAGGGCATCATTTTGTAAGTATTCTGCCATCTCTTTTATAACCACTAGGTATTTCTCGTCCTCTGTTACTTTGTAGAGTGTGATCAGGGCATGACCTATAGAAACACCATTAATTGATAATTTTGGTAGTCCATCCTCTAGCCATTCATCTACCCATGCTGTTAATAAATCGATATATTCTTGTTTTCCAGTTGCATCATACGCTTCTGCAACTCCATAAAAAGCTACACCGCCAGGCCAATCCCAATTAAAATCCATTTGAAATGTCCGCTTGATTACTTTATCAATCAATTGAATAATCTCTGCATCATCAAAATCAAGTTGTTTTGGCATGTTTAATAATTCCTCCATAAGATTAATCTGATCGTACACTAGTACTTTTTCTAAACTATGTTTTCATTCTTACTCAAGCTTTTCATTTTCTATTAAAATATCTTCAGCTAAATCCCTAAATCTTTTTGCACCTTCTTCAGCAGTGATTTTCTTAAACAATATTTGATCAGAAACATCTTTTAAAACCTTCATTACTTCTACACTGCCAATTGGATCTGGTGGATAAATCTCATTGGTTAACGATGAAGCTTCTTCTACATACTGGAAAATTTTCATTTCCTCATCGGTAATTTCTGATTTAATCGCTTCTGCAACCTCCGATGAAACAGGAACACCTCGTTCCCCTTTCATTTGAATATTAGCTTCAACATTATTAACAAAGAAATCAATAAATGTCGCGGCAGCTTCCTTTTGTTTTGAGCTTTTTGGGATCGAGAACAACATACTGGATTTTAAGAATAATGCTTTATTCTTAAGATGATCTGGTGGCACATGGAGTGTTAGTGGTGCATCCGTTAATTGAACAAAAGAAGCATACTGATTAGAGTAATTCCATGTAATAGCTGAACTTTTTTTTACAATAAAGTCATCTTCCATCCCCTTAACCGCTGCACTTTCATCAGGAGTAGGAAATGCATTTTCGTCAATTAACCTAACTTGTCTTTCAAAATAATCGATGAATAATTGATCATCTTTATAGGCTAAACCTGTGCCGTCGTCTTTATAGAATTTCTCTCCCATTGTTCTTAAATAGTACGGAAAGAAAACATCTGGTGGGCTCATCCCATTTGAACCATATACATTTGCATTTCTTTTAATCTCTAACGCATATTGTTCCATATCATCCCAGTTCCAATTTTCTTCGATTTCCACACCTGCCTTTTCTAGCATATCATCATTAGAAATCACAGATAATACATTTACACCGAGAGTAAATCCATACATTTTATCATTGATTTTTCCACTTGAAATAATATTTTTATCAATTGCTGAACTATTAATTATCCCATCTTCTATGTATGTAGTTAAATCTTCTAGCAAGCCTTTCTCACCGTACTGAGCTAAATAAGCCATATCCATTTGAAGGACATCAGGTAGCTGATTTGCTGCAGCCATCGGGGCAAGCTTTTTCCAGTAGTCATCCCAGTGAGCAAATTCGGCTTCAATGTTTATATGTGGATATTCCCTTTCAAACATTTCAATAACTCTCATTGTATTTTCATGACGTGGCTGTCCACCCCACCAAGCAACTCTTATTGTGACGTGTTCTTTACTGTCAGTTACTATATTTGACTGACTATTACCATTACAAGCAGATAAAATAAATACCCAGAGAAGAATAAAAAGGAAAGACTTTTTCATATTCATCCTCCTCGTATATTAATATGAAAAACATATCGTTTTAAAAATATCTATCTATTCATTTCTAATGGCTTCAATTCCTGCATCGTCTTTTGATGCTTTACGTTTATTTTATTGAATGCTGTGTTAGCTGGTTTCGTAATTGCCAACGCTAAAATGTTACCACTGCAAATGATCATTAAAGGTGGTGCAAACGAAAGTAGGAAGAATAAACCGAAACACCCTATCAATATGACGATCGTCGAGATTGGATTCATAATCATCACAAAAAATGAATTTTTAATGATTTGTAGAACCTTCATTTCATAATGAACATACATCGGAAAAATATAAAAAAGCATACAGGTCATTATCAACGTGACGATCAGAAAGGGTACATATAGTAAGTTTAAAATAGTCTCATTTGCTTGCTGAAGAAAAAGGTAGTCAATAACCAATACAATTCCACTGATTATGATCAACAAACCAAGCAAATTACTCTTTATAAATTCTTTTTTATATGAAACCCAAAAAGTCTTCAAGACTGGAATATCCATATCACCTAATGCCCATCTCCGTACCACTGCAAACAATGCAGCAGTAGCAGGAAAAAAACCAAACAGAACGAGACCTAACAGTGAAAAGAAAATCCACAATAAATTTAAAAATACTAATCTAGTAACCCATTCTAATAATTGATTTAACCCACTCATTACTCCAGATGTTTGCATGTCTATTCCTCCATTCAGATAACACTTAGTTTATAACTTATCCCTTTAATCCACTAGTACTAATTCCTTCGACAACATGACGTTGGAATAGAAAGAAGATTACAAACACCGGAATTAATGTAACGATTGACATTGCAAACATGGCACCCCAGTTTGATACAGTTTCATTGCTTAGAAACATATTTAAGGCCATAGAAACGGTATACTTATCAGGACTGTTTAAATACAGTACAGGTCCAAGTAAAGCATCCCATGTCCAATAAAATGAGAAGATCGAAGCTGTTGCAAGAGCAGGTTTGATTAATGGTAAAATGATTTTATAAAAGATTTTAAATGTGCTACAACCATCAATTGTCGCTGCCTCATCCAGTTCTCTAGGTATTGTACGGATAAATTGTACTAGTAAAAAAATAAAGAATGGATGACCGAAATATGCTGGAATAACTAAAGGCTTAATTGAGTCAAGCCATTCAAGTTTTGCAAAAATAATATATTGAGGGATCATCACTACCTCATACGGAAGCATTAGCGTGACTAGCATGATCGCAAACCAAAAGCCTTTACCCACAAAATCCAATCGGGCAAAACCAAATGCAATAAAAGCCGACGAAATGACTTGACCGATCATTGTTAAAACCACTAATACTGCGGTGTTCTTAATGAACACACCGAATGTGTTACCACCAATACCTTCCCAACCCTGTGCGAAGTTATCCCAGATCCAGGGGTCAGGAATAAGTGATTTAGCCGTAACAAATATCGTATCGCTTGGTTTAAATGAACTCATTAATAGCCATATGACAGGATAGAGCATTAACAATGCGAAGCCGCCCACTAGTACGTGATATACCCACCATTTTACCGGTTTTTTCTTCATTTGTTACTTCCCTCCTTCAGATTCGTAATGAACCCAGAACCTTGATGTAAAAAACACGATCGCTGTCAATATTCCTACGATAATCAGCATGATCCATGCCATTGCTGAGGCATATCCCATATTGAAGAATTCAAAGCCCTGAATGAAGAGATAGAGCGAATAAAGAAGGGTCCCATCTAACGGGCCACCAGTACCTTTTGAAATAATAAATGCGGGTACAAAAGTCATAAATGCTGCGATTGTCTGCATAATTGTGTTAAATAAAATAACAGGACTAAGCATTGGCAGTGTTATTTTCGTAAACTTTTGCCAAAAGCTAGCACCATCGACACTTGCCGCTTCATAATAAGTAACTGGAATACTTTTTAATCCTGCAAGGAAAATTAACATCGAAGAACCGAATTGCCATACTGATAAAAAGATTAACATCCAAAGGGCTGCAGTTGGATCACCAAACCAACGAACATCTGGTATCCCTAACAATCCAAGAAAGATATTAACAATTCCCTCATCACCAAATATATTTCTCCACATAATCGCAACTGCAACACTACCACCAATTAATGAAGGTAAATAAAATAATGACCGATACAGACCTACAGCTCTAGAAACAGTATTTAATACCATTGCAACGACCAAGGCGAAACCTAACCTTAACGGCACACCGGCAAAGACATAAATGAGTGTCACCTTTAGAGATTGCCAATACCTAGGATCTTCGGTAAACATCTTTTTATAGTTTTCTAACCCAACCCAGGTAGGTGTTGAAAACAAATCATATTTTGTAAAAGAAAAATATAAAGACGCAAGAATCGGTATGAATGTAAACGCCAAAAATCCAATAATAAAGGGACTTATAAATAAGTAACCATTCAAATTTCGCTTAATTGCACGGGTATTCATCGTATCATTTCCTTTCTCCGGAACATCAGCATAGTGTGGATAAATAGGCTGGTTATAAGATATGTTCTGACCCAAAGGATAGGGTCAGAACATACAATTGTAGTTCCTCTTATCTTTTTTTACTAAAAGTTGTTTTGATAAAATTATTATTTATTTTGTGAAAGGATGCTTTCAGCTTGTTTTCTAAATTGTTTTGCAGCATCAGCAACTTTTAGCTCACCAAAGGCCATTTGTTCACCTAGACTGTCTAACAGTTCAATTACTTCACCTGCTCCAATTGGGTCTGGCCCATCAAACGCAGAACTATTTATTTCAGCCCATTCTACATGATCAAATACTTGAACTTGTTCCGGAGTAAGTTCGGGTTTCAACGCTTCCTTTACTTTAGAAGATCCTGGTATTCCACGTTCTCCTAATATAATCTTATTCGCTTCAATATCATTCACGAAGAAGTTAATAAACTTAGCTGCTTCTTCTGGGTGTTCTGAGTTAGATGCTGCTGACCAGAACATACTAGGCTTTAAATACAATCCTTCTTTTGTTCCAGGTCCTGGCATATTATGAATACTTAATGGTCGATTTGCTACCTGTTGTAAACCAACAAATTGGTTGGACCATTGCCATATACCAATCGCGTCTTTTGTAACAACTGGATCATCCTCGATACCTTTTAATTGAGCTAGATAATCAGGCGTGGGTACAGCACCATCCTTTACCAATCCAGACGTCATTTCAAAGAAATCCATAAACAATTGATCGTCATCATAGCCCAAAGTAGTACCGTCCTTGCTATATAATGATTTTCCTAAAGTTCTTAAATAGTAGTTAAAAAAGACATCAGCCTTCATACCTGTATCTGCATATACACCGGCATCCTTTGCCTTTTTAGCAAGTTCCTTGTAATCATCCCATGTCCAATCCTCTGTAAGAGAGTCAACACCTACTTTTTTCAACATTTCAGGATCATAATGGAAGCCGACTACATTGACCCCAGCATTAAAGCCATATAATTTGTCACCAATTTTTCCTCCATCAATGATATTATCATTGAAATTCGTTACATCTATTTGATCACCTACAAATGGAGTGAGGTCTGCTAGCTGTCCATTTTCTGCATATTGAGAAAAGTAGGAAAGATCCATTTGGATAATGTCTGGTAATTTTTTAGCTGATGCTTGTGGGGCTAACTTTTTCCAATAATCATCCCAGCTTGCATATTCAGCTTGGATTTTAACATTTGGATTTTGTTCTTCATACATTTTAATAACTTCTAATGTATAATCATGTCGCGGTTGAGAACCCCACCATGCAATACGGAGCGTTACTTTCTCATCCTTTTTATTATCATTACTTTTACCTGAATCTGCCGACTCCCCTGATGTACCGCTTCCACTACATGCTGCCATTGAAAAGACCATCACAATCGATAGCAACAAAAACAAGAACTTCTTCATTCTAAATCCCCCTTAGACCTCTATTTGATAACGCTTACAATGAATATCTTACAGTCTATTTGGAATCTTTTGAATTTAAAAATCAGACATTCATGTTTAAAAAACAGAGTTTATTGAAGATAGACCTTCTATTTTGTTATTACTCGCTATTTTTTTAATGGACGATTTCAACACTTAATGGAGAATTAGTAGTTTATTAAAGTTCTAGATCGACTTTCGATATTCAGAAGGAGAATAACCCGTATATTTCTTGAAAACTTGACTGAAATATTGGGGATTATCACCAAATCCAATCTCTTCAGCTATTGTAAACAGCTTTACATCATCCATTTGTTCAATTTGTTCAATCGCTTTGTTTATGCGCATCTGAGTGACATAACTAGAAAACTTTTCTCCTGTTTCTTGTTTAAATAACTTACCTAAATAATCGGGATTCATATACACCCGATTAGCAACCCACTTCAAAGAAAGCTCTGCATTCCCTATATGATTGTGAACTAAATCAACCATACTGTGAATCACAGTTGAATGGTTTGATTTATGTTTATCGTAATAAACATTAGTAATCTCTTTTGCCATTCTCAAAAAATAGTCTTCCATTTGTTTTAAGGTATCCAACTCCATGAAAGTAGACATTTTCTTCATGTATTCTTGTATCGCTTTTGTATCTGCGCTCTGAATCATTAACAGAAAAAGCTGTAGAATATACGATGTTGTTAAACTTGAAGTCAACCTTCTCTCAGTTAGTTCACTAAAAAAGCGCTGAATTTCACTTTCAACTTTCTGCCAATTTCCAGACTTTATTAACAAACAAAGACTTTGTCCATCAAATTCAAAACTGCGATAATGCTGTTCCTGATTTATATCTCTTTTTGTAATAATCGTTCCTTCACCGAGGTAAAATCGATGATTCAAACTTTCTAATGCATCGATATATAAGTTTCTAGCATTTGCAATTGAGTCATGTTCACTAATAGCAACTGTCATATCAAGATTATAAATTTCATAAAAATGATCTCTAAGCTGGATAATTCTTTTTTCTATATCCTCTAGATCAAAATCATGAACCAAGAATAGGATATTCTCACCTATGTTTGTAGATAAAATAGCAGGACCAAATAAATCCTCACCTAAATTTTCAATTATAAACATATGCTCATAATAATAATCACCTTCTGGCTTGAACAAAATCAACCGGATTTTATCATCTTGAAAATTAATTCGTAATAGGTTCTCATAAAAGTCAATACCTTTGCTACTATCTGTCTTACTTGTAATAAACTCCTTTAATAATTGTTTTTTTACATAGGGTTGTATTTGTTCTAGACGCCTCTTCATTTCTATTAAATACTGATCGTTTTTTTCCTCCAGCTTTATTTCTTCCATTACGTTTTGAAGTGCTTCAACGATACTATTTTCATTACATGGTTTGACTAAATAATATTTCACACCGTACTCCATCGCTTTTTTTGCATAATTAAATTCTCCAAAACCAGATAGAATAATAAATTTAGTCGTTAGCCCCTTCTCAGAAATTCTTTTAACCAACTCTAGACCATTTAAACCAGGCATCTTTATATCACAAATTACAATTTGTGGACGATTCTTTAAGATGAAATCATATGCTTCAATTCCGTTTTTTGCTGTTCCAATTAATTGCGTGCCAATCTCTTCCCAGTTAATTATTTTAGAGATCCCCTCCAAAATAATTCTCTCATCATCCACTAATAATACGTTATACATTAGTCCCACCCCATTTGATATGGTATGACAAGCTTAACCTTTGTACCTTTATTTAGTTTGCTAGTTATTGATAATCCATACTCATCTCCGAATACAAATTTGATTCTGGCCTCAATATTTACTAACCCTATTCCATTACCTCGAGTTTTTAGCTTACCTGATTTCAGCAATTCGAGCTTTTGCTCCTCGATACCCACCCCGTTGTCCTCGACAAGAATATGAACATTGTCTCCTTTTTTATGTGCTGTTACAGATATCTTACAAGGCTCAATCATCATTTCTAACGCATAGTGGATAGCATTTTCAACTAATGGTTGAATAACTAATTTTGGAAGTGCACATTGATTTACCTCCTCATCGATCAATAAGAGAAAATCAAGCCTTTCTTCAAAACGAAACTTTTGAATGGTTACATAATGCTTAACCATTTCTAACTCTTCTTGCAAAGTAATCACATCTTCTTTTAAACTTATCGCATTTCGTAATAAGTAGCCAAGCGACTCAACCATCTTTGAAATTTGCTGCTGATGATTTGTTTTCGCAAGCCAATTAATTGATTCAAGTGTATTGTAGAGAAAATGAGGATTGATTTGCGATTGTAAAGCTTTAAATTCGGTATCTTTTATTAATAATTGTTTTTCATAATTTTCTTTTATCAACTCGTTAATTCTCTCAAGCATAATGAAAAAATTATTGTGGAGTATTCCGACCTCATCCTGGTATTGTGAGAAGGTAAATGTATCAGCTACTTTAAAGTCACCCTCCTGAACATTTTTGCTAACAGTAACAAGATTCTCTATTGGTATTGTTATTCTCTTAGAAAACCGAATTACCATATAAATGGACGTCGAGAATATCGTCAAAAATAAAAATAAAACAATAAATTTAATCGATGTTACCTTTGCAAACATCGATCCAAAAGGAATAACATTCCAATAGGTCCAATTCTCGTACGGGGACTTAGAATGTGTAACAAAATAACTTCTGCCATATACATTTTGAATTTGATAGCCTTGTTTTTTATTAATCGTAAAATCTAGTTTATCTAGATGAGGAAAGGTCTTCTCCTTATAAAAAAAGTTTTCACCTTTTGAAATCATGATAAAGCCTTCCTCACCATCCCAGACCCTGGGCAATTCTTTGATAATCTCATCTAAATTAACTTGAATAACAATTGTTCCAAGTTTATCAAGACTTAAATTTTCGTACGTTTTTAACTGTCTTGTGGATACAATTGATTTCTCTGTTTCATCAAGGGACATCCATACATTACTCCCGTTACCTTCTTCTGCTTTCCTAATAATGTCTTCCATGTTCTCAATAAGCCCTGCTGATTTCCCTCCTCCTGCTCGGTATTCTGTACCATTTAAATCAAATAGGTAAATAGATTCAATGTATTTTTCTGAACCTACATAATTGGTGAGTTTCTCCCATATCTGTCTTTCAATCTGGTATTGTTCATATTTGGTTACATCACTCTTCGTTTTCATTAACGAATTCTGAATGCCCTGATCTGTTAGTACATTATAAGTTACTTCTTCTATTCTCTTTAATTCATCTTCTATCCTATTTGAAGACATGATCAATACTTGAGAGGATTTACGGTATATCTGTTCATCATAACTAGTAAAAGCGTACTGAAAACCAATTATGATAAACAATAAACATACGAGCATGATGATCGAAATAAACACAATTAATTTATATTTAATTTTTAAGTTTTTATAGCGAGAAAGTAAATCTAAGTTAACCCGTTTCATTACAAAGATGTTCACCTCAGTAGGTTACCCACTATTTTGACAATTTCTATTTTAATCTATATATTTTGCAAGAATTATAGTCTTTACTTTTTAAATTTTTATCTTGTAAACCCTTACAAAGCCGACACTACTTTTTGGTTAACATACCTACATTACCTCTCATTTTAATGGATAGCCCATGGTTGATAAAAGTGCTAACCCAGGCTGTGTAGAGTCTAAACGACTATATTGAACAATAATTGGTAGATTGCTTTCAACTTCTATTGAATATGGGATACCTACTGGAATAAATGTTCCTTCCTGTTCCAAGGTAGAAGTACGTAAATGATTACTTCTCTTCCCTTGAACAATGACCGGTATCTTCTCGATCGGATCTCGATCTTCAAAGTAAATCGTTATATAGATAGTTGCAGCCTCTTCGTTACAATTTAAGATGCAAATTGATTCGTGACTCATTAATTCTCCAGTACTTAACGGCGGTATATAACCATCCGGTATAATCCAATGTTTTTCACCTTTTGATTGATTCAATGAAATTCCTCCTAAAATAGTAAACAATCGCTGATGGTTCACTATAGTTTTTATATGTTCATTTGTGTTCATTATAATATGAACTTCTACTTTTAACATCCTTTTTGTTATTCCTATAATCAACTTTTTTAGATAATCAGCTGTTTCAATCCTTTTCTTGAGAATATAAAGCAAATTAATTGACGATGTTAGAAGTAGAACCAATAATATAATAGCGAGATATTACATACATGAACGTCAGGAGAGAATAAAATGACTGCAAGAGCAGAGAAAAAATGCAGAGAATCAGTAGTAATAAAAACAAGTAGAGTATTTCCATTAGATACAAACAACCATAATACGTTATTTGGTGGAAGATTAATGAGTTATATTGATGATGTAGCATCGATATCAGCTGCAAAGCATTCTCGATGTGAAGTCGTAACAGCCTCAACAGATTCAGTAGATTTCTTAGTACCTATACGCCAGAGTGATTCTGTTAACCTAGAGTCTTATGTATCTTCTGTTGGAAATTCCTCAATGGAAGTTTTTGTTAAGGTTATTGCTGAGGACTTAAGAACAGGTGAACGTAAACTAGCCGCAACCTCTTTTCTAACATTTGTTGCATTAGATGATGAAGGGAAACCAATGATCGTCCCAAACGTTATCCCTGAAACTGATGAAGAAATCATGCTTAATCGAACAGCACCTGAACGAATTAATGTCCGTAAAGCACGCCGAAAACATAGCGAAGCATTTGCAAATGTAGTTACCTTATAAAATTCAAAAACACCTCGTGTAATAAAGGCTCATTAAGAAATGAGCCTTTATTACACGAGGTGTTTTTTATAATCCACTAAATTACCGCTTTCATTTGTTTCTCCGCTTCTAAAATAAGAAGTTCCATCTAACAATTAACAATAAAACAACAATAAATTAACATAATAATACCTCCTTTTCGGAATTCAAATAGGCTGTCAACCAATCTTCTTCATCTTTTATCCATATATACAACTCATTTACTACCCAATTTACACGTTGCCATTAAACGCGAAAGATAAAAGTTAAAATCACATACCCCTTTTGTCAAAACCAGTGCCTCTCTTCGGTCTCTTTGTCTTTTTAATGATAGTAGTCTAGTAATAAAATGCTAAAAAAATTTAATGGATTTTTCTATTGAAATATATTGAAAAGTTAATAGAGTTGCCTATAGCAGTAAAAGAGTTATTGCATATGGTATAAAAGAAAGCTTGATTAAGAGACGGTACTGTAAAAAAAATAAGGAGCTTTGACATGAAAGTAATGACAATTTTAGGGACACGGCCAGAAATTATCCGATTAAGTTTGATCATTAAGAAACTGGATCGTTTTGCCGAAAAACATATTTTAGTTAATACAGGACAAAATTTCACTTCTTCATTAAGTGATATATTTTTCCAACAATTAAATATTAGAAATCCAGACTATACCTTGTCAAATCATCAACAATCTCTAGGGAGTCAGCTATCACTTATGTATTCTCGATTGGAAACTATATTTTTAAAAGAAAAACCTGATAAAGTTTTAGTACTGGGAGATACAAATAGTGGTTTAAGTGCAATATTAGCAGAAAGAATGGATATACCTGTCATTCATATGGAAGCTGGTAATAGATGCTTTGATTTAGAGGTACCTGAAGAAAAAAACCGACGTGTGATCGATGCAATTTCTAGCATTAATCTCCCTTACACACCTCAAAGCAAAGAAAACTTAGTCAATGAAGGTATTCCTCGAAATCGCATTATGGTCTCTGGTAACCCAATTAATGAAGTTTTAGAACATTATAACAATAAGATCGAAAAGAGCGATGTTCTTAAAACATTAGGGCTAGCAAAGAACGATTACTTTTTAGTCACAATACATCGTGCTGAAAATGTTGATCATGAAGATCGCCTTCTTGAAATTTTTGACGGCATCAACAAAGTTGCTGAAATATATGGGAAACGGATTATCTGTAGTATACACCCACGCACAAAATCACGGGTTAATAAAAGCTCAAAATTTGAGACCCATCCTTTGGTTGAATTTCATGAACCGTTTGGATTTTTTGAATTCGTCAAACTTGAAAAAAATGCTTATTGTGTATTGACTGATAGCGGGACTGTTCAGGAAGAATGTTGTCTGTTTCAGGTTCCAACTGTAACAATTCGTAAAACAACAGAACGACCAGAAACGATTGAATGTGGAAGCAATATGTTATCAGGAATCAATGCCAGTCGAATTGTCCATTCCGTTCATACAATGGTAAACCAATCAAATAACTGGTCATTTCCAGAAGGATATAAGCATAAAAACGTTTCAGATAAAGTAGTTAAAATAATCTTAGGAGGCATGAAAGTTGTTTAAAAATCAAACAGTTTTAGTTACAGGTGGTACTGGATCATGGGGTCACGAGTTAGTCAAACAGCTTTTAACTTATAATCCTAATGAAATTCGGATCGTTTCAAGAAATGAATCAAACCAATTTTCAATGAAACAAGAGTTTGATAACAATCCCAAATTGAAGTTTATTATTGGCGATATTAAAGAAAAAGATGTATTAATAGAAGCATGTCAAAATGTTGATTTTGTCTATCATTTAGCAGCATTAAAACACGTTCCAGTTTGTGAGGATCAACCTATTGAAGCTTTAAAAACAAACGTCATTGGTACTCAGAATGTAATCGATGCAGCTATCCAGTGTAATGTTAAAAGAGTTGTTTATATTTCTACAGATAAAGCCTCAAACCCATCCAATTTTTACGGATTATCTAAAGCGATGGGAGAGCGATTAATTATTCATGCTAATACTTTACAGACAAAAACTAGATTTGTTTGTATAAGGGGCGGTAATGTTTTAGGGACAAATGGTAGTGTGTTACATGTATTTAAAAAGCAAATAATCGATAAGCAAAAGGTAGGGATTACTGATTTAAATATGACACGATTTTTCTTAACGTTAGAGGACGCTATTAAACTAGTTTTTAAAGCTACATTTGAAAGTATCGGTGGAGAAATCTTTGTCATGAAAATGCCTGCTTGCAAAATTATCGATATTGCCCACGTTTTAATTGAAGCTTCTAAATTAGAAAATGTAAAAATAGAAATTCTCGGTATTCGACCTGGAGAAAAAATTAATGAATTATTACTATCGAAGTATGAAAGCCAAAAAACAGTCGTTTTTGATGAAGAGTATTTTGTCATCCTTCCCTCTATTCAGCTTCCAGGTTTAACGGAGCATTATTCAAAATATCAACCTGTGAACTTAGAAAGTTATCATTCTGGGACAGGATTAATGAGCCAAGAAGAAATCAAGGAAATGTTAATGAAAGGTGGATTCATTTAATGAGAATATTGATCCTTGGTGGAAAAGGAATGGCTGGGCATATGATGACATCATATTTCAAGCAAAAACCACAATATGATGTACTTTATACATCAAGGGATCCGAACGATAAAAAAGGTCTATATTTAAATGTTACTGATTTTAAAAGATTAGAGGCAATAATCGAAAATACAAAACCCGATATCATCATAAATTGTATAGGTATTTTAAATGATGATGCCAGTAATAATCCGTTGCTGGCCTTCCAAGTTAATAGCCTGCTGCCTCACCAATTAGCAAAATTAGCAGAACGTTATCAGGGGAAAATTATTCAAATCAGTACAGACTGCGTATTTTCGGGTGTGAAGGGCGACTATATTGAAACGGACATTCCTGATGGAACAACTGTATATTCCCAGTCTAAACAATTAGGTGAGATCGTTAGTGATAAACATTTAACGATTCGAACATCTATAATTGGCCCCGAGTTAAAAGACGATGGGATTGGTTTATTTTTGTGGTTTATGAAACAAAATGGGCGGATTAATGGCTACGAACGTGTCTTTTGGAATGGTGTCACGACCCTTGAATTAGCTAAGGCTGTCGAGGAAATGATGAACAATAATATTACTGGATTATATCATTTAGGATCTAATCAAAAAGTATCGAAGTATCACTTACTAACACTGTTCAAGAAAATTTTCAATAAAACGGATTTAGAAATCACTCCAGATTCCACCATTTCACAAGATAGAACCATCAAAAATACGAGAACTGATTTTCAATACACATTACCTAATTATGAAGAAATGTTAACTGAATTGAAAGGTTGGATGAACTAACCAAGCATAAGCTGAATTCAACCATTCTGATAGAGGAAAAGCGATTGTCGCCCGCTTTTCTAAACAATTATCAGACGAGCCTAGCTCCATGATAATCAAACTAAAAAACCCACTTCCATTAACAGTGAGTTATTAGTTTGTGTTAGTAAAAAAATAGAGCCTCATTGGATATTTTTATACTTTTTCAACATTGCACTTTGATAAATTTCTAACACTCGTTTAACAGCTTCACTCTGGCTCCAATGTGTAAGTGCCCACTTTCGAGCATTTGAACCAAGGCTTTCCCGATATGACTGGTGTTCAAGTAAATAATTGATATTAGCGGATAAATTACTAGAATTTTTTGCAAGTGAAATAACTCCTGTTTTCCCATGGTCAACCATTTCAGGTAAACCACCTGCATCACTTACGATAACTGCTTTCCCTGCTATTTGCGCTTCTATCACGGATAATGGTTGATTTTCGATAAGACTAGGAAGGACAAATATATCCGAAATTGACAATAAATAAGGCACGTCATCTCGATTCCCCATAAAGATGACATCTTTTTCCAACTTTAATGTTTTGCTTTGTTTTTTTATCTCTGTTAACTTATCTCCTTCACCGACGATCCAACAAATCCAGTCATTTCGACTATTACTTAATTCTTTAAGTGATGATATCAAATAATTAACACCTTTAAGTTCTGTTATTCTTCCTGCATAGATGATAAGTTTCTTATCGGTTTGGTTTTCTACTGGAGATTTCTGTTTCATTTTCGCATCGAATTGTTCAATATCGTACCCATAGTGAGAAAGTCTTATTTGTTCATTAGGAACTTGAAATTCATTCATTAAAATATTCTTCATCCATTCATTAGCCACGACTGTCATGTCAGCAGAAGTAGCACCGTCATATTCAAGTTCATCGAAATACTTGCATGCCACCTGAGAGGTATCTGTCTTATTGACATTCAGTAAGTAATGTCGCAGTTCATGTGCAACACAACCATGAAGTGTAGCTACTAATACTGTTTTTTCTGGCCTTATTCGATTTATACTCACTGTTGATAGTACGTCTTGTGTATGAATTAAATCGTACTTTTCTAAACCCAATTCATTAACCCCATGTTCATAGCCATAACGTTTCATTTCATAATAATTTACAACCGGATCTTTATAAGGAGAAGGTTGAGATTGTTTAAATAGTTTAGGCTTTTTTACATCAATACTCCGATTTTGATTGACGATGTGTACATAGTTATTTCCCTCACCATATCCCAGCAAATCAACCTCGTTCCCTAGCAATTCAAGATTTTTTTTTAATTGCAGCATATAATTCCATACGCCACCTACATGTGGAACTACCCAAAACGTAGCAAGTAATATTTTCATCTGACATCTCCTTTATTCATATTTAGACATTTAACGTAAATGGTTCTATTTATATACGTATTCAGGTAAACGATATTGTTATAGACTAATGTCACTTTTAAGTGAACAATATTTTTAGATTAGAAGAAGGCATACCATTAAAGAAACTTATTTTAATCAGCAATACTCCAAAATCATGTTAATCGTTAATAGACCTAGGTTTCATTCATCTATCACTATTCGAATTGCTAGGGAATCCAAACAGTAATGATCTACTTTTAAAAATAGTGAAACTAATTGAATAGCCTGTAGCACCGAGGTTATAAAAACATACTATATGATATAGAAGGAACAATGAAATTGTCTATCCCTATGAACCTGTTAAAAAGGAAAAGGTTGATATTCTAAAAGATTTAATGAAGAAGGATGAGGAATCATGAATCAACAAGGGAAATTATTAATTACCGGGGCAAGTGGTTTTACAGGTCAACACGCCTGTAAACATTTCTTAGATGCAGGATATGATCTTACAGTCGTGTTAAGAAAAACATCTACACTACCTGAAAACGTTCAAATGGAACTATGTGATCTGACAAATAAACTAGCTGTGAAAAAACTCATTGAAAGGGCAAAACCAGACTTTGTGCTACATTTAGCCGGACAAAATCATGTTGGCGAATCTTGGTTACACCCTATTGATTCATTGGAAGTGAATTCATTCTCTACAGCTTATTTAATCGAAGCAATAAGAGCGGTAAATCCTGCTTGTAAAATTGTCGTTACTGGCTCCGCACTCCAATATGATCCCGCATTGATCTCTACCCTCACACATCCCTATAGTTTAAGTAAAACACTCCAAGCAATCATCTCACAAGCATGGTCAATTTTATTTAATATGAACATTGTCCTAGCTAAGCCTACCAATCTAATAGGCCCTGGTTTCTCAAATGGTATTTGTTCTTTACTAGCACAAAAAATAGTAGATATGGAAGAAGGAACAGCTACTAAAGTACTTGAGGTTGAAAATGTCTTAACTATGCGGGATTTTCTTGATGTCAGAGATGCTATACGTGCTTATGAAACTCTTTTAACCAAAGGAAAACCTGGAGAAACATATGAGGTTGCGACCGGAAATATTCGTACGTTGGGAGAAATAATCAACGAATATAAGTCATTAACACCAATTGAATTTGAGATAAAATCGCGACTAAATGTTCAAACGGAAAAACAAATAACAAATATCCCATCAAACCTCTTTGAATTGGGTTGGAAACCTGTTTATCACATTCAATCATCATTAAAAGATATTCTTAACTTCCACCGCCAAAATCTATAGCCATTTCTGGTTTATTTACTATTTAATTCCCGTCTATTTTCGAAAAGATTGTTGTTTTTCATAATAAATACTTCATTACTAACTTTACCTATCTTTGTGCTCTTTTCGTTAAATGACTCAGGCATTTTCTTTTAATGTCAACGAACAGTTTAAACGTTAATAGACGAAACCTTATACTTATAATCAACTGATTGGTTTTCAAAAATTTAAAACATTTGTCCAGATCACTTCAAATGATCATTCCATATACTAGTTAACATAAGTAGAAAAACAAAACTATTCGGAGGAGGATAGCGCAATGGATCCGAAAGTTTCTATTATTATTCCATTTTATAATTGCTCCTTTGTAGACCAAGCAATTAAAAGTGCTTTACAGCAAACCTATACCAATATCGAAATAGTACTTGTAGATGATGGTTCAACCCTATTTACTGAGAAAGTCACGGAATTTCTAGGAGATATCCGTTATGTTAGAAAAGAAAATGGAGGTACTGCCTCAGCGTTAAACAGAGGTATTAAAGAAGCAACCGGTGAATATATCGCCTGGCTGAGTTCTGATGATTATCTTCTTCCTGATAAGATTTCCAAGCAAATATCGTTTATGCTTACCCACAAAGCTATGGCTAGTTTTACAAATTATGATTTAATCGATGATAATAACCAAGTAATCTATCCGTGGCATTGCCAGAGGTTTTCGAATAATGATGAAGTTTATAAAACATTCTTAAATTATAATACAATTAATGGCTGTACAGTCATTTTAAATAAAGAGTTAGTAGACCTTGTTGGTGATTTTAATCCTTATTTTCGATACACACATGATTATGAAATGTGGTACCGAATATTAGTAAACGGCTACAAAATCCACTATTTAGATGAAGTTTTAACTAACTTCAGGATCCACGAAATGTCAGGCACAAATAAACATAAGGAAGATATGTTAAAAGAAATCACGATAATTGAAGGATCTTATAGGCATAAACTTGTTGAATACTTGAAAAAATCTGGGCTTTTATCGTAATTGCTCAACAATATATTATGGAGGAGTTTTATTTGACAAACAATGACTTAGATATTTTTATGCATATACCCAAAACTGGGGGAACAACTTTGAGTAGGATTTTTAGACAACAATACAATACCAATGAAATATTCGATCATAATTCCTTTAAAGGCATCGTTTTAGAAGCTGATCAATTAAAGGAAGATGAAAAGAATGGCATCAAAGCTGTTTCAGGTCATTATCTTTATGGTATTCACCAGTCTTTCACAAAACCTTATACGTATTTTACGATGTTACGTGATCCGGTAGATCGGGTTATTTCTTTATATTATTTTCTGCAAAACTATCAGGGATATGAGCGAGTAAAAGATATGAGCCTCGAAGAATATGTTATCAAAGAAGCTGAAGCATATAATTTCCAAACTGTTATGGCCAGTGGAATCCCTGATTATCCTGACCTCGAAAAGGCTAAGGAAACATTAAAATCATTTAAAGTTGTTGGCTTAACTGAGATGTTTGATGAATCTCTCTTTTTACTAAAAAAAGAGTATGGTTGGGAAAATATCCATTATACAAAAGAAAACATTACAAAAAAGCGACTTGCGAAAAAAGATTTACCACCTTCTACAATCAAGTTAATAAAAAAATATAATCAATTAGATATAGAATTATATAACTTTGCTAAGAAACTTTTAAATAAAAATCTAAAATCACTTAGTAAAGATGAAAAGAAACAACTGAAAATGTTTAAACACGAGCAAAGTTTATTATCATAATTATCTTCATGAGATAGGTATTTCATTTAAGAAAATTCAAAACCGGAAATTACTTATTCTCTATTCCGGTTTATGTAATGTTTTACTATAGTTTACCCCGAGTGACAAAAGCATATTAATAAAATTACGACAATAAAGATCTGGACTGAAGTGGAGTTTCACATGCTCTAGGGAATTTATACGGATACGTTCTCTTAATGGGTGGTTAGTCATCAATTCTATTGCCTGATCTACTCCTTCCTGAATATTGCCTAAGGTGTAGTACTTTCCAGTATAGTTATGAATAATAGAACTTCTTACACCATCTGAATCTGTGGTTAGCACTGGACATTTGCAGCTCATCGCTTCAAGCAACGAGTATGGCGCGCCCTCTACCTTGGAAGTCGAACATAGAAAACCTCCTGAATCGCCAATAACTGAGAAATGATCGGCCATTTGAGAATTAGGAACATTTAAGTGAAGAATAATAGCCTCTTGTTCTACTCCATTTTTCACTTTTGACTTTACCTCGGTATTAAACTCTTTTACTAGTTGTTCAAATTCAACTCTCTCTTTCGGATCACCAATAGTTGGATCACAGAACATTTGGAATTGGATGTTTGATTTAAAATGATTGATAAGTTGACGTCCTAACTCGAGAAATTCTCGCCAGTTTTTATTATCCTCAATCCGACCAATCCAAGCAATGATAGGTTCAGTCTCTTTAGGTAAAGCACGGTACGAAAAATTACTAGTATCAAAGCAATTATTAAAACTGAATTGAGGAAAGTTAGGATAAAATGTATCTATTATTTGAACGATGTGAGGTGTTTTTGGATTAAGAAATCCATCAGCATGGTTTCTTACAAGTGATATTGCAGAAATAAGAGCAGTTCTCGCTACATCTTTTGGTCCATACCCTTGAATTTCAATGATTATTTTCCCTTTGTATCCCATTTTTCTTAGTCGTGGTAACGCTTGAAAATCTGAAACGACAACGATAGCCTTATAATCTCCATCTTCAACTATTTTTTTTATTTCATTATCATCATTTGTTATATAGGTTGGAGTACCGTGATCGTTTACCAAATCTCTTCTTTTTTCATAATAAAGACAGTGACCATGAATATTATACTTTTTAAGTGCATTACATCGTTGTCGGTTTAACGTCTCAACACCGCCGCTTGGAACATAAAAAACAAATAGTATATTCATTTTTTCTCCTCGCAATTTTAGAAAGATTATCTTAGTCTTAACCCCTAACTTAATAGGCTATTTGGTTTGAACATTCTTTCTCTTTTATATTTATGCTTTGTTAAAATTGAATGGTGATTTCCGTTCCAGACGTTCTTTCCATGAGCGGTCCGGGAGCATCCTCGAAGCATCAGCATGTGGGGGTGTCTCCCCAAGACTTGCTTCATTCGCAGAAGTCTCCATCTTCCACTTCAATCAACATAGTATAGTAAATCAACCCTAAGCTTTAACATAGCCTACATTTATAACTTTTTTGACATCATACTAAATTAATATGTACCTACATTCTTTATATTCCAGTTTATGTAACTCACTTTGGTGACATCCACTAATAACTAGACTGAATTTTTGTTATTTTTATCACATATCTGAAAGTATGGATACTAAATGAATCTTAGTTTGATTAATCGTTGTTTTGTATAGAAAATATTAAAAGAGGGGTGAAAAAACGAGTGGAAAAAGTTTCTATCATTATTCCCTTTTACAATTGTCAATATGTGAACATCGCCATTGAAAGTGCTCTTAGTCAAACATATAATAATGTCGAGGTTATTGTCGTTGATGACGGGTCAACTAAATATATTGAAAAAATAAAGCCCTATTTAAACTCAATTAACTATATTAAAAAAAAGAATGGTGGTACTGCTAGTGCATTAAATACCGGTATTAGAAATGCAACAGGAGATTATTTTACATGGTTGAGCTCAGACGATATTTTCAAGCCAGATAAAACAACTAAACAATTGAATTTCATGAAAGAGAATGATGCAGCTGTTTGCTTTTCACCTTACACGATAATAAACTACGAAGGTGATTATCTAAGTACAATCCAATATCATTCTTCGAATCGAATCATGTTTACTCATCGTTTTCTCGATTATTGTCCTGTAAACGGATGTACCGTAATGACTAAAATGGATGTGTTTGATACTATTGGTTTATTTGATGAAACATTGCTTTATGCCAGTGATTACGATATGTGGTGCCGCATTGTCTTAAAATACAAATTCTTTTATTTAAATAAACCCCTTGTACTTTATCGTGATCATGAAAAAATGGGAACAAAGGTGAACCAAAAAAAAATAGAAAGAGAAACCGAGATAGTAAAAGATAGATATAAAGAACATTTAATCAATTATATTCATGTGGACCTTAGACGGAAGAAATAACAGTGTATAAAAAGGTAACAGCGAATTACCACTCATTAATCGCTTTTCACATGCCTAGGCGTCATTTGACCGAGAACGCTTTACAATAACCAACGGAGTATGGTGTCTCAAGATAATTGAGGCTTTATTTTCATTCATCTTATTTTTAGGAATCAAGCCAAAATAAAAAGCACCCAAAATGGGTGCTTTAAATGAGAATAAATGAGAATAGTTGAGAAAAATATTGAATATATCGTGTATTTACCTAGAAATTATTATTTTACTGCCTCAGGTATAGTCAACCCTAATCCTTCTGCGACACGTGTACCATATTCAGGATCTGCTTTATAGAAGTGACCGATTTGACGAAGTTTAATGTCTTCTCGTTCAACAGGCATCATCGCACCTACGACATTTGATACTAGATGTGCGCGTTGTACTTCTGTCATTAAACGGTATAAGTCACCAGCTTGTGTGTAATGATCATTGTGATCATATCCTACACTGTCTGCAACACCAGAAACTGGGAATGCTGCTTGTTTATTTTCAGGTGTCTCAGTTGGTCCATTTAAGCTGTTAGGCTCATAATAAACTGATTTTCCGCCATTACCATCAAAACGCATTTGACCATCACGTTGATAGTTATTCACTTCATTTTTTGCACGGTTAATTGGCAATGCTTGATGATTTGCACCGACACGGTAACGATGCGCATCAGCATAAGCAAATAATCTACCTTGAAGCATTTTATCTGGTGATACATCAACACCAGGAACAAGTGTACCGGGTGAGAATGTTGCTTGTTCAACTTCAGCAAAATAGTTTTCTGGGTTTCTATCTAATACCATACGACCAACTTCGATTAGTGGGTAGTCTTTTTGTGACCAAACCTTTGTAACATCAAATGGGTCAAATCGGTACGTATCAGCATCTTCTACTGGCATGATTTGTACAAATAATTTCCATGCTGGGAAATCACCCTTTTCGATTGCATTAAATAAATCTTCAGTATGATAATCAGGATTTTCGCCTGCGATTTGCGCTGCTAGTTCCGGGCTAATATTTTTAACACCTTGTTCAGTTTTAAAGTGATATTTAATCCAAACTCCATCACCTTCAGCATTCGTCCATTTAAATGTATGACTACCAAATCCATGCATATGACGTAACGTTGCTGGAATTCCTCGATCAGACATCAAAATCGTTACTTGGTGTAAAGATTCCGGTGATAATGACCAAAAATCCCATACAGCTGTTGGATTCTTTAAATGTGTTTGTGGATTCCTTTTCTGTGTATGTATGAAATCAGGGAATTTGATTGCATCACGGATAAAGAATACTGGTGTATTGTTTCCGACTATATCGTAGTTACCATCTTCCGTATAAAATTTTACAGCAAAACCACGTGGGTCACGAACTGTATCAGCAGATCCTAATTCACCAGCAACAGTAGAAAAACGAATAAACATTGGTGTGCGTTTTCCAACTTCTGAAAGAAAGTCTGCCTTCGTATATTGTGACAGGTTATTTGTTACTTCAAAATAACCATGTGCACCAGCTCCTTTTGCATGAACAACACGTTCTGGAACACGTTCTCTATTAAAATGCGCTAGTTTTTCTAAAAGGTGTACATCTTGTAGTAAAGTCGGGCCACGCCCTCCAGCAGTCATTGAATTCTGGTTGTCCCCTACTGGAGCACCCCAGCTTGTAGTTAGTTTATTATTAGTCATTTTTAGAATCACCTCATGTTTTATTTGAATATAATATTATAATAACATGTCTCAGATAGAAATCAATACTTTTTTATAATTATTATAATTTAATACTAATAATTAGTTGCGTACTTGCAGAATGAGTTCAATACAACTGATAAAAAAGATACCTAAATGAACATAGTAATCTTCTACTTGTTCATTAACCCTTTTTATACCTATGAATATGGTCGTTAAACTAGTACAATAAAATCTAGCTTTTTTAAATTGCCTTTTCAACAGTTCGATTTCTGTGCTTATTTTGTCTTTTATGAAATTATCATTCGTTATGAAACACCAAAAATAAGACTTTACTTTATAATCTACTCCCGCAGATTATTGTAGAATGTATGAGCCATCGAAACAAATTCAAATGGAAAGAGAGGGTTTTCTTTTGGTAAAATAGATTATTTTATATCAACACATTGGGTCAGGGGAGTAACTTTTAGATTGATTCCAATATTATTAAGAATAAGAAAACTTTAATAAAACTGTATTAAATACACTAAAAATATCAAATAGTATTTTATAGGAAATCGTTAAATTCCACTAATATTAAAAAGTACCTCCATCAGGTCTTATAGGCCAAAGTAAGGCCAGACCGACGCATTTACTATTCTAGTATCGGTGAAAAAACCATTTTATTTAGGTTAAAAGTTCTACAACGGAAGAATTGAGAGTAAAAAAAGCTCAGCATTTAAGCCAAGCTGTTCTTCTCATAAACCAAGCGAAATATATTTCACTTCCAAATATTCTTCAATACCTTGATGACCACCTTCACGTCCGATACCACTCTGTTTAAAACCGCCAAATGGCGCTTGTGGTGTGGAAGGAAGTCCATCATTAAGACCTATAATTCCATATTCAAGTGCTTCTGTGATTTGAATGCCTCTCGTTATATTTTCTGTAAAGACATATGCTGCTAATCCATAGATTGAATTGTTAGCTCGTTCGATAACCTCATTAACGGAATGAAATTTTGTAATTGGAGCAACAGGACCAAAAGTCTCTTCTATCATGCATAGCATATCGTCATTAATATTTGAAAGAACGGTTGGTTCAATGTATAAACCATTATTCTTTTTCCCACCTGTTTCAATTTTTGCACCCTTGGCAATTGCATCATCTATATGGTTAAAAACTTTAGTAACAGCAGCTTGATCGATTAGAGGACCAATGTCTGTGCTCTCATCCATTCCGTTTCCAGTAGATAACTCTTTTACTTTTATGACAAATTTGTTAATGAAAGCATGATAAATAGATTCTTGTACATATATTCGATTTGCACAAATGCATGTTTGCCCTGCATTACGAAATTTTGCTGCGATCACTCCATCAACAGTTTTATCTAAATCGGCATCTTCTAGTATAATAACTGGTGCATGACCACCAAGTTCTAGAGACAGCTTTTTAACGGTTTGCGCCGATTGTTTCATTAATTCTTTGCCAACTTTTGTTGAACCTGTAAATGTTAATTTACGTACTCGATCATCTTTAAGCCAAACCTCACCTATTTCCTTTGCATCACCAGTTATTACATTTATTACACCTCTAGGTATGCCCGCCTTCTCTGCAAGTAATACTAGTTTGAGCGCAGTTAATGGCGTTTGTTCGGCCGGTTTAATCACAACGGTACACCCTGCTGCTAGCGCAGGAGCCACTTTTCTAGTAATCATTGCTGCTGGAAAATTCCAAGGGGTAATGACGGCTACAACACCAACTGGCTGTTTTTGGACGAGAATTCGCTTATTTCGTTGCGTTGCAGGAATCGTTTCTCCATAAATTCTTTTTGCCTCTTCCGCATACCATGAAATAAATCCATTTGCATAGTTTATTTCACCCAGTGCTTCTTTCAATGGCTTTCCCTGCTCCATCGTCATTGTTTCTGCTAGATCATCACGGTGTAACGTAATCAGATCATACCATTTCCTGAGTAGGTCTGAACGTTCATATGCTGAATAAGCCGACCAATCTCGGAACGCAGAACTGGCAGCTTCAATTGCTTTGTTTGCTTCATTTGCTCCACCATTTGGAACTGTTGCTATGACTTCATGGTTTGCAGGATTTATCACTTCTGTCGTCGGTAAACCCTCACCTGTCCATACCCCATTAATAAATATGTGAAATTTTTCCATCGATGTTATACCTCCTACATTGGAATCCACTCTTTTTAACATTTAAAATGATATCTTTTAAATATTCATTTAGATAGCTCTTTTCAATCTATCTAATACTTTTCCCTCCTATATTAATTGTAATCTAAAAGACTTTCATTTATCTTGCTCAGTATCCTATTCCAATACAAATTTATGCCCTTCCTTAAACATATATATTTAAAAACGGAAAAAACACTACATACCCCAAAGGGTAGTAGTGCCTTTACCTTTATCTATTCTCTTCGATTTTACTTAAACTGTTTCAACGGCTTGAATTTTTTCTCTGTATACATGTGCTGCATTAACCATAACTTTTAGTGCTGCTACAGTCTCTTCTTCACCTCTCGTTTTCAAGCCACAATCTGGATTCACCCAAAACGCACGATAATCCAAGACTTCCAGTGCACGTTTCATATTTTGTGTAATCTCCTCTAATGCAGGTACACGGGGACTATGAATATCATATACTCCTAGACCAATTCCTTTGTTATAATGGTGTTTTTCAAAGGATGCAATCAATTCTCCATGACTTCTAGATGTCTCGATCGAAATAACATCTGCATCAAGGGCGTCAATAGCATGGATAATATCATCAAAATTCGAATAACACATATGTGTATGAATTTGCGTATCTTCATTGACAGAAGATGTCGCCAATTTAAAGGCATGAACAGCAGCTTGTAAATAACTTTCTGTTTTTTCTTCCTTTAAAGGCAGTCCTTCTCGTAATGCTGCCTCATCTACTTGAATCATCGTAATCCCATTTGCTTCAAGCGCTTCAACCTCTTTGCGAATTGCTAAAGCTACATGATTTAATACTTCAGTACGACTAATATCATCACGGACAAATGACCAATTAATAATGGTTACAGGGCCGGTTAGCATTCCCTTTACAGGCTTTTTAGTTAAGGTTTGTGCATAGACTGTTTCCTTCACGGTCATGTTTCCAAGACAGTAAACATCACCGAAAATAACTGGTGGTTTCACACATCGGGAGCCATAAGACTGAACCCAACCAAATTTGGTAATTGCAACACCTTCAAGCTTTTCACCAAAAAACTCAACCATATCTGTTCGTTCAAATTCTCCATGAACAAGAACATCTAATCCTAGGTCTTCTTGAATATCAATCCATTTCTTTATTTCTTTCTGAATATACTGCTCATATTGTTCAGACGTTAACTCCCCTTTTCTCCACTTCAACCGCTGTTTTCGAACTTCCTTTGTTTGAGGAAAGCTACCAATCGTTGTAGTAGGAAGTATAGGTAGATTCCATTTAGCTGAGTGTAATTCCTTCCGTTTTTCGACACTTATTCTTGAAGAAGAATAAGATTTAATATTGTGCATTGCTTCATGAACATTTTTTACATTACGATAGAATGAATGTTTAATTGAGTGTATAGCTTGATCATACTTATCAAGTTCATTCATCTTAATTTCCTCATTTAAATACCTCGTTAGCATCACAACTTCGCTTAACTTTTCATCCGCAAATGCTAAAGAACCCTTCACTTGAGATTCTAATTGCTGTTCACTGTTTATGGTCACGGGAACATGTAACAAACTACAAGACGGTTGAACCACTAAATGATTTTCATCAACAAATTCCAATATCTCTTTTACAAGTTTTGACTTATCCGTCAGGTTAGATTTCCAAATATTACGCCCGTCGATGACTCCAGCAAAAAGAACTTTATCACTAGGGAAACCATGTTTTTCTAAATTGATAACACTGACGCCTTCATCGTGTACAAAATCAACACCAATTCCCTGTACAGGTAACTGAATAATTTCTTCATAAAATTCAATGCTCTCAAAATAGGTTTGAAGAATAAGATTTACATCCTTCACACCATCATGAAACGCTGAATAAACGTCCTTAAATTCATTGATGATTTCCTTGTCCACATTTTTAACAAGAATAGGTTCATCTATTTGAATCCATTCTGCCCCAGCTTCCTTAAGTTGATTAAACACTTCGATATAAAGTGGGACAAGAGAGTTTAGTAGCTCAGATCGCTTTTGACCATCAAAGCCTTTTGAAATCGATAATAAGGTAATCGGACCTAATATAACAGGTTTCCCTATAATGTTTAGCTTTTCCTTAGCCTCTAAAAACAAGCGTAATAATCGATTATCTACTAATTTAGGCTGTGCTTCTTTTAACTCAGGAACAATATAATGGTAATTTGTATTAAACCATTTCGTCATTTCAGAAGCTATTTTCCCCTTACTTCCTCTCGCGATCTCGAAATATTGGTTTAAAGAAAACGTCTGAGCTATAGTTTTAAATCGTTCTGGAATTAATCCAAACATTGATGCTGTATCTAAAACATGATCATAATAACTAAAATCTCCAACAGGAATGAGATCGATTCCTTTTTCATGTTGTTTACTTAAATGTGTTAAACGGATTTGTTCCATTTCATTATGAAATTGTTCTTCATTTATTTGCTGTGACCAAAATAATTCTAATACTTTTTTCCATTCGCGATTCTCACCAATTCTTGGGTACCCGATATTTGAACTTTTAATTGTCATTTGAGGAACTCCTTTTCTATGTAACTAAAGTTTTAAACTATTTTTTCCCATTAAAAAAAGCCTCTCTATGGGACAATAAGAGAGACGAACGATAGGCATAGTTAACTAGAGTTGAAATGAATATTAAATGGTTTCAACATATGACCACCACTCCTCCCTATTTCGCGTAGGTAATAAGTGCATACAACAGGCAGGTCTCCTGACTTAGGTTCATCACTTAATATCCCTTCCCATTTCTAGTTGAAACAGTGGATTGTAATCAAGCTCCCCTTAACAGTGGCGCGACCGTGTCGGTTTTTCACCGAACTTCCCTTTTAAGTTAAAAGTGATTTACTTTTAACACCTATTGACTGAACATTATTAAATTTTAAATAATTAAAGCTTGTGACTTACAATAAATCATTTTGAATGTTTTATCAAGAGTTTTCTCCTAATTTTTATCAAACTAGTTATCAGGTATCATTTGTTTACATAATAATATTATTGTATATAAGGTGTTATGTAATTATCCTGAAACGTTATAAGCATTCTTCCTATTTTAGATATATCAGTTAATTTTTGTTAATTATGTGGTATAATTATAGATTAAAGGGTTTTTTCAGGTTTCTATGACAATGAGAATAGCAACAAACATAAAGAAATAGCCTAAAAACAGCTTACATATAACCTGGAGGAGTCCAAATGGAAGAAAATTTTTATATGTCGAAAATAAAAACGTTTAGTGCTTTTTTCATCATGCTTATTTTCACTTCCGCTTTTCTAGTATTTACAATTAATATGCTTCTATCCGACGGTGTTTCTCTAATCGCTATTTTTTTTAGCCTAAGTTTGATCCTATTTGTATGGTGCACATATATGATTGGAAAGCAACTATTCGGGATCGATCCGTTCATTTCTGTTAGTCCTTCTGGAATAACACTAAATGGTCCTCTTAAACTTGGCTTTGTTCGTTGGGATGATATTGAAGGATTCCTACCCTATCAACATAAAACCATTAGATTTCTAGCTATCGTACTTAAAGACGAAGAGCGTTTTATCGAACAATTACCTAAGAATAGTAAAATGATGGCGAAGATTAACCAAAAGACTGGCTTCCCCGCTTTTAGTTTTTCATTAAACTATTTGAAGGAAAAAGAGCAGTTAATTGATATCTTAATGAAATATGAAGTTGCTTTCTTTGTTCCTGATGATGAGGATCAAAGTGATGAACAGTAAAAGTAAGTGAATGAGTACGAGAAAAAACAAACATCTCAACATTCATTAGACCTTGTTATAAAATTCGTCACCAACATGGCTTATTATGTAGTAAAATGTAATTATCTGCGGTTTCCCGAGAAATAATAGCCGCTGTGATTACTTTACTTTCCTATTTCTTCATTTAACAACGGGGGCGACGGGCTCATCTGTTATTGTTTATACTACGATCTCCACTTCAAAAATAATTAACTACTTTTAAATAACTAGACATATGCCGTTACACTCCACTAAAACCTACATAAACTTATATGGTCTCATCACTTTTCAAACTAAGGAGTGTTCCTTTATGAATCCATATCATCATCATTATTATTATGATGTATCACAACAAGATCAAATACATTATCCACAATATTCTTCCTTTCATCAACAAATGCCTTTTGAAACAAATAGACAACCCACTGGGCTTGAGCGAAGGGTTACTGCCGTTGAGAATCAAAATGAGCGACAAACTCGGGAACTTACACGTCTAAATGAAGAATTAAAAAGGCAAAATCGAGAACATAACCGCTTAAATAAAGAAGTCACCAGACTAAACAGTGAATTTATCCGCACAAATCAGCAGCATACACGTAGACTAAATCGCTTAAATCAACGTTTACGAGATGTAGAGAAAAAATTAGATTTACCATTTACGCCTGGCGAAAGTGGATTTTAGGCTCTCTCTTAAGATTCTAGCTGAGTTGACATGATAATTAGTTAGGTTAGGCTATTTACATTCACAGACTATATGTCCGCAAAAATTTCTAGAAATGACTAATAATCCCCTCTTATTTGAGAAAAATAAACGTATTGAAAAAGAGAGGGGGCCTGCAAAATGACAAATAAAAACGATAATCGTGAACGTAAAAATAAATACCCGAAGAATAAGCAAGATACTGAATTTTCAAAGGAAATTAACATTCGAAGTGAACTGACTAAGAAAGATCTACAAAAATAAAGATTGTTTTTGCAAGGGTTGTTTTATATCGAAAAAGGCTAACATTATACACTCCCATTACAAAAGGTGAGAGGATATCATCCTCTCACCTTTTTCATAGTTTTGATTTTTGAAGTATAGAAAACGGTAAACATCCATCTCCAGTGGGTCTACCTAGAAAAAGTTAGCTACCATGTTCGTGCTGAACAGATACATCTCTTTGTTCTATCGAGTTCTTCGTCTACCTTGAGGACCTGATTGATTTTTAGATCTATTATCATCCCTTTTGGGTCTTGATGAAGAATTTGAATGATTTCTTCTGAGATTGTCTCTGGTTGCAGGACGTCTAGACTTTTTAATTTCCTCGGCTCTCTCTTCTTGATAATCTTCTTTATCTGGAACACTTATTCCTTTAATGACTTGTTTTTCTAATGTTTGATTTATTCCCTTTTCAATCATTCGTAAGAAATCTAAATCTTTTGGAGCAACTAAAGTATATGCAACACCGTCACCACCAGCACGACCTGTTCGACCAATCCGATGGACGTAACTTTCTACATCATGTGGAATATCATAGTTAAATACATGGGTAACACCTTCTACATCAAGACCCCTTGCTGCAACATCTGTAGCAACTAAAAACTGTGTTTTCGCTTCACGAAATCGTTTCATTGCCTTTTCACGTTTTGATTGTGTTAAATCACCATGAAGCTCATCCGATTCGTATCCACTAGTAATAAGTGCTTCTTGAAGCTTTTTAGCACGGATTTTCGTCCGACAAAAAATGATTCCAAGAAATGGACGCTGTTCTTCCAATAAATGCAGAAGTGTCGCCTGCTTTCTTCGGTCAGTTGTTTCAACTACAATTTGTTTAATTTCGTCAACTGTAATTTGTTTTGCCTTTACTTGAATATTCTCTGGGTCTATCATGTACTTTTTAGCGAGTGAACGAATTTCATTAGGCATTGTCGCAGAAAAAAGCATTGTTTGCCGTGTAGATAATGTTTCAAAAATGATATCATCTACTTCCGGAAGAAAACCCATATGAAGCATTTGATCTGCTTCATCTAAAACAAGCTTTTGAACAGTAGAAAGGTCAACTGTATTACGGCGTATATGGTCTAGCAACCGTCCAGGAGTTGCCACGACAATATGCTGTGCACCTTTTAATTTTTTTAATTGATGATTAACGTCTTGACCCCCATAAACAGCTAATACTTGAGCTCCCTCTATATTCTCAATCATTTTTTTGATTTCTTTCGTAATTTGTTGGGCTAATTCACGGGTAGGCGTTAAAATAAGAGCTTGGATTTCAGGATTATTCACATCAAGCTTTTCTAGAATCGGTAGCACAAAAGCTAGTGTCTTCCCAGTTCCTGTTTGAGCCTGGGCAATGATATCCTTTCCTTCCAACACGGATGGGATTGTTTTTTCTTGGATAGGTGTTGGAGTCGTAAGTCCTAATGATTTTAATGTATGGTATATTTCTTTTCGTATGCCAAGTTGTAAAAAATCGGGCAAAATGATCACTTCTCTTTTCTATTATTGTATCTTAGTCTAATTAAAATGGATGTAGTAACTATTCAATGTCAGTAGAGGTAATTTTTAGTTTAGACATAAATGCCTATTAACTATAGCATATTGATTAGTATTTAACAGTGGGAATTTAATTATAACCTTTAAATCTCATAGGATAATGATAAAGATGATATTTTTCATAAAATGTTTGGTTTTCGTGATAAATGGACATGAAAAAACCAGTCTCAGATTACTAAGACTGGTTTACCAGGTTTATAAACGGATTTGTATTGCACCTTTTGAACTTTCTGGACTTACAATTATTCCTAATGCATGTGATGTTACTTTTCCACCTTGTACGGATACAATCGTTTCAATCCCTCGTAATTGCACAGTCCAAGGTTTTGTTGCACCTTCTACATTGATCGTAATAATATTCGATTGACGAGTAGCTTTGAAATCGATATTATAATCACCTTGATCAGAAGAAATAGTCGTACTAGCAACCCCACCTTCTTCTAGTTCAAATAATTGATATTGGATCTGATCTGCATAGTCGTAATCTGGTTTATCATCAACATTACCGACAGCTATGACGGAGTTTTCTCGAGCAAATAACGGCACACTTTCATAACCATGATATTCGTTATGCCAAGTACCACCTTCGACCTTTTCACCGCTGATAAAGTTTGTCCAATTACCTTTAGGTAAGTAGTAATTTGCTTTTCCTTGTTCATTAAATATTGGAGAAACTAATAATGAATCTCCCAACATATATTGACGATCCAATTGATCACATGTTGGATCCTCCGTAAATTCTAAAATCATCGGTCTCATCATCGGAATCCCTTTACTTGACGATTCCTTTGCCATATTGAATAAGTAAGGCATTAAGCGAGATTTTAATTTAGTGAAGGATCTTAAAACATCTACTGCTTCTTCATCATAAAGCCACGGCACACGATATGAACGACTTCCATGTAATCGGCTATGACTCGATAATAGGCCAAAAGCAATCCAACGTTTATAAACATCTGCTGTCCCATTGCTTTCAAACCCACCGATGTCATGACTCCAATAGCCAAAACCAGACATACCTAATGAAAGACCACCACGCAAACTTTCAGCCATTGAAGCAAAAGTAGCAGTGCAATCACCACCCCAGTGAACTGGAAATTGTTGTCCTCCAGCCGTTGCTGAACGAGCAAAAAGGACTGCTTCTCCTTTTCCACGCTTTTCTTCCAGCACTTCAAAGACAATCTTGTTGTATAGGAAGGTGTAGTAGTTATGCATTTTCATCGGATCTGAACCATCATGGTAGACCACATCTGTCGGAATTCTTTCACCAAAGTCTGTTTTAAATGAGTCGACACCCATATCCACTAAGCGACGAAGTTTACTAGCATACCATTCACATGCTTCTGGATTTGTAAAATCGACAATGGCCATGCCTGGTTGCCATAGGTCCCATTGCCACACATCTCCGTTTTCCCTTTTAAGGAAGTAACCATTTTCGACACCTTCATCAAATAAATGTGATCTTTGAGCAATATAGGGATTAATCCATACACAAATGTTTAATCCTTTTGATTTCAAACGCTGTAACATTTCCTCTGGTTCTGGGAAAATGCTGTCGTCCCACTCAAAATTACTCCAATGGAATTCTTTCATCCAGAAACAATCAAAATGGAAAACACGTAATGGTAGATCACGTTCTGCCATTCCATCAACAAACTGGTTGACAGTTGCTTCATCATAGTTCGTTGTAAACGAAGTTGAAAGCCACAATCCAAATGTCCAAGATGGAGGCAATGCCGGTTTTCCTGTTAAAGTTGTATAGTTTTCTAGTACTCCTTTCATAGAAGCTCCACCAATAATATAATAATCTAACTTCTGGCCAGGTACGCTAAATTGCACTTTAGATACGTGCTCAGAGCCAACTTCAAAAGAGACAAGCTCTGGATGGTTAACAAACACACCGTAGTTTTTATTTGTTAAGTAAAATGGGATATTTTTATAGGATTGTTCTGAACTAGTCCCGCCGTCTTTATTCCAAATATCAACAACTTGGCCGTTTTTAATGAATGGTGTAAATCGTTCACCAAGTCCATATACATATTCACCTGGAGCCAATTCTAGCTGTTCACGCATATATACTTGTTGATCATCCGCGATAATGTGGCCAATGCTCTTGAAACCACTCGAGGTAACCTTTTCCCCTTTATATTCAAAATCAAGTTGCCAATTGCCTTCCTTTTGTACTTTTACAGTCATATCTCCAGCCTGGAAGCTTGCATATGACTTTTCATCTCTAATCACTATTGGATTATTAGGATCCTCGTATATTTCAAAATGTGGTCCAAGATTTCTAACACCTTTATGATGATAAATTTCAACACGTATAACATCTGGAATTGGTGATGAAAAATTAACCTCAATCAGTGCTGTATCAAGCTGACCAGAACGATCTGTAATTGGTTTAGGTGGACCAATTATTGAAAGCGATTTCTTTTTCTTGATTATCTCGAATACTTCAACAGGACTTATAATTTGATAGCCCTCTTTCGTCAACCACTGTCCATTGCTAAATTTCATAATATATTCTTCCCTTCATCGCTTTGTATTTGAATCTATATTATAATAATACTGATTATTAAAAATGAATTCTCCCATAATATTCGCATTTTCATAACACAATACTGATATCTTCATGGAGTGAGAAAATGGATAAGAAAACTCTTTTAGAAGCAAGGAATCATGGTGATCCAATGTTTCCACTAACTATTTATAAAGTTGATCATTTAGATGGGGACGTCATATTCAATTGGCATTGGCATCCGGAAATCGAGTTTATTTTAATGGAAGAAGGGACTGCTAACTTTCAAATCGGCACATCAAATTATACAATAACTAATGGTGAAGCACTCTTTATCCCTAGTGGGCAACTACATGCAGCATTTCCAATTGGTCAAGAGTTTTTTCGCTTTTACGCAATTGTCTTTGACCATAAATTAGTAAGTAGTTTTTCTTATGATAGTATTCAAAGTAACTATATAGACACACTAAGCACATATATTAATGATCAACAAGCTGTATTCCGTTCTAGTCATTCTTGGCAAAAAAATATCGTTAGTTCCCTCAGAATGATTGTTCAAAAAGCTGAAACACAAGAAAAAGCATATGAATTAGCCATTAAAGCCCAGCTTTATACTATTCTTTATGAAGTTTATAATCATTTACCACAGACCTCGAAACAACAGACCTTTCATACATCGGATACAGAAAAATTAAATCGATTAAAGCAAGTACTGACATATATTGAAGAACATTATCAAACAAAAATACAAATAAGTGTGTTATACGAACAGATCCAAATGAGTGAAGGTCATTTTTACCGCTTTTTCAAATCTGTTGTACAAATGTCACCAATTGAATACATTAACACTCTGCGGATAAATAAAGCTGCAAAACTACTAAAAGAAACAAACCAGAAAATTATTGATATCTCATTTGAAGTTGGGTTTGATAATACAAGTTATTTTATAAAGACATTTAAACGTCAAAAGAAATGCACGCCATCCGAATTTAGAAGAATGATATGATAACTTCCTAATTAGATGGTTATTACAATTTCAACATATTCCTTCTCACTTAATTGTGGTACCACAATTTAATAGAAAAATATGTTATTATTAAATCGCTGAGTAAAATATAGGAGTGAATACATTTGAAAGATGAATTAAATTACATTGGGAATAAAATCATTGATAATAAGCGAGTATTGGCCAATAACGTCTTAAAACTACAAAAAAACTTATTTTCTAAAACATTAAGTGAAAAAAATATTATAAACAGAGAGATAAATGATAATGATAGTTCATCTATATTAATCGAACTATTAGGTAAGTCGTTAATAGATCAACATGAAGTTTCAAATGATATCAAAAACTGGGCAAATTCAGAGGCTAGTTTTTTAGTGAATAATACGTCACTAACAAAGTCTTTACGATCGTTGGCTTTCTATCGTTCTGTTATATGGGATGTTTTTACTGTAGAGTTAGAGCAAAGGCAATTCGCTCCAATAACAATGCTAGATGTCAGTAAGGTCATTGATCCTTTACTTGATGAAATTAGTGCGGAGTATGGAAAGGTTTTTCAAGAACATAGTAATAAATTAATGAAAATCGCTTATACCGCACTAGAAGAACTTTCTGTTCCAGTCGTTCCTATTAATAAGACTGTTGCTGTTGTTCCAATCATTGGAGAAATTGATACCCATCGTTCTCAACTTATCCTTGAAGTAACTATGGAAGAGTGTTCACGATTAAAGCTAGAATATTTAATCTTAGATGTAACAGGAGTTCCAGTTATTGACACTATGGTAGCTGATAATTTATTCAAAGTTATTTATGCCTTGAAGTTATTGGGTGTTGAAACAATTATTACAGGAATCCGTCCTGAAATTGCTCAAACGATTGTATCCATCGGTGTTAACTTTAAAGGTGTGACAACGTTTGCCGATTTACCTACTGCTTTAGCAAGTATCGATCTTAAAGTAGTTCAGACAAATTAATTGCCAAAACGGAACTAGAGTCGCATTAGAATATAAATAATTTAAAAAGGCCGTCTACACTTCATAACCAAACATGTAGACGACCTTTTTTATATTATTGAACATTACTAGTTTAGGACTCTAATAGGATCATCCTTCGTACTTTTCTTCTTCTTCAACTTCTTCTTTTACTGGTATCTTTGATAGTTGATCAATACTTTCTCTTATGTTTCCTTTTCCTGAAAAGTTCTCTAAAAGGTTTTTCACATCAATTCCCGATGATGCTTTTAATGATTCCTGTAAGGTTGACATTAAGTTAGTTGCATACCCTGTTACTTTATTTGCCCCTCCGTTTTCTCCATTGCTTCCTGTATCAACGACAGTAATTTTATCTATATTTGATAATGGACTTGCCACTTGTTTTGCATATTCAGGTAACATGTTAACGACCATATCTAGGATAGCTGCTTGACCATATTGCTCAAACGCTTCAGCTATTTTACGTTTAGCTTCGGCATCTGCAAGACCTTTTAGGCGAATAACATCTGCTTCAGATTCCCCTTGTGCTCTCTCGGCTTCAGCCTTGGCTAAACCGTCCATCCGAACTTTTTCGGCTTCTGCTTTTGCCATTGCCTCAATACGATATTTGTTTGCATCCGCTTCTGCAATTTCCTTCGCTTTATTAGCCGATGCTGCTTGTTCAACAGAATATCGATCTGCATCAGCCTTTTTCTTAACTTCTGAATCATATTGTCGTTCACGACGTTGAATCTCTTTTTCTTCTAGTTCAATTTGTTTTTGACGTTCAATAATTTTTATTTGCATTTCTTGCTCTGTTACTTCCTGCTTAGCTTTGGCCGTTTCCAAATCATAGGCTTGGTCAGCACGGGCTTTGGCAATATCCTGGTCTCGTCGATAATCAGCCATTTTCATTTGATTTTCTTTTTCAGCTTCTGCCACTTCAGTTGCACGTTCAAGCTCAGACTTCTTAGCTTCTTTACTTGCTTGAGCCCTCTTAATTCTCGTTTCCTTTTCAGCCTCTGCTGTTGCAATATCAGCATCACGTTTTACTTGTGCAATCCTCGGCTTACCTAACGAATCTAAATAACCATTTTTATCTCGTACATCTTTAATCGTAAATGAAACGATCATAAGTCCCATTTTTGCTAAGTCTTGAGTAGCAACACGTTGAACTTCTTGTGAAAATTTATCGCGATTTTTATAAATTTCTTCAACGGTCATTGATCCTAAAATTGATCGTAAGTGACCTTCTAAAACCTCTCGAGCCTCATTTTCACGATCTTCTTTCTTTTTCCCTAAAAATTGCTCAGCAGCTGTTGCAATTTCTTCAATCGAACCACCAATCTTAATGATTGCAGTCCCATCAGCCATGACAGGAACTCCTTGTTCTGTGTAAACCTCTGGTGTAGTAACATCTAGTTTACTAGATAATAAACTTATAGGCTCCGCTTGCTGGAAAACTGGTAGAATAAATGCGCCCCCACCACGGATAATTTTAATTTTATTGCCAGACTCATCTACATGAACATTTCTTTTACCTAAATAACTGCCGGTAACGATTAGTGCTTCGTCAGGACCAGCCGTTTTATATTTCGCAACAAATACTGCAATTAGTACAATTAATAGAAAAACAACGACACCTACAACTGTTAAAATTAATGTCATTCGTAAAACCCCCTATAAATTAAAGTCTTCAGTTCTCTCATGTGGAGAAACATGTAATACACCATTCAAAACATCAATGACGAGTACTTGCTCTCCTTCATTAATTGCAATTTCATCAAAGCTTACAGCTGACTTTGCGATCGTACCACTTTTACTCGGTAGTACAACTTCTCCAAAACCATCAACAGGAATTGGAATAATGACCTTTCCTACTCTTCCTTTTAACGAATCTGTTGTATAGACAAGAGATTCTTCCGCTTTTGAGAGCGGTATTAAAATAAAAACATTTAATAGAGTGACAAGAATAAGAGCAATAATAATTGAAAACAAAATAATCAACATGCTTGTGAGAAGTGAAAACACCTCAAATAAATATCCTGAAGCTGAAAAAATTGTTAAAAACGATAAGATAAGCGTAGGACTAAGGAAGCCAGAAGCTTCTGTCAATCCCTCTACTACATCCCCAAACATCACGTATAAAAATGTAATGGTTCCTGCAATTATTAGTGTAACTAAATAGATTGTTTCAAGGGACACTCCGAAAAATTCCATATGTCACCACCTATCTTTTTCATTGTTAATTAGGTCCTCTATATGTATCTTTTTAAATACTACCGTTCTTCATTGTTCCAACCCCTTCGATTCAAATTTTTCCCTCTCCCTTTTTTACGTTTTAAAATGGAGAAAGTTTCATAATTTAACAAATTATTTCCTGTATCTTTTTGTTCAACTATAGATAGATTCTAGGTTTCTATATGTTTAGAACCACAAAAATAGGTTTATCTATATATAATTACGAAAATTAATCCACACAAAGAAACACCATGCTAAAATTTCAACATGGTGTAAAAAAAGGATCAATTTGACTTAACTACCCATTTTTCTTCGAGTAGTACTAGTCTTTTTTGACTGCTGGCTTTTCATCTTATGATTTTGTGATAGACCTTTATTTGTTTGTTTTTCATTGGCTTGTGCTTGCTTTTTATTAGCAAGCTGTTGTTTCATTAGTTCCTGTAAGCTTACTTTCTTTTTTTCAGTCGATTGAGTTGGTTGTTCATTGTTGTTTTCTTGATTTGACATAGTGTATCTCCTTTTTGAAAAGTTTTGTTATTCTTTATTATAATATAGTTTCTGTTAAAATACCTAACTCTTTAAGCAAAGTCGTACCATTGCACTGTGTTTTTTAGTTTTTATTTTGCTTATAGACAAAAAAGACTGTAAAGCTCGTAGCTTTAAACAGTCTTTAACAAGCAATTACTCTTCTTCAGTAAAACCATCTAGTCCCTGTTTGTTCAAATCTTCTGCCACGATTCGGGCAAGTTGTCTTGCACCATCACGATTAGGATGGAGACTATCTCCATTCATGTAGAGTGCACTTGTAGCCTCAGCACCAATTGATGTAAAATATGCTGAACTTAAAATATTAAGGTCCACTAATGGAACATTTTCTTCCTTTGCTAAAGCAAGAATTGAATGTCTATACCATCTATTCTCAGAGTGATGCTCATTGTCTATATTGAAGTCTGTTGCTCTGCCTTGTGGTGTTGACAGGACAATGGTTGCCCCAGTTTCCTTAACTTGGGTAACCATATCACGCATAATTTCTTTAAATTCTTCTTCAGTTGTATTGTTTTTTGGATTGGTATCATTTATCCCTAGTTGTAAAATGAAATAATCTCCTGGTTTAATATATTTGATGATGGCTTCCAGCTGACCATCATCCCGAAATCCTCTAGCAATCTGACCCCCTGAAGCCATATTTCGAACTTGGAAGGTATTTTGATCAACAAATTCTGGTAGCATTTGTCCCCAGCCAGCTTGAATACTATTTGTTAGTGGATAGTAATTACAAACCGTTGAATCTCCGCCAATATAGATTGTCCGCTTTGTCACTGGATGTTTGGAAAGCTTCTTTATTTCTAAGGCACTAAGTGTAAACGCCGTTCCTACTTTTCCTTCTGTTATATTAAGGTTTAATTGATTATCTGTAATAGGAATTTGAAATGAAGCTGTTGCAGCGTTTCCTGTCATGTTAATGACTTGAAAAACACCTTCTGCTGCGACACTTGCCCTTGAAGTATCCCCAAGTGTTACCTTAATTTCATATAGTCCATTAGGAAGATCAACATTAAATGTGTTTGGAGTTTTCGTGCCGAAGCTCATAAATTGAACAGCATCGCTAGCAATACCTGTTCCAGATGCAGCAACATTTTTCATCTCTTTAGGGGTGGAAAAACCAAACCCCTTTTCCTCATTATATTGATCCAATGCATTAACTCCAGTATACCCTTTCTCTACTATTCCTTCTCCAAAATCAAAATTATACTTTTTGGGTGATGCCTCCACTTGAGAACTTATTGGTCCCGCAAGCAGAACAGCAGAAAGGATCATGATTATGCTTAACAATTTCCAAAGTAAACTACTTCCCATTAAAATCCCCCCTAGATCATGTTTAGTTTTTAACTGTCATTGTATTTTCACCTGTGAATCTATCTCCGTTTTCTAACATCCCTGAAACCTTTAAGGTAATAAACCCAGTTTTACCGTTAAGCGCACTAATTAGTTTTTCCTTATTCCATTTAACAGTATGTCCTTTAACATTTCCTATCAACGACTCTCCATTTACGAACATTTCTATCGATGACACAGGAGAACTACTAGGTGTTGACACTTTGCTAGTGACAGAATTTTCGACACTTTTTCCTTTTGTTTGAAGTGTTTTAGGTGTAAATATAACATTTGCAGGTGTAACAACATACATATTTGGAAAAGCTGGAGCTTCCATCCCATGACCTAAATAAAAACTTGTATGAGGTGGTTGATTATAGGCTACATTTTGCCATGCAACACCTAAACGATATACGCGATCATGCATTAGCGTATAGATTCGCTGATCTGTTAAGTCTGTTGTTGTATAAATACGAAGCTCATTACTATCTACAGACCTCCAAATTGCTTCTTCACGCCAATCCCCAAGAATATCTGCTTGCAGGCTTGGATTTCCTTTTGTCCAATTCGATGAAGCAGATCCTTCTGCAATTAATAGATTTTCGGTTTTTTCACTTTCGTAATTCCACTTATCAATAGTACCTGTTCCATAACCTAAAGATTCATCCCATTTATGGTCTAGAAGCTCTCTAGAAAGGTCTCCATCCCACCATATTCCAAAATTCGTTGATGACGGCATAGCTTCTGTAATTAATTCACCTTTACTAGAATAGACGCCACCTCTTGCCCATACCTCTTCACCTTCATAGCGTGGGTCAATATCTGCAGACATTCCTCTCCCTGTATCTCTTCCTGTGAAAATACCCCAAAGCGTCTCACCTGTTTTAGCATCACGATACTCCATGCCATATTCTGCACTTTTATCTTCATGTACTTGGAAAACTTCTAAACCTTGACGTGTCGGGTCTAAGTCACCTAAATGCATGGCATCACCATGTCCTAAACCTGTTGTGTATAATCCAGTTCCATCATCATCAATAGCCATTGCACCGTATATAATCTCATCTTTTCCATCATCATCTACATCAGCAACGCTTAAATTATGATTTCCTTGACTTGAATATGCTTCATTACCTGGTGTGTCACTATCAAACGTCCATTCTTTTGTTAATTTTCCATCTCGGAAATTATAGGCTACTAGCATCGTTTTTTCATAATAACCCCTTGTCATAATTAAACTTGGTCTTTCACCATCAAGATAAGCTATACCTGCCAAAAAACGGTCTACTCGGTTGCCATATCCATCTCCCCAATCTGTCACTGCGCCTCTTGCTGGTTCAAAATCAGTTGTCACGAGTTCTTGACCTGTTTCTCCATTAAAGATTGTTAAATATTCAGGTCCTTCTAAAACTCTACCTTCCACATTTCGATAATCTGCATTCGCATCACCAATGACTTTGCCAGTTGAGTCCACTGATCCATCTGCTGTTTTCATCGCAACCTCAGACTTTCCATCTCCATCAAGGTCATAAACCATAAATTGTGTATAATGTGCACCAGCTCTAATATTTTTCCCTAGTCCTATTCGCCATAAATGACTCCCATCTAATTTATACGCATCTATAAATACCTCACCTGTAATCCCATTTTTAGAGTTATCTTGTGAGTTGGAAGGATCCCATTTCAAGATGATTTCATATTGTCCGTCTCCATCAAGATCTCCAACACTAGCATCATTTGCATGATATGTGTAAGATGATCCATCTGGATTTACTCCATCATTCGGTTTTTTAAGTGGCATTGAAAGGTAATTCTCTCCCCACGAATCGACCTCTTCAGATTTTGTTTGTACTTTGCCGCTTTTCACACCTTGTATCGAATAAGAAGATTCAGCTGTACCTTTCTCATCAAGAAAATTTGTGCTTGATTTAATAGGTGATGAATTAACTTTCTTTCCATCTCGATACACGTTAAATGACATATCTTCTGATTCATTACCTAGTAAACGCCAGCTAATAAAAACTCCATTATCAACCTTTACCGCTACTAAACCACGATCTAAATACTCCATTTGATGAGAATTTGTTGAGCTAGCCTTTCCAGGTTTGGCTATTGCCAGGGAAACCTGGGGGACTAGACAAGACGCTACTAATATAGTACTTAATAAGAACCTAGATGCCTTTTTATATCTACTTTTGTTGTTTGATAACATAATATACCTCCAATTTTTTACACTCACTCATAGGTTGTTTTCGATAAAAGTTACATTTTCCGCTATATTACTTTGCCAATAATCTTCAATTAGGTCTGAGAGCAACAAACTTATAGAAAAGGGACAACTACTAAAAATTTCATATTACGAACGTGTATAAAGCGCTTCCATTTTAATCACCTTGAAATGGATTACTCATCTCTTTTCAAGGTGATATCTATCCTATTAAAGTGATATCAGATAAAATCTTCCTATGTATTTATCTTAATGTTGCGAAAAATAGTTCTTTTTGCTATAATACATACAGGAAATAATACCCAACTCCAATTAAAGTCAAGTCCCTCCCTTCACTTACTTCTAAACTTTTATAGTTATCCCATCTCCAAACTACCGGAAATTTTTTTTACCCACAACCAGACTTTTTTGTTTATCCGTGGTCATATAAATATTGCACTATTTTGCATACTAAGATTTTTTTGTAAACTGATCCAACCTATTACTTCTAGTCACTGAATCCTCTATTACAATGATAGAACTCCTAAAAAAAATGTTGTTTAGTTAATCTAAACAACATCTTTTCTCATTAAATATTTGATTACCAAGTTACATACCCTTTCCTTTATTCTAAACTACTATTAACTGAATGATCCATAATGGATAATCTCAGTTTTCTTTGACAATTTCTTTTTATTTGGCTTTTCTTTAGCATAGCCTATTCCTAATATTGCTAGTACTCTTCTGTTTTTTGGAATATGTAGTTCTTCTTTAACAAAATCTTCTCTTTCTACAGATTCCTTTTCATCCATAGCATTAAAAACAGCGCCAAATGCACAGCCTATCCCTTCTTTTACAGCCGCTAACCAAATATAACCCGCTGCTATTGACCCATCTTGAATCCAATACTTACTTATTTCTGGTCTACCTGTTATTACTATGGCGCAATTAGCATCTTTTAACCAAGGAACATAAGGAGTGGTCCTAGAGAGGTTGATAAGTACCTCTTTATCTTTTACAACAATAAACTCTCTTGAAGGCAAATTATTACCCGTCGGCGCTAGCCATGCAGCATCTAATATATTTTCTAACTCATTATTAGAAATACATTGATCTAAAAAACTAGTAATTTCACGTCGATTATGGACAACATCGTTAAAATCCATGATAAAGCCTCCAGTTAAAGTTAGATTAATTGATTTACACTATATTTTTTAGTAATCCTCCTAGTCTATTATACTAGGATGAGGATATATCACTAGCAATATGATTGATTGTGTAACATGGAAAGCAATAAAGGTTTCTCTCGTCGTTTAAGATTCCTTCTAAAAAACCATCTGAACAATAAATTGCTTTTTTACACTTTATACAATTCCCAACGAATTCTTTCAATTATTTTCCCCCTACAATATTTAGATGTTATGCACCGTTTTATTTAATCCCACTCTCATTCTAATACTTTTCTGGATAAATATTAACATAGTTTTACAAAAAGGTTTCACAGAAAGAAACCTTAAAATCCCATATCAACTGCAAATAGCCAATGCCGAGATAATCATCCCATACTTATTTACTATTTAAATGAAAAGAATTGTGAATTGATTTTTCAATGGTTATCTTATAAAAGCTCTAAAATAAACTAAATTGTTTTTAAAACGTACTAGATAAAGTTTGTGATTAAGTTTAATATTAATGTAAATATTAATTACTAATATTTACATAGTGCTTTTAGCATAATCTTGGGGGGGATTTATGTGTTAAAACGTAAAAAGAGGAAAGATGTACAGAATACAAAGATTAACTCAAAAGAAAAAGTAGGTTTTTTTAACTACTTCAAAACCATTCGCGGAAAAATAATCATGTCATTTGGACTATTAACAGTCGTGCTACTTATCTCTGCTGCAACGTCCTACACAAACATGAGTAAGCTCGAGAATGAGATTCATTTTTTGATTGAAAATGATTTAGAAATAAATCAGCGAACACAGGATTTATCAGAAATTTTGTTGAAAATGGAAACAAGTCAAAGAGGTTTTATCATCACAGGTTTAACGGATTTTATCTATCCTTTTGAAAATGGAAAATATGAATTTACTGATGAGTTCGAAGGATTACAGATATTGTTTGATGATAATCCTGCACAACTAAAAAAACTTGATATCATCAAAGAAAACTATGAATTATGGCTTACTTATTCTGATGCTCTTGTAAACACGAGGAAAACAGAAGGTCTTGAAGCTGGAGCAACCATAGTCGAAGCAGGAGAAGGAACCGAGTATATGGGTTCAATTCAAACTGAAGTAGAGATGATCATCAGTAAACAAAAAGAATTACAGGAAAATAGAATTGATAATTTGAATCAACAAGTCTCACTTTCTAAAATCATCACAATTAGTTTAACCCTTTTTGCAATTATCCTAGCTGTCCTCTTTGCCATCAGGTTATCTAGAGGAATTAGGTTAAATGTCAATAAAATCAGTCAATCAATTCTAGAAATTGCAACTGCTGGTGGAGACTTAACAAAAAGGATCCACGTTAACTCACAGGATGAACTTGCTGATCTAGCAAATGATACAAATAAGTTAATTGAAGGAATTGCTGTTATCGTAAGACAGGTATCGCAGATGGCACAAAATGTAACTGCGACTAGTCAAGAATTATTAGCTTCTGCTGAAGAAACAGCGACAACTATCCACTCAATTGCTGAGACTTCAAGTGAAATTGCATCTGGTAGCGAAAATACCAAATCAAAAATGAAAGTATCCTTTGAAAAGATGCATAGCCTTGAGGAAGCAGCTAAATTTTTAAACGAGCAAGCTGAAATGGTTAAAACGAATGCTGTAGAAATGCAAAAGGTAGCACAAAGTGGTGGTAAATCTGTAAGGGCATCTTCGGAAAAAATGATGTCAATTGAAGAAACCATGTCAAATACGAGTCAAACCGTCGAAGTTCTAGGAAAGAAATCCAATGAAATTACATCAATCATTGCAACAATTACCGAAATAGCAGAGCAAACAAACCTGTTAGCACTTAATGCTGCTATTGAAGCTGCACGCGCTGGTGCACACGGTAAAGGGTTTGCTGTAGTAGCTGTCGAGGTCCGTAGATTAGCCGAACAATCTCAACAAGCCGCTCGTGGAGTGAAAGATATCATCTCGTCCATTCAACAAGAGGTACAGGTTATAATCAATCAGAATCAAGACGGAGTGAAAGAAGTTATATCAGGAGTAAGTTTGGCCAATGAGACAAATACTTCTTTTGACGATATTATCAACCAAACACAAAGAACAACTATAGTCGTCACGGAAATGGTTGATCATATTCAACAAACATTGATTCTGAGTAAAGAAGTTGCGGACGCATTTGCTGAAGTCATCGATATTACAGCAGAAACAGCTTCATATACGGAAACAACTGCAGCTGCTTCAGAGCAAGGATCTGCAGCGATGCAGGAGATAACTGATTCAACATCAAACCTATCTAAACAAGCTGAACATCTGATGGGAATTGTTGAAAATTTCAAATTATAAAGGTCATCTAATAGATCTAGACAACTTGTGAAGATCTATTGATTTTGATTATATAACATTACCCTCGTCTCCAGTGAGTACCATAACATAAAACAGAACAGAACAAAGACAGGTAACATAGCATTAACGCTGTGTTACCTGTCTTTATTTAATTATTTTTAGTAATAAACTACAAATCCCCTTCTGTATATCCTTTATCATTTACAATCCTAACACCGTAAACCCCACCTGCAACCTTTCCTTCTTCTGAAGAAAAGGCAACCTCAACTTTATCCTTACCATTTGTAATCGATAATGGGATTTCATAGCAAACATTAAAAAGTTTACCTGGCTTGTTCCCTTCAAGCGTTTGGTGTGCAATAACCGAATTATTTACTTGAATCGTAAAATCTCGTGGATAAGCTTTGCCATCTTCATGAAGTTTTGCATCATTTCCACTATAAGTAACAAGGAGATACATTTGTTCTTCAGGCGACACAGTCATTTTATAGCTGAAATAACCTTCGTTTATACTATCCCGCCACCCCCTATTGAATGTATTTAAATAACCAGATCGAGAACTTTTCTTCTTTATTGAATGATCTACTTCAGGTTGTTGTTCATTTGGATTGACAACATCTACTGTCATTGCTCTTAATCTAGCAGCATCTTCCTTTTCTTTGTCTACGAATGATCGATATGAAATCTCATCCATTACATTCCAATAAATCGTATAACGTTGATGATGCAATTTATAAAACGGAATTAGTGTAACACGTTTGTTTCCTGGCTGTCCGACCGCATCAGTTATAAAAGTTAACGGATCTGAAGTTGGTTTTATCCATTTTGTCAGATCGCTTTCATTAGAAATCAAGTCAGGTACTTCTACTAACGGATGATTGTTTAGTTTGAGATGGTCAGCTTGTATATCTGATTCTGGAAAATTCTCAGTGCCTAGAGCACCAGCTAATACAATTGGTCCATAAAGGATTGCGGATTTATTTACATCATGCTTTGATCTAGTAATATTTAATTCCATTGGAAGTTGAATTTCAATAATATCCCCTGCATTCCACGTTCCTTCAATCGTTAAATAACCATTCTTTGAGCTTGCATATTGCTTCTTTTCATTTACAGCTGCAAAAACTTGACCAGATATCCACTTTGGAACTCTAATATGTAAGATTATGTTTTCGTCTGTAGCACTATCAAAAACTAACGTCGTTTTTTCTGTTTCTGGAAATGTGGTAACTTGTCTAATCATTACATTCTTATCCTCAAGACGAATTTCTGATGCAATAAATAAATTAATATAAAGATCATCTTGATCGCGATAGTAAATTGCCCTATTATATCGTGCAGGATTTTCCATTCCTGTCCCAGTGCAACACCAAAACGATTCGTCAGGTGAACAATATACTTTAAAATGCCCTGGCTGCGTTGATACGAAATACGTTTTCATTCCAGAATCAGGATCTTGAGAAGCGAGTATATGATTATATAGTGCCTTTTCATAGTAATCAATATATTCAACATTTTGAGTCCAATTAAATAAATGTTCGGTTAACTTTAACATATTATAAGTGTTACATGTTTCAGTTGTTGTTATTCCTAGTTCTTCGGTATTCGATGGACCAAAATGCTCCCCAATACTATTTCCACCGATTACATATGAGCGATGATTTGTTACTTGACTCCAGAAAAATTCTGCAATTCTTTTATATTTATCATCACCCGATAATTCAAATAACTTCGCAGCCCCAATTACCTTTGGAATTTGCGTGTTAGCATGCTTTCCCTGAAGATCATCAACTCCTTTAGAAAGAGGGTCTAATACAGCTTGATGATAAAAACGAATGGCAAGGTCTAAATATTTTTGATTATTTGTAATCTTGTAAAGATCAGCCATTGCTTCGATCATTCCACCATGCTCACAAATAAGCATCTTTTGAAATTGATTATCATCTAGTCGATCAGTACCACGCTTTGCCCAATCTGCAAGCTTAATTACAACTGTAAGAGCCTGCTTATTTCCAGTTAGTAGATAGGTATCAATTAATCCTGCATATATTTTGTGAATGCTATACCAAGGTACCCACCCTCCACCTAAACTAAAATTATCAACTTCAAAATCGCCGGTAAATACGTTATCAAAACAATTACGCGAAAACCCACTTACAAATCCATCTCCATCTATCTCTTGAACACTAGCTAACTCGTTAACAGCATATTCAAGCTTTTCCAAAAGTCTGTCATCATTAGATAATGAATACATTGTTGCTGCTGCAGACAACCAATGACCGATGGAATGTCCACTAATACCGGTAGTTTCCCACCCTTGATAACGGGGCTTTTTTGGGGTTTCAGATACACCTTCATAACAAGGTGCTACTAGTCGATCTACATCAAGGTATAATAAATATTCTTTTCCCTTCTCTTGTGAAGCTCTATATATACCATCTAACAATTGAACATTTTGCACAATGATCTCCTCCTTAACCAATTACATCTTACCCTTTCTATTATGAAGAAAATAGGATAGGAAACGGAATTCACAATAAGACATAATGCATATCTTATTTTTCGTTTTTTGTGATATAATTACAAAAAGTTAGCTTCACGTGCAAATTGTCGTACCTTGAAAAAATTGTTTACTCTTTTTATAAAATAATATCAACTATACTATCCTTTAATAGTCAAATAAAAGGATAGATTTGGAACATTTTTGTAAAGTTGAAAATTCCAGAAGGTGATTAAATATGCATGAGATAAAGATAATGACAAACAATCTCCCCCTTATCAGGGAAATAGGTCATATGAAAGATGAAGATGGAACAAGTGGTCACCCTGATCGACTTATGGAAAAGATAAATGTGTTCGTGTATGTAAAAAAAGGACATATTCAAGTATATGAAGATGGGATAGAATACAACCTAAAAGAAGGAGCATATCTCTTTCTCAGAAAAAACATTCCACACTGGGGTAGTTCACTATATTCTCCAGGTACTGAGTGGTTTTATATCCATTTTTACGATTCAACAAATCAAGATAATCCGGAAACCCAGTCAGAATACTTACATTACCAACAGTCTTCATTGATTTTAGAAGAAACCTATGCCTCACAGATTAAATTACCAAAGCACGGTGTGGTTTTTAATTGTGAATACACCGAATTACAGTTAAAGAAATTGGTTGAAAGTTATAATTCTCCACATTCTTTACGGCCTCTCTTTTTATGTACGGTGACATTTCAATTTTTTGTTGATTTATATGCGAGAAAAATTGAAGAGAAGAATAATTCAAAACAAAATCGAATAGTTGGTAAAATGATTGAGCTGTTTATTAACAACTCAAGCAAGAAACTGTCGAGCAAAGATATCGAAACAGCCCTGTGCATGAACTATGCTTATTTATCAACTTTATTTCGAAAAGAAACCGGGAAAAGTATTACGCAATTCCAAGACGAACTATTAATTGAAAAAGCGATCACGATGTTGAAAAATGAATCGGTTAATGTTTCGGAAGTAAGCAATGCTTTAGGGTTTTCGAATCCTTTTTACTTTAGTCGAGTCTTTAAAAAAGTAACGGGTGTTTCACCAACAACGTACTTGAATCAAACATATCGAAGCTAGAAAAGCTGAGTAAGGTGATTTACCTTACTCAGCTTTTTGCATAATATCATTATATTTTAAATTGGCGAATTAATTGTTGTAGTTCTTCAGACATTTTCGCTAAGTTTGTCGCTGACGTTTCAATTTCTTCCATTGAAGCTAATTGTTCTTCTGTAGCTGCTGATACATTTTGGTTACTAGCAGCTGATTCTACTGCAATATCTTTTACTAGTTTAATTGAAGTCGCAACTTGGGAAGAACCAGAAGATAATTGTTTAATTGCTCCAGCTACATCACTTATTTGCGAAACGACACTACTAATAGAGTGTTCAATTTTATCAAAGGATTCTCCCGCCTCTTCAACAATGATAAGACCTGCATCTACTTCAATTGTTGCTGATTTCATTGATTTTAAGGTTTGATTTGTATCACTTTGAATGACATCAATTATTTTTGTGATCTGTTCCGCTGAGTCAGCTGATTGTTCAGCTAACTTTCTTACTTCATCTGCGACAACTGCAAAACCCTTGCCATGCTCTCCTGCTCTAGCTGCTTCAATTGCAGCATTTAAGGCCAAAAGATTTGTTTGAGCGGCAATCGCTGTAATCACTTCATTAATCCGACCAATTTCAGTAGACCGTTCACTTAGGCCATTTATTGCACTACCTAATCCAAGAACATTATCATTAATTTTATTCATTTGCAGCTTAACTTTTACAATTGACTGCTTTCCTTCAACTGACATTTCAGACGTTTCTTGGGCACTTTTTGACATATCATCTGCATTTAAGGTAATTTCTTCTGAGTAATTTGTCATTTCATTGATCACCTGTGTACTATCTTCAACTGTACGTACTTGATGATCCGAACCGACAGCCAACTCTTGGACTGTTGACGAGATGTGTTCACTAGCACGACTATTTTGCTCGGCACTCGCACTCAATTCTTCAGATGAAGCGGCCACCATATCAGAGGTTTCACTTACTGTTTTGATAATTCCTCTAATACCTCCAATCATCGTATTAAAGGAAGAAACCAATTGACCTACTTCATCCTTAGACTTATAGCTACCACTGACTGTAAAATCTCCGTTCTCTGCCTGAGACATTAAGATCTGCAATTGCTTAATGGGGTTAACGATCATTCTTGCAATAATAACTCCAATGAAAAGAGATATGATAATTCCTACACCAATAACGAAAAATAAAATAAAGGAAGAGGTTTGAAACCTATCGCTATTCTCATTCATTACTTTTTCCCCTAAATCCTCTTTAAATATCTGAAGGTCAATGATCGAATCATTTAATGCTGTCTGTTTTTCTTTTACTAGATCAACATAATAGTTATAGGCTTCAGTATTTTTATTTTCCGCTGATAAACCTATTGCTATATTTCTTGCTTCTAGATACTCAAGTAGTTTTTCATTATTTGCCTTTAGCAATTCGATCTCATCAGGAAGTAGATTTGTTTTTTCATATTGTTGGATTAAACTAGCGTTCTCGTTGCTAGCACTATCTATTTTTTCTAGTAACTGCTCAATAACCTGACTATCTTTTGTTATCATTAATTCTAAGGTATATGAATCAATAGCTCGATTATTCGTCCTTATTTGTCCCAGCCAATTTATCGGCAGTAAATGCTCATTATAAATAGTCTCTGAACCACGGGCCATTTCTTTTGTGTATTTGTACCCTGATAAACCTACAATACTTAGCGAAAGGGTAAAGATGACCAAAAGGACGATTAATTTTCTGCTTGTTCTCATGTTGCTTAATAATTTCATCCGATTCATTCTCCTTTAAAGTGTTAGTCTATATTTACTTTATCGGATGTTACTACAAATTATTAAGTAACTATCTATTTAAAAGCTTAGTCTTAAAAGCAACAGAGCAAACAAAAATATTCTTCGTTCATTTTATTCCTTTGGTAACGTCTTTATTTTAAAAATAAAATAGTAATACTTATATCCAACAATTACAAGCAACGCAATTCGAATTATCATATTATCTACTAAGAAAAACGGTATAGCTATCATACAATCGGCCGTTAATAGAATTGTTATTTTCTGGATTTTCGTCATCGCCCTGCTGATTATATAGCTTTCTAAATATTTACTATATAGTTTAGTTCCTTTAAACCAAACTTCAAATTTCTTTGATCCTCTTACAAAACATACAGAAGCTAATAATAAAAATGGTGTTGTCGGCAGTAATGGCAAAATGATTCCAATAATACCTAAACCCATAAAGAAAAAACCAAATAGGATATAAAAGTATTTTCTAAAATGTTTGAACATGGTGTGGTTCCTCTATTCTAAACGTTATATATTTTCACTTATAGTTTGATCATATCATGTTTCTTAAAATAATTTGTACGAACCTCCATTAGATTTAGCGAACTTGTGATATATTTATAAAGATATTATTTTTGAAGGGAGTTTTTAATTTGACGAATAACGAACTAGATAAATCATTGCCACCCAAAACCTGTTCAGTTGATCGGTTAGTTACATTGGAAGAAGATGTAAAGAAGGTAATTTCAGGTATTAAAACGGCGACTCGTAGAAATGGCAGATATGCTGATGTAGGAGAAATCATGGAGCTAGCTGATAAAAAATTCAAAGTAGACCGTGTATATTCCCAATCATTAGGTGAACTAACAGATATACATGCCAAACAAGAAGGATTTTCTACTGTAGAGGAATATAAACAATCGATTTTATCTTATCATCCTGGCATGCCATGGCTTCCACAAATGAGAGTATGGGTTCATGAATTTAGTTCAGTTGATGCTAAATAGGCAAATATAATGGACTATCTTTTATATAGACTTTTAATTTTCATTCACGTTGTGAGTGTGATTGCTGCTATCGGACCTTTCTTTATTCTTTTGCCTCTGATAAATAAACTTAAGACAGCAAAAGATTTACAACTAGATTCTTACTTGGAGATATTCCGCTTTGTTGTTAGACTCTCAAAGCATTCAGGTCATGTCTTAGTCGGGTCTGGAGTTCTCCTTATTTTCACAGGTCCTTGGACATGGGGAACCCCCTGGATTATCATGACGCTTGTTCTTCTTTTTTGTTCACTATTTTTTCTAGCACGCGCCTTTTCACCAACACTTAAAAGGTTTCGTGAACAAGATCAAGACAAGGATGTACTAGCAGCAAAATTAACTCGTACGATTTGGACTTATATAACGCTTTTATTGTTAATGCTTTGGTTTATGGTTGGTAAACCCTCATTATGGTAAACAAAACGAATTACTTATATTTTATTACATAACAGCCTCATGATATCATTCAATTCCTGGAAAGGTTTTTTATAATCTGTAATGTGAAAAATTTACTTGTCCACTATTTGAACATATTAATGACAAGTTCAGAGTCAAAATAGGTAAGATAAAAGATAATATAAGGCATTTTGTTTATATCTATGTTAGGATATGAACGGTGCCTTTTTTCGTTTTTTACTGTTTCCTTGAGAATCGGTATGTAGTAAGTTTTATAGGAGGACTTTATGGGTAACAAACTATCCGGTAAGGAGACAATCGTTATCGGTTTAATGCTTTTCGCTCTTTTTTTAGGAGCAGGTAATATGATCTTCCCTCCCGCAATGGGACAACAAGCAGGTCAACATGTTTGGATAGCAACATTAGGATTTTTAATTACTGGTGTTGGTCTTCCTTTCTTAGGTATTCTTGCTATCGCTCTTTCTGGTAGTGATATTCAAGCAATAGGTAATAGAGTCCATCCAAAATTCGCAATAATCTTTCCAATTCTTTTATATTTAATCATTGGACCTTTTTTTGGGATTCCACGTACTGGAACTGTGGCTTATGAAATTGGAATCACACCCTTTTTATCTGATAATCTTGAGAATAAGAAAATCTGGTTATTGCTGTATACGATCATTTTTTTTGGTAGCACCTTTTTATTAGCGTTAAATCCAAGCAAACTTGTTGATCGTGTTGGAAAAATATTAACACCTTCGTTAATCATCATTATCGTCCTACTGACAATAAAAGCATTAATAACACCGATGGGAACAATAGAAGCTCCTACTGGTGAATACATTGAGAATGCATTTTTCACAGGTTTTTTTGAAGGTTATTTAACGATGGATACGTTAGGTGCCTTGGTATTTGGAATTGTTATCATTACTGCTGTTAAAGAACGGGGTATTGAATCAAGACAAGAAATTACAAAAATTTGTTTAAAAGCAGGTATAATCGCAGCTACCGGATTGATATTTGTTTATGTTTCACTTGCTTATATTGGTGCTACAAGTACCTCTTCTCTTGGTTATCTTGCTAATGGTGGACAGGTTCTGTCAGGAGTTGCGACTACTTTATTTGGTTCGATAGGTAATATTGGTTTAGCACTTGCTATTACATTTGCTTGTTTAACAACAAGTGTCGGATTAGTGTCTGCATTCGGTACTTATTTTGCAAAGTTTTCAGATAAACTATCCTATAAACAAATTATCTTGATCGTGACGGTTTTTAGTACATGTATAGCTAATGTGGGATTATCTCAACTTATTTCAATTTCTATCCCCCTTTTAATAACAATATATCCAATAGCGATTGTGTTAATTATTATCTCGTTTTTGGGTAATATCACAGAACTAAAGCCTATTGTCTATATAATAAGTTTAACGGCAACAACTTTATTTAGTATTTTTGATGGGCTGAAGGCTGCCAAAATTAACATGGGAACAACCTTTACTGAAATCGTTACACTTATTCCTTTGTTTAATCTTGGGCTAGGATGGCTACTTCCGTCAATCATTGGAGCGTTAATTGGCTTTTTGATTTCTGTATGTCAGTTAAAAATTTCAAATTTTCGTTAATATGCTTATTGAAATATTCATCATTTGTAAGCAATCTTGAGTAAAAGTTGATAATTTGAAAATTCAGAGGGACAGATACCTTATACAAGGGTGCTGTCCCTTTTTACGTTTTTTAGTATTATGATCGTTCAATTTATAACCCGTTATGATCAGAAATGACAGGCCTTTGAGTACATTTAAAAATATAGTAATTTCCTCACCCCCGGTTACTATCAATCAACAAAAAAATTTTTCTTTTACAGTACACCAGTATCCTTTTCTTCAGCTAAATCTAGTTATTTTAACACCTTTACTACATATTCATCCCTAGCCTCCATTACATATATTTGCAACGTTATTAAAGTCCCTCATAAGACTATAATTCATCAATCTTTTTAGCAAAATACTAGCTAATTTTCTTCCTGCCAAGAATGGAATTTTATGTTAATTACTTCATCTCCTTAACGGTATCTTCCTATTTATCTCTAATTAGTGAACACATAAATTGTTTTAAGCAAACGATTGAATAGTATTTCATTTGATCGTTTTAACGAATGTACTTTTATTCCTTCAATCTTCCATACAATGTTTATCATCCTAATTAATTAACACAATCGAGATTACTAATATTTCCATATTAAATTCAACGATAATACCGAACCTCAATTTATCCATTCATATAGTTAGTATAACCTTGATTAAATCAATAAATAGTCCTTTAGATTCATTTAAAAACAATATGAGATTACCCAGTTTAACTCAAAGCTAGTCCTATTATCGAAATCGTTAATATTATATGACATATTATTTATTTTTTCGCCATATTCAAACATTTATCGATTTTTTTGTGTTTTTTGTTCGTTATAACTAATTCGTATTAACTATTGTTATTATTTAATTTCTATATTATTTGCGGATCTATTTTTTTAACCTACTCCTTTGGACATATTTTACCTAAACAAGACTAATAGACTACGTCATTTCTATCTTTATATGAAAAAAAAATACAATAAAATAAGAGTTGTTGTCGATTAATTAATACATATAATCAAGGAATTATTTATTTATTTATTAGAAGATCATGAAAAATGAAAGCGAGGCATTTTGATGAAAAAACGTTACATATTATTATTCTTTTCGATCTTTATTTTATTTGGATTTAATAGCAATCATACAAATGCTGTTGATGGTGAACTCATTATTATTAATAAATCAAAAAATGAACTAGCATTTTTTGAAAATGGAAAGTTAGTTAGGGTATTTTCCGTAGCAACTGGCAGACAGGCTTCATATACACCTGAGGGAACGTTTAAAATTGTCAATAAAATAGAAAATAGACCATACTATTCAGGGAATGTTGCAGGAGGAGATCCTAACAATCCTCTAGGTAATAGGTGGTTAGGTATAAACCCAAGGGGTACAAATGGTGACACCTATGCTATTCATGGTAATAATAACCCCAGTTCAATAGGGACATATGCAAGCAGCGGCTGTATTCGTATGTTTGATGAAGATGTCGAATGGCTATATGATCATGTTAGTGTAAATACAACTGTTATGATCACAAGCTCTTCTAATACTTTCGAAGCAATCGCTGCATCAATTGGTTTCAATACAGAAAGTCATTCCACTGCTGTTGTAACTGATAATCATTTTTTAAAAATCGGAAGTAGAGGATCGGCAGTACGTGAAATTCAAGAATCCTTAACAAACTTTGGCTATCACACAAACGGTATTGACGGAGTATTCGGAAAACAAACAGAACAAGCTGTGATTAATTTTCAAAAGGATAATGGATTACTGCAGGATGGTGTGGTCGGTCCGATGACTAAGAAAGCACTAGGTACACAATAACCACGAATAATTAGGAAAACCAGGCATCTCATTAATTTTGAGACAGCTTGGTTTCTTTTAGGTTCGCTTCATCTAATGCTGTTTTTCGTACTATTTTTTCTATACTGATAAGATTAGATCGCTCCATAAATAACGGAACGCAGTCTAGGCTGATGGTACGCTTCTAGATTAGGCATCATCTGTTGCATGTAAACGGCAGAAAGTTTTTCTTTTGGGTCGATCAATACCCAAGTGCCCAATAAACCTGACCAACCAAATTCACCAACCGAACCATTATTTCCTCCTATAGCAGGGGTTATCATCACTCTAACTCCGAGCCCATAACCATAGCCTGCTAGGTAGTCCCAATTGTAGAACTGACTATTTTCTAATGTTAGATGATTAGTAGACATTAAATCAATTGTTTTGCGACCGATAATTCGTTCTCCGTTTCGTTCACCACCACAAGCTAACATATGGGCAAATTGACTATAATCTCTTAATGTTGATAATAATCCACCTCCACCACTTTCGAATATAGAATGTGGCTGAATATGAGTATCCATTTCAGAATTTTTTTCAAGAGAACCCTTTTCATCACGGGTATATAAACTACAAAGTCGATCAATGTTTTCATTCGACAATCTAAATGATGTGTCCTTCATATTTAATGGCTCAAAAATCTCATCTTTCAAAAACTGACCAAACGTCTTACCAGAAATGACCTCAATTAAGGTGCCTAAAACATCGTGACTCAAACCATAATGCCATTTTGTCCCTGGATCAAATGCCAACGGAATAGAAGCTACTAAACGAGACAACATTCGAGCATCTAATCCGTCTCCCGCGTCTTCTTTTTGTTGCAATTGCGACATAACCTTTGAGATTTGACGTTCTGTTTCATTTGAATCACCTGGATAGGTTATTCCTGAGGTCATTGTAAATAGATCCTTTATTTTAATGGAAGTAGCTGCTTTTGTTGTATAGACTTCGCCACTCTCAGTTTTACGGAACACTTGGAGATTCTTGAACTCTGGTAGATATGCTTCGAGCGGATCATTTAACAAGAATAATCCTCTTTCATATAACATCAAAGCAGCAGTACATGTAACAACCTTTGTCATTGAATAAATACGATAAATAGTATCCAATTCTATTGGCCTCTGTGTTTCAATATCAGCTAAACCTACGTATTCTTCATATAGATTCTTGCCTTGATGAGTAACAGAAAAAGCACATCCGGTAGGTCCTTTTTCTACAAAGCTTCTTAACAGTGGATTAAGTTTATTTTGTAATGAATTCAAATATTTTCTCTCCCTTAAAGAATCTCTATTTTATCTTTTGGCTCTTTCCAAAAAGATACTCTATCTCAAGCTTAAGAATTTCACATTAGGCTTTTCCTTTTAGAAACTACCTACCTATAAAATATTCTGCTTAGACCTTGAAAACCCTTTTAATTGAAAATAGGTAAACAAATTCATACTTAATCCTATTTCTGCCGCTCCAAGTCGTTTAATATAATTTAAGTAACATTGAACCATGGGCTGGAAGTGAAGCTTCTATAACATCCTTAACGATACCTTCATCTTCTTGATTCCATAGATTTAGATAATCCTTAGGTTCTGACAATCCTAACTGTTCTAGAGTAACTTTTACAGTCGTCGTTTGATCTGTTGCATTAAATAAAGCAACATATGTATTATCGTCCTCACTAGCTGTCCAGACAATCTTATCGTCCTCATGGTAAACAAGTTTATTATTTTGAATATTTTGGTGCATGCGTTGTACCTCTTTATTCGTCAACAAAGATAATGTCCAATCGTCATTATCTCGTAGCTCTCCTCCAAACATTAATGGTGATTTAAAGATACTCCACAATGTCATCATTGTTAGTTGTTCGTCTTTGGTAAAGCGTGTCCATCGGTCACTTCCTCCGCCATCGACTGACCTTATTCCAATATGACCTAACGGAAGCATATCGCAATCTGGCCAATTTCCTGCACCGATATGCTCACTCCATTTTCCACATCTCTCAAACATCGCATACAAGAGACCCCAATGATCCCAAAAATCATCCGTCATTCTCCACATGTTCGCATACTTCTTAAGCTCTTCTGCATGTTCTAGTGGAGCAGGTCCAGGTGATAAACTTAATACAATATCTCTTCCACATTTGTCAATTGCGTTTCGAATTAGTTCAATTTCTGGGATATGAATCGAATAAAGCTTAGATGCAGCTATATCATCAACCTTAATAAAATCTACACCCCATTCAGCATATAATTGAAACAAAGAATCATAATATTCTTGAGCACCTGGTTTTGTGGCATCCACACCATACATATCCGTATTCCATGGACAAATTGAATTAGTATGAGCTATGTCTCTAGCTCCTATAGTAGTGCCAAGAATCGGAGTATTTGCATGAACTGCCTGACGTGGAATTCCACGCATAATATGGATCCCAAGCTTTAACCCCAGGTTATGAATATACGTACCTAATTCTTTGAACCCCTGTCCGTTAATAGCAGATGGGAAACGATTACCTGCAGGAATTAAACGCGAATATTCATCCATTTCTAATGGAACAAACGGTCTATACGCTGAAGATACGGCACCTGGTTCATACCATTGTATATCTATTACTACATATTCCCATCCAAATTCTTTTAGATTGTTTGCCATGTATTCAGCATTTCCTTTTACTTCTTCTTCTGTTACCGTAGCCCCGTAACAATCCCAACTGTTCCAACCCATTGGAGGAGTTTTTGCTATTTTTAGATGATTCATTCGACACTCTCCTTTATCCTATATTGCTATTTAAAACTATCATAAAGGAGGACCTTTCTATTAATCTACAATAATTTTTTGCCTAGGTATGTATTATATTGCTATTTATAGAAGACTTAATCAAATTTCAGCTGGGTTATAGTAGCAAGATCCTTACCTAATCTAAATTCTCCTGGTGAAAAGCGCAGCCATTGCCTAAATACCTTTATGAAATAACTTCCATTTGAGTACCCGATAGCTTTAGCAATGTCCTCAATCGTTAAATCTGTTTGTCTGAGTAAATAAACAGCTCTTTCAATCCGAATCTTTGTTAAGTATTCAATTGGGGTATAACCTGTCGTCTTTTTAAAAATTCGGGTGAAATGATATTTGGACAATCCTACAGATGATGCAATATCTTCAAGGCTTTGTAAATCCGCGTAATTTCTTTGTAAATAACCTACAGCTGTTTGTATTTTTGGGGGCCAATTTTGTTTTTCTCTTTTATGTACATTACTAAATCTATACAATTCCATAATGAACTGATAGACAATTGTTGAGGCCAGGAATCCATCAGAGATACGATTTTTACCAGCATCAAGAAAAATATTTTTCAAATAGATTATCGCTAAATTGTCCAGTGGTATATTTAGAACTGGTCCAAGCTGTTCCACGAGTTTATTCCAATGTTCAAGTATACTCGTTGGACGAATGAGAATATAATAAAACTCCCAGGAAGAACTATTTTCTGGTAGGTAATATTTATGATTACTTGGAATATCCACCATAAAAGCTATTCCTGGTTCTACTCGGCAAACCTTCTTATTAATTTCCACTATACCAAACCCTGAGACGGTATATTGAAATAGAAGTAATGGTCCATCTATACGCTTAAGTCCATCCCAATGATAATTATGATCTGTAACATTTTCAAATCCCACAGCAAATAGCTGACAAAATGATTCATTCAAGGTGTCTTGAAAACGAAATCCATATGTTTCGTAATCTAGTTTCCATCCATTTCCCATAATACCGACTGCCTCCAGTTGTAAATAAATAAATATAATCCTATTTTAACTTCTACATTAACTTTGTTGTTTTTTTACCAAAAATGCAACAGTAATTGAAAGATAAAATTATTTACTTGTAAAATAACTTCCCCTTCTAGGAAAGGATAAGAACAACAAACTTTTTTAAAAGGACATTATTAATTGACAAATAACAGATAATTAGTTATTATTAATTTGTAAACGCTTACAAATAAGGAGTGATTTTATGTCTCAAATCACAGAGCTAACCAATAACAACAAGGTAGAGATTATTGATGAATTGCTACATAGAAATATGTACAAAATGCCTGATGGACGACAATTCTATGAGGCCTCGGAAAAGGAATTAGAGCATGTTCTTTATACACAAACTACATCAGAACAATTCTGCTCAATCTAATAGTTAGAATTCTCATATAAAGTTTGTAGCTCTTTGATGTATGACTATAAGTAAAATCAAGAGAAAGCGACTAATACTTATCCAGAAAGTAAAGCTACGTAGTTTAACTACATTCATTGTGAAATCAACGAATATTATATATATCACCTTAAATGGCCAATACAATTACGAAATATTGGCTTTTTATTTTTGTCTAAAATAAGATATTTAATTTCTGATCTCCTCTTTATTTCGTTCTGTTTCTCTTCTCCCATTTATTCATTCTTTACCTGCTAATAGTGTTTTAACAACCAAATAAAAATTATAAAAATATACCCTTAGTAAGGAATTCTCTCATTAAATCAGTGTGTATAAAAAGAAAAGACTAAAGCATTCTAAGAACAAAAGCATAAGTCTAATTCAGCCTATATGAATAATACTCACTTGAATTGAAGGTGTTTTATATTCTTTCAGTTGCTGACGACTTTTTTTAGGCATACTTCTGAATATGATGAAGTGCTTATCCCAGTACAAATATTTTTTAAAGTGAAAAAAAGGGGGGGGGGCAAACAAATGAAAGATGAAAACGAAATAAATTGCACAGAAGATGAAGAACAGGATTATTTAAACCACCTACTTAATGAGCAGATAACACGGATATGTGTTAGAGAAGAAGAAGAGCGTATTAGAGAAGATAATATTAAAAATTGACAACACAAAAGCACCTTTGAGTTAAATACTCTATTGGTGTTTTTATATGAGGGGGTTTTTCTGAAAGTTAGTTGCTATCACACCAAAAAAATCGGTTATTGTATTTTTCCCCTTAATTAGAGCCCAAGCTTGAATTTGAATATTTTCTAATCGACAATGTTCATTGATTCCAAAAGCAAAGTCTATGTCTGTTCCGTCCTTTTGGTTAACCCAAACACCTTGTTCAAGCAAGTGAATTCGCTTTAAACTTAACAATCAATGGTTCTGAATAATAGGCATTTAGTAATTTCATTAACGCTGCACTCATATTCGAAACACCAAAGTTTCTAAATTTACCAGATGCTTTTACCGTTTCAAATGCTTCAGAAACTTTTTCGAGTTCTACCAATGAATCTGGTCGATGTAATAATCAAATCAAACATCATTATATACGGTATGTATTTTGTTTACTATTCCATCAATTGAATTCAGAATATGCTGTTTAGAAACATCAAATTTGTTATGGTTGTTCCGCCTCAGGAACCGAATTCCATATTTGGATTGGATAATAATATTTTCTCTTAAATTTGGTTGTTTCTTCAATATACCGCCAAGATCGTCTCAGCCATTCCCATCTTGTAAATTTCAGTATGATCGAACATGTTTATTCAGTTGATAAAGCAGCATCTACCTCCTTTTCTGTGGTCAAAATGTCTTCATTTTTAATTGGATTATGATACCAACCTCCAACAAAATCCCTACATCCTAAGACAAGACCGCTAAAAGTGATTTCTCTTTTCTCCAATGGCATTTGTTCTCATTCTGCTTCTCCCTTCGATTTCACATCATGTATTAGTCGAAATAGAAATTAGAGACTATACCCCTATTTTCTATGTTCCTTAAATGTCCTCCTATTACATTTATCAAACTCAACATTAACGGCAACATTAATTATAATTCACAAAAAAATCAGCAGGCTAATTGCTGAAGGTTTTCAAGGAGATTTTAATTAGAGCCAAAGATCTCACTGAAGTTACCGTGAGTATCTATTGTTATAAATTCACAATAATATGCTCTCACTTTTTTAAATATAGTTGAGGCTGAATAAAGAAACACTCTATAGGTCCAGCCTCTTGATCATTTTTATTAGCAACAATTATTCTAATTCAGCTTGAATAATATATCTGTCTGGAGCAGAACCGATAAAATCAAACGGGTAGCAAGTTGTTAACGTTAAAGTTGGTTTTTCCTTTTTAACAATCACTGTCCGATCATCTTCATGAGTTATCCAGATATCTTTGATGTGATAGGTATAGATCTGATCTTCATATTCAAGTGTTAATATATCACCCAATTCTAACTCTCTAAGTTCAGTAAAAACAGTATCCCGATGTCCACTAACGACAGTATGACCACCAATCTCGTTTGGTATCGTCGTCCACTCGCTGACATACAACCCAACTCCTTTAGCAAGAGTCGATTCATCCGTATTCCAAAATACATTAAAGTTTGAATTTATTTTGGGGATTTTTAAATTTGCGATCTTTTTACCATTTTTATTGTCAAATTTCAAAGTAGACATGTCTTCAATTGTTTTATTATTGCTTTTTTCAATTGACTTTTTAGGGCTTAGCTCTGTTGTTTTTACTGAAACTGAATGAGTTTCTTCAATTGCCTGTACGGATTGCTTACTTTCCCACCAATTATATAAATTCCATGCAGAATAAGATATTCCACCAATTACTAGTATTAATGCAACAAATCCAAGGATTCGGGACATTATTAGCCTCCCATCATAATTATTAAAGAGGACGATTTCCGTCCCCTCATTTTACGAACTATTAATTTTCAGAGCGAAGTGTTTTTTTCTCTGCTCTAGCCCATGTTAACTTTGGCTTTTTGTTATTCTTTAAAGCCACTATTATTTAGAATTGGTATAATTCGGGAGTCTTTTTCTTACTGCAAGTATAAATGCTCCAAATGCTGCAATGGCTCCACCCATTAGAGCACCTACCGGGTCAGTTCCTGCTGTTTTTGGAAGTTTTCCACCTTGTATATCATCATTATCTTTTTTATCACTTACTGGTGTTACTGTTATCTTATCTTCATTGTCGTCTTGACCTTGATTGACATTATCATTATTCTTATCGTTATCAATATCAGAACCTGAATTGTCATTACCTGGTTTTTCGTTAGTATCACCCGGTGTTTCATCATTTTCATTTTCTTCATTATCATTTCCTTCATATTTTACAAGTTCAATTGGTGTCGTAATTTCTTCTACAACTTCATCTCCACTTGTAAGTGTAATTTTAACTTTTAATTCTTTAATTGCATTTAAACTCTGAGCACTTTCACCGATAGCCGAGAAGAATCCCTGGAACATTGTTCCAGATTCAACTGCCCCAATATCAACTGTTGCAGTATTTCCATTCCAATCAAGGTCTAATGAAGTAGTACCTAAACCTAGATCGCCACCACCTAGAAAATCATCTAATGCATCTGGAGTGTCTCCCTCTTTATAACCATCTGGCTCATGAATTTTTACACCCTTTGGTACAATAAATTCAATATTAACATTATCAACATTTTCAAGTGTAAGGTTTTGAAGTTTAAAACCGAATTGCATGCCAAATTGATTATCAGCTAAGCCTGGGAAGTCTGTAACAGCTTGTGCTTTCCCATCAAAATACATAGCTTGATTCATTGATCCATAATCAAGGTTGCTAGTACCTGAGATTGGTCCAATAGGGTCAAAAGTACCATCAATACGGTAAATATTAATTGAGTTAGTTAAACCTTCTCCAGTAGTCTTTCCTATTACCGGAATATCAAGGGATACATTCTTTGTTTCCCCAGCGCTGATTTTATCGAGAGAAACAGCTAATACATTACCTACTCCTTCTTCATCTAAAATTTCGATGCCATCTGGTGTTTCATCAGTTGAAAGTATCATAATATCTTCTGGGATATCTAATCCTGCATAAATATTTTCTATAGCTTGTGTAGAATTGTTCGTAACATTTACGTTAACACGTAATGTATAGTAACCTTTCTCTACGTCAAATGAGGATACTTGTCCACTAATGGATCCTTTCATAACTTCAAGAATTTCTAAATCAGTTAATTCTTGCTGATCTTGATCCTCATCTGTATCTTCTGTATCCCCACTTACTTCTTCTGAATTGTCACTTTCTGCTGGTACTTCTTCATCAGTTGTTGGATCATTATTCTCTCCTTGTTGATCTTCTTCAACTACTTCCTCTTCATCTTCAGGTATTTCCTCGCCATTTACATCTTCTGCTGGAACCTCTTTATCCGAAACCTGATCATCGGCTGAAACTTCCTCAGTTCCTTCTTCGGAGCCATCCTCAGGAACAGATGCATCTTCACTATCTACAGGAACAACTTCACTTGCACTGTTAGTTGTTTCTTCATCTTGCATTGGATTCTGATCTTGTACCTCTACCTGTTGTACTGGATTCTCACTTTCCTGCTCTGCTGCTAGTGCAGCTCCAGGGCTTACCGCTACTACAAGTCCTAATGTAACGATCGACGCTTTTTTTAACATTTGCTCATCTCCTTATTTTTAGCTACCAAACCTGTGTCCTATCTTATTCTCCTAAAATCTGAAACAAATAACTAAGTAACTTTATGTAAATTTCAGTATATAAATTGAAAAGATATCCAAACTTGGTAACTTAGCTCAATCAAATGATAAATCAATGTTTTGTCTATATCAATTGCCTCACAGACAAATAGATAATTAGTCTTAGTATGATGAAAATTGTAAATGTAGTGGAATTTCTCTTAACTATCCTTTCAATATTTTATTGAAATCATTGAATTGACTGGGTTTACCTTCTATAGCTATATGTGAATAGATACTTCAAAAACAATGAATGCTTATTTTAAAACAGGAAAATTTTACTATCCAAGCTTTCGTCTTCTTTGTGAGAAAGATAGTATTTGAGAAAACACATCAAAAAAATCTCCCAGTAAATACTAGGAGATTGATTCGATCTTTTACCGTTTTCTATTTAACATTTGCCTTTTAAAGACTAAAATTTCTTCTTCTTAGCTAGAGGTACTATAATAATATCCATAATCAACTTAATGCTACACCAGGCAACTCTTGAGATAAGAGATAAATGCTTTTGATAAAAATATGAATATTCTATTTCTTGAACAGAGCCCCGATTTCTCTTAAATTCACTTGCTCCAGCACTCCGATGTCCGAAATATTGTTTATCAAGAATTTCCTTTGTAATCAAGCCAGATAACACTCGGTATAATCCTAATTTTTTGTCACTCTCTACTACATAACCTAAGATCGGAGTTGTGAGGACACCATCTCTAATGATATTTCCAGTAACTCCAATTATCTTTGAATTTTGACAAAGAAGCTTGAAGTGGAACAAATGACGTTCATTTGTATATTTAATGAACTCATGAGTGAATTGAGGATTGTTGATTGAATATTTATCAATGTATAATTGTTTGTATAAATTCTCTATGATAAGATAATCGTCATCCTTCTCGATATCTTTAATGTTATAATTAAATTTGGTTATTAGTTTCTCATCTTGATACAGAGCCTTTTTCTGTCTTTTAGTTAATGGCAGAGAGGGATTAAATAAATAGATTGAGCGGGACATGATGCTTTTATAGCCTTCTTCTTTTAATCCTTTAATCATTTTGTTGTGTAGGGTTTGATTAATAGATCGAAAAAGAATCGTGTGCTGTGGAAATTCCGCTACTAGAAACACTGTTAACCTTGTAATCTGTGTATTTGATAAAGTTGGATATAAATTCGTTGACAGGAACCAGTTATTCACAATAACAACCTTGTTAATATTGCTTTTTTGAAGCACTATTCCAATTAAATCAATAAATCGTGAAAGTAACGCTTCCAAGTGCTTATTACCTAACTCCCATAACTCTTCCTTGGCATAGCTAATATAATGTGTATACGGTGAAACAACATATGAATTAGTGAATTCTTGCGTATTGACAGAAATCGGCAGAATCACATCATCAATTTCTAGTAAATAAATATCTGTTGCGATGTTTTTAATATACTTTTTTATTCCATGCTTCATCAATGGTTCAAAATAGTTTCGAGTTACTTCCCCGTCTCTTTTGGTTGCCCATTCAATCAAATCAATACTATTTTCATCATACAATTTTACCATGAAAGTCTTCCCTCATCTCATTCTCAATCCGTTTCCGTTTTTTATCAGATGGAACCAAATCATAGGGAGCAAATTGAAACTCAGGAACAACTAATTCTTTTTGATTCCACAACTTTGTTAACTCTGAGACAATGCTAATCTTAACTAAATCAATAGTAGCTGCAACCTTTATCTTAACTTCAATTTTCCTTATGCTCTGTTGCGTCACTTTATATTCAAGGATTTGATCGGAACTTAACATGATGGCTCTCCTTATAAAGTCGGGAAATAATACGTCTGTGCCAGATCCGTTTAATTTATCGCCATAAAATAAGTCATCACAGCGTCCATCAATTCTATCTAATGCTAGAAAAGGAGAACCACAGGGACAAGGGGTCTTTCGCTCAATTAAAAGATCATTTAAACGGTACCGTATAATCGGCTGTGATGTTCTAGTGAAATCTGTTAAGATCGGTACAAAAATCCCCTTTTCCTCATCCAAATAATCCTTTTGTATCGCTACTAAATCCTCATTCATATGCAGCGTTCCATATAAGCAAGTTGTAGCTAAAAATCCTTCCGTACATTGGTAAACTTGATGAAGGGTTAATTGGAAAATAGCTTCAATAAACTCTTTATCAATATCCTCTAACACTTCTGCTATAGAAACTATTTTTATTGGACGTATCTTTATTTTTTCTTCAATCTGCCATTCAGCTATTTTCCTTAACATAGAAGGTGGAGCGATGACAATTGTGGGTTGTAGATCATTTAATCGTTGTATATGAATTGAAAATCGATCCATTAAGTCAAAAAAGGCAAACGAAATTTGACCATTTTCAGTTGAACCATACAGATTATTATTAGCTCTTAGAAAGAAGGCAATTTTTTGCTTATGAAACAAACTACTAGGTAGGACCTTTGCTAAAACTGTGCCAGCCCATCTTGCAGATTCCTTATCACTTACTAAAAACAACCCCCTATTTCCACTTGTTCCTGAGGATAATCCAATTGAAATATTATCTGATTTTGGCGAAAAGTCCCTCGTTTTCTCCGCTTCAAAAGCTATTTCATAAGCCTTCTCTTTATTTATTCCAACTGTATTAAAATCATCAAAACGGTCCATCATTAGTGATTTATCAATCATTGGTAGCTCTCTCCAACGATTTTCTTTTAATTCTATTTGGTAATCTTCATAAAACTCATAATAAAACGGTGAATTTTTTAAAACAAATCGCAAATGATTTTTTATCTTCCTATTTTGATAGCTTTGCAAGGTATCTAAGTTTGAGAAATTTTGTCTGTATTTCGTTAACGCATATTGTTTTAGTAACCACAGTTTATTCAAAGACAACCTTCCTTTTTATATGTTCCCATGTTTTATGACAATGTGTTGGTAAGATCGCAATTTCTGGATTTACTTTTGATAAGTGATGAAGTTTAATCATATTGTTTTTATATTCGGCTTGATCCTCTATTAATAGATTGGTAATCTTGTGGGGGAAAATTAACTGTTCAAATGCTTGACTCACCCACACAGCATCTGCACATAGGAATACACGTTTTCCACTTTGAAGATTAACGAATATCCCATATTGTCCAATAGCATGTCCTGTTAAATCTACACCGATAATTGATTGATCACCAAATACATCATAACCCGTATTAAACTCTCCATAACTATCGCCTAATTGAATTTCGTTTGTCTGTTCTAAGAATGAGATTCTCTTATCTAAATCTTCAGGTAGCAATTCTAGTAAGCATCCTTTTGTTAGGGCACCGAATTTACTTAATGATTTAATATGAACATATCCCTTTTTACTCGAATAGATTTTTGCATGAGGGAAATCCTTGAGACCACCAGTATGATCACCATGAAAATGTGAAAGGATAATGGTGCTTATTTCATCTGGGTTAATACCATCACTTTCTAGTTGGTTTTTTATTGATTTCTCATCTGAAAAATATACAGGTGTTAGTTTTGCATATAGTGAATAAGGAAATTTCTTTGTTGCATGGTTAAAATATGATGCATAACCAGTATCAAATAAGATATAGCCCCTTTTCGGATGGTTTAACAAACCGACAATAGCTGGAAACTTTATTGGTTTCATCGACCCATTTGGTAAAACAATTTTTTCTGGGTGAGTACAATACCCACATTCATATAATTTCAGCGAATTAATATTCACGATTTTTCCACCACTTTACGAATTCTTTTGTACCCTGTTCGATCGAAATTTTAGGGTTATAACCCAAGTCTTGTACAGCCCTTTCGATCGATAGTGTTTGAGTTTGTGATAATACACTAACTGTATAACGAGTAAGTAATGGTTCTTTTCCACCCAATAATATGGTAGATATATATTCTAGCAATCTAGCAATAAAAAATGCCTTTTTATAGGATATATTCTTGTAGGTAACAGATTGATTTAGCTGCTTCATCACATTTTCAATCATTTCATAAAGATTAACATTTACCCCATTTGTTATATTATATTTTCTTCCTAACGTTTCTTCAGAAGATGATTGACATAGTAATAAGGCATCAACAACATTTTCTACATATGTAATATCTACCTCAACATTTCCATTCTCAATCATTGGGAGTCTGCCCTTTTCGCATACTTTAATTAATCTTGGCAGAATCGCATTATCTCCTGGACCAAATATAGCTCTAGGACGGATGGTTATCGTAGGTAATCCTTCTTTAAACGCTTTATCAACCGCTAGCTCTGCTAAATACTTGGTTTTTGAATAATGATTAACAAACTTTTTTGGTAACAAGTCTGTTTCTTTTACATTTCTTTGCTCATTATAATAAAATGATAGACTTGGTGTTGAAACATGGATAAGCCGTTTTACATTCCACCTTTTACAACCGTCTATGACATTTTGTGTTCCACTGACATTTGCTGCGTAAAAATCTTGATACTTCCCCCATGGTGAAGAAAGTGCTCCACAATGAAACACATACTGTTGTCCATTACATAATTCCATCATCTGCTCCCTATCATCTAATGCTACTTGTTTAAAAAGAATACCGTGATCAATTAAATTCTTACCTATCTCTTTATTGCGACCTACACCTGTTACAACATATCCAAGAGAAGCAAGTCGTATCGCTAATTTCTGCCCTAAAAATCCTGTAGCTCCTGTTACTAGTACGTTCACGACTCCTCACCATCCCAGCTTAGGTCAAATGTTGACTGTTCTAACATTGTTACTTGATTCTCTTTACTTTCCTTCCATATATTGAACATGCTAATGAATTGATAAAAATAAGGTTTTTTATCATGGTAGTGATATATACTATCTTTAAATGTAAAGAGGACATCGCAAAATTGTTTGGCTTGTTTTAACGATTTAATTTGTAAAACACCGTATAGTAAAACGGCTAATTTAATTGCTTGTTTTGTATCTTTTTTGGGGTAAAGTGTACAATCTTGTTGATCATTTATCACATTTGTTATTTCCTTACCAAATAAATGCAACCCACTTGTTGCTCGAGGATTGCATTCAATAGGGATCGCAACATCGTCTTTATTTATAATAAAATCAAATGATATTTGTCCAGTAAATGATAGCTCTTTTACGATTTCACGAACGAATGTTTCAATATCTTTTCTGTCGATATATTCGAATGTCAGTGTTGCTCCTAAACCCGCAGTAAATTCAGATTTATAGACTGAATGAGCAAGTAGCTTTCCATTTTTTGCAATCCCATATGAGCAATATTGTTGTCCTTCTATTCTTTCTTGTATGATCCATGTCGAGTCGTTACTTACTTTTTTAGGTAACTTTGCACCATGTTTGTAAAATGAAACAGAATCCGAAAAGCGTGAATAAACCTTCTTCAACACAAAATCATTGTTTAATTCAGATAATGTCGAACGATTTAATTCAGGTGTAAGTAAGGTTGTTCTAGGTGTGACAAATCCTAATTTTTTAACAAATTGGATAAATCTTTCCTTATTGTGAAGGAGATTCATTTTCTTAAATTCATCTACTAATACCTTATTGTATGATGATAATTTTTCTTGATACATTGATATATAGAAAACTTCTTCACAAGTCGGTAATAAAATATCAATTTGCCTCTTTAATTGAAAGTCTATTAAACAATTAATAAATTCATCAGTTTGGTATTTTGGTGAAGGATATAGTAAAAACGCACTAATACTGTTAGAAGATTTCGATAGAGCATAATCCACACTGTCACCCACATAAACATCCATACCGCCTTCATTCAGAATTCTAGCTAAATGCAATGTGATAGGTGCTCTTGCTCCTGTAATCAATACTCGTTTTCTATCAGTATTCAAGAACAATGCCTCCTATTGAAAAACCTGCTGAGGTCCCTAAGAGCAATATTTTATCTCCTCTCCTTACCTTTCCTTGGTTAATAGCAATACATAAAGCCATTGGAATTGAAGCAGCAATCATGTTGCCATAATCACCAATAATATTGATAAACTTTTCTTCATCTACACCGAGTTTTTTTCGAATAATGTTCATCGCCGATGCACTTGCTTGGTGCGGAATCACAATATCCATTTCTTTAATTGAAAAGGCAGTATTTGAAAATAACCGCTCGATAAAACCAGGAAGGAGTCTAAAAGAATGTTTGAAAATGGCTTTACCATCCATGTCGAACAAAAAGTCTTCTTTCGTTTGTTCATTATGCTCTCTAGGATGAATCCTTGTTCCCCCACCTCTAACCTCTGACAAATGTGCGCCTTCACTATATGTTTCCATTTGTGAACAGATAATCTTAGAATTGTCGATTGATTTTGATAACACAACCGCTGCGGCTCCATCACCAAATAAAATGCTGCTTTCTTCCTGTTTCCAGTTTAATCCGACAGATGAAATCTCTGAAGAAATAACTAAAACGTGTTTGTACTTACCGCAATCGATAGAAAATGAAATCATATCTAAAGCTGCAACAAAGCTTAAACAGGTAGAATTAACATCAAATGAAGGAATGCCAGATCTTTGTAGACCTAGTTGTTCCTGAATTAATGCAGCATTACAAGGAATCGCTTGCTCCATTGTTCCACTTCCACTAATTATGCAATCAATATCAGACAGTGTAAGTCCTGCATCTTGAACTGCTATTTTAGCAGCCTCTGCCGCCATAAATGAAGCTGTTTCATCGACAACAAAATAACGTTGCTTAACACCTGATTTTTTTTCTGACCATCCTTTTTTTACACCAATCAATTCATCTATTTCTGTTGCCTTTACAACCCGTTTAGGTAAATAGGAACCTATTCCATTTATTTTCACTTTACGCTTCATCCACGTGCTCCTCTAAATTATTCTGTTTTTAAGCTAAAACCTAGAAATCTAGTATCATCTGCTCTTTTAGGTTTTATCTTATGTTATCTTACCGCTTTTTGTTCATACCGAAAATAACGTTTTGAAATTATTTTAAATATTCGAAACCTAACTTAATACAAATTATCATACTGGAGCTTAAAGTATAAGTAATTATCCACAGAATAAGAAGTATTTTATAAATTCCTTAACAGTTAAAAAGTATGCTAGATTTAAAATTCTAATCCAGCATACTTTAACTATATTAACCTATGTGATTAGTTATTTACTTAGCCCAATGAGACAAAACAAACACTGCAGGAGAATTCCAATAGATTGTTACTTCATTGGTTGAGTAACTTTCTTGATGGTCGATATAAGCTTGTGCAGCGGGTTTCCCCTGCAAATACTCACGAGAGTATTCATCGTTTAGACCTTTGTCTGGACCACCTGAGACCAGACCTGGAACGGGATCGACAACTTCATCTCCAACAGAAGGACGATGATGTAAATTCATGACAGGTCGATCACCAAATCCTGTCACAAAACTTATATCTAACACATTTCTTCCCAATAAATAATGGATATGCTCTAATGCGCATGTTTCGAAAATAGGATCATTTGTAAAATGATAAGCTAATAATAAATGCATGGCATTGTTCATCACAATCATATTACTGCCCCATATATAGTCATCCTCGGTTAAGGAAATCATATATCCATCATTCTTACTTCTACTGACAAGTTGGATAGCAGTCTTTATCAATCCTTCCCTTAATTGTGAATAAAGGGTTTTATCTGTGTTAGTTTCACCATTTAATAAATAGGCAATTGTCCCATAACCACCTACTTCTGTCCAACCCAAGTTATACTTGTTAAAATCCTGTTTACTTATTGTCAGTAATGCATGATGGTAGTCAACATGCGTAGTTGTTCGGTAAAGTTCAGCAGCTGCCCAAAAGCGTTCATCCCGGTCGTCTGGATCACCGTATTCACCCGTATCTATATCTGGTGGATTTTTGAATCCAGTTTTATCCTGATGCTGTGTTAACCACTCCCATGAATAGATCGCTGCGTTTAAACAACGGTCAGCAAAACCTACATCATATTCCTTGTAAACTCTAGCAGCCATAGCCATTACAGCTGAAAAAGTGGCAGTAGCAGTCGCTGAAATTGGCGAAAAGTATAAATCAGCACTATCATCCTCAGGCATAACATCTAAGTCTGGAAAATTCAACGTCGTTAATTTATGGAAAACACCGCCATTAGTAGGATCCTGCATTTTAAACAACCATTCTAGCTCATAACGACATTCATAGAGAACATCAGGTGTGATTGAATCCGTTTCCGGAATTGGAATTGGTTGATCATACGCTGTTGGATACAGTTCAAAAGCCAATAATAAATCAGCAATTGCCTTTGCGCCAGCAACAGTATATTTTCCATAATCTCCAGCATCATGCCAACCCCCAGAGCTATCAAGGATTCTTTCTGGCTCACCATAGACAATCCCTTTCGTTAAATGACAAGCATTGTGTTTCCATGGACCAGCATATTTCTCCTCTAATTCCATACCACAGCGAAAAAAATAGAACGCTTTCAAAAGACTCTGATGTAGTTCTTGGTAAGGCTTGTCCTCTATAGTAAAAACTGCAGAAGTGCCATCCTGTGAGATCCGGTATGTTCCTGGTGTAGTAAACGTTGAAAAATCTCCTTGGTAAACTGTTTTACCACTTGCATTATCAATGATCGCTGCATTTGTTTCACCATGAAATACGATTTCGTTTGAGGCCACATTGACAATTTGAAAAGAACCTCCCATTGAAGTAAAAACAGCTGTTTTCATTCCTTCGGTTGGATACCCTACCTGGTTAACTGTAATCGAACGAAATTCTCTTTCAATCATAATGTTCATCTCCCCTTTTAAACAGTCTATTTTTCCTAGCGTTACCTTAAAGTTACTCTACCTAATAACGGAAATTATCTATTTTAACAATAGCATTTTTTCTTTGACTTGTTTGTAATAATTATTAGCAATGGTAACTTAAACAACTTTCGGTTTCTACTTTTCAGAATCTATTTCACTCTAAATATCGATTTAAATTCACTTCAAGACAGGCTATTTTCGCAAAAATTGTTATTTTCCGTAGAAAGAACTAATGTACACACCCTAAATTACTCTGATATCCCTCTAGAGATAGCTACAATTTACATCATAAAAATCCAAAAGTCGATTTTTATAAGTACTATATAACAACCTTTTAGAAAAGAGCCTATAGTAAAAAGGATGCATCCGAGCCTTCATGCACCCTGTAAGTCAAACACTTTTAAATGAATGTTTCAAAATAAAAACCTTTGTTTTTAACTATTAGTTTACAGCCGAAGGACGTTCCTTAGCTTTATCTGATTCACCTGCATTTTTGGTTGCCTCGTCTCTATTTTTAGCCATCTCTTCCACCGTTTTTACTTTTAAACGAGCGGCACCTTCATAATTCTTTGTCGGCAACAAATCTCCTGCTGCCATACGATTTTTAGCTTCAACGATCGCTTCTTGGTATTGTGGGAGCCATTGTTCCTGAGCTACGAGCATTTCGTCTGTCATTTGCCATATTTCCTTAGGATTACAAACAGCTCCAACAAGTGGATCCATCATCATAGCTTGACGAAGGAGGAAATCATCTCCTTTAATTGCTGCTTCAACAGCTAATCTTTGAACGGAGATACTTACATTACAAACAGCTGCACAACCTAATGGTAAGTCACCAACATGTGGCATATTGATACCATTACGATCCACATATCCAGGAGCCTCAATAATGGCATCATCCGGTAAATTTGCTATCACTCCATTATTCACTACATTAAAATGCCCTCGATAAACACGTCCTGTTTCAAGCGCTTCGACAATATATGAACCGTGCTCTTCTCCACGATTTTCTTGCTTATATTCCATAGCTGGCTCTTTCAACCAGTTTGGAAAATCCGTTTCAAACCAGTTTCGTCCTTCTTTACAAACCCGTAAATAACCGCCTGTTTCACCATTTATCCATGTCCCTAAGTCAATCCAATCATTAATTTCATCTGCACGTTTACGGTACCATGGTACATACTCACTCAAATGGCCATTTGATTCGGTCGAATAATAACCAAAACGTCTAAGCATATCAATTCGCACTTTTTCCGTGTTACTAAACTCAGGATGTTTCTCAAATGCCTCCAGTATTTCCCCTGTCATATCTTTCCCCTTATGCTTGACACTTACATACCATGTTTGGTGATTAATTCCTGCACAGATGATGTCCACTTCTTCTTTTTTAAAGCCTAATGCATCTGCAATTTGTCTGTGTCCACCTTGAACACCGTGGCAAAGTCCAATTGTTCTTACTCCACCATATGTATTACATGCCCAAGTTAACATGGCCATTGGATTAGCATAATTAAGCAATAAACAATCCTTTTCTGCAACTTCACGGATATCTTTACAAACTTTCATCATTTCAGCTATTCCACGCTGTCCGTACATGATTCCTCCAGCACATAGCGTATCACCCACACATTGATCAACTCCATATTTTAATGGAATATCTACATCATGCTGGAAAGCCTCAAGACCACCAATTCTTACCACTGAAAAGATATATCGAGCGTCTCTTACAGCTTCCCTACGATTTAATGTTGCATGTATCTTAATATTTAATCCATTCTCATCTATGTCGCGTTGACAAAGCTGTGTGACCATATCAAGATTTTGAGCGTTTATATCTGTAAAGGCAACTTCTATTTGATTAAATTCTCCTACTGCAAGTAGATCTCTTAAAAGCCCTCTGGTAAATCCAATACTACCTGCCCCTATAAATGCTATTTTAAATGACATTTTACAGCTCTCCTTTAGATCGTTACTTGATTTCAATTTAATTACATTGTAACAAGAACAAGCTAAATACGTTTTCAAATTAATAACTTTATAATGTAAAGGATTTTAACTTTTTATATCCAACTAAGCTGTCAGCTTAGTTAAAATAAAGCTAAAAACTCCAAAGGTTGAATTAAACAAGGAATAATCTAATCTGAGTAGTTTAGAATGGAAAGTAATTTCTAATTATTTAAAAAATGGAAAAACAGCTGTATTTAACAACTGTTTTACTTAGAAATTATGTTTTACAATCGTCTTCTTTGCAGATTTCCGATACTCAACCGGTGTGTTATTTGTATGTCTTTTAAATAAAAGGCTAAAGTATTGTCTACTATTAATACCAACATAATGTGAAATTTCAATGATTGGTATTTCTGTATCTGCTAGTAGCATTTTTGCCTTTTCAATTCGATGAGACGTTAAATAATCCATAATTGTACATCCCATCTGTTGTTTAAAAATCCGATGTAGATAACCTGGATGTAGATTCACTGATTTCCCAACATCTTTCATTTGAATATCACAATCATAATTTTGGTGAATATACTCAATTGCTTTTTTTACATAGACATTCGTTTGCTGATATTCTCGATCTTGTACTTTTTCCTCTACAACCATCCTTGCTATTTGGATAAGCAATTGCGCAAAAAGGATCTCCACCATTAGATCATTTTCTGCTTGCTTCTTATCCATTTCTAAAACTACATTTTTAAGGGTATGGTAAATTTCATTAGGATCTTTTAATACAACATACTCGTATCCTAATTCTAATAATTGGGTTAAACTTTTGTTTTCAGAAGCTAACTCCTTGATAGACAGAAATTTTCCCTTCCTCTGAACAAAAGAGAATTCAATATTTAACATTCGACAAGGATTATTCTTATCCACTAATAAACGATGTGCCACATTCGCATCAAGTAAAATAAAGTCACCCTTTTTCATCGAAAATGATTCTTGTTTCGTATCAATGATGCACTTTCCATCAATTACATACATAATTTCTACTTCTTTATGAGTATGGAATTCCATTTCATGACTATCCCATTGTTTATAGTAATAGGCACTTATTTTTGGATGAAAATGGTCTGCTAATAATTCACGTTGATAGAGACTAAATCTGTTTATAGCAATTCCCTCCCATAATCATTCAAATTAGTAAGCTATTTGTCTAACAATCCATTTGGATAAACAATTACCTTTAAGCTAGATTTTTTATTAAGTCGAGCTCTTTCCATCGCAGCCTTTGTTTCATCAAGGGAGAAACGGTCGGTAATTAAACTTTTTAAATTATGATCTTTCAAAAACTGAATCCCTTGGTAATATGTATTTGCATATCGGAATACCCCATATATATCTAACTCATAATCTGCTATTAGTGAAACATTCAATCCAATTTCATCTTGTGGAGGTAATCCGATAATCGCGAGCTTTCCACCACGTTTAACTGAGGCCAAAGCAGTCTGTAGTGCTTTTGGATTTCCTGCTGTTTCAAAGGCAACGTCAACACCCTTACCCTCAGTAATAGCCATTATTTCCTCGTTTGGATCTTGCTCTAAAATATTTATCGCATGTGTAGCTCCTAAATTCTTTGCTGCTTCCAAGCGATTATTTTCTAAGTCTGTGACGATAATATTTGTGGCCCCAAACGCTTTCACAGCTGCTATTGCTGTTAAACCAACTGGCCCCATTCCTAAGATAGCGACAGTTGAACCAGGTTGAAGGTTCGTTCTGTTTGCAGCATGTATCCCTACAGAAAACGGTTCGACAAGTGATGCCTCTTCAAAAGACAACTCATCAGGAATTGGAAATAGAAAATCCTCACGATGTTTAATATACTGAACAAAAGCTCCATTAATAGGCGGCGTTGCTAAAAACTGTACCTCTGGACAGAGATTGTATCTTCCCTTCTTACAGTAGTCACAACGACCACATGTAATCCCTGGCTCTATTGCTACACGATCCCCGACTTTTACTTTAGTTACTTGGTCTCCAACCTTTGCAACAACCCCTGCACATTCATGACCTAAGATTATTGGCTTCTCTACAACATACCTTCCAATCCTTCCATGCTCATAATAATGAATATCTGATCCACAAACTCCAACTGCCATGACTTTTACTAATACTTCATCACCACTAATTTGTGGAACTGCGATCTCCTTCATTTCAATCTCATAAGGTTTATTCATTACGGCAGCCTTCATCAAAGGTGGTACGTCCAATGTTTGTTGTGGTTCTAATTCCTTACTAGTTTTTGTTGTCAAATTAATTCGCCCCTTTTCCTTATTAATCAACAATGATAACGTTATCAGTTTTAGGTAATTAAAAACCATTAATCCTATTCATAATCACTTAGTTAAAGGATACCACCATCGTTAATAAAGTTAAAGATTAAGAATATAGCTAAAAGGTTACTCCATGTCTTTAAAAGCAATTGAACACAATCCATATAAATGAATAAGATAAACTAAATATGCAAAAAGGAATGTGTTTTTTTAATGGAGAATATTAACCTGCCTATCCCTATCCAAACGATGTTGATCTTTGCCCCAACAAGTAAAATATATTATCCTCAAATTCAATGGTTGAAAAATCCCGTTATCCAAAGCAAAATAAATAGGGCGATCGTAAAAAAGGTTAAACAAATGTTCAATAAAAGTTATCAACAAGATTACATGACAGCATTCACTGGAGGTTATGAGGTCAAAAATAACCAGAGAGGGATTATAAGTATAACGATGAATACTTTTGCCTCTGGACCAAAGCTTGCTCATCCGATTGATCAGTTAACATCGATAACGACAGATATTCGAACTGGTAAATTATATTCTTTATCAGATCTATTTACACCAAATAGTCCTTACATCGAACGTCTGTCAGACTTAATAAGGGAACAAATTAATAATAGAAATATGAGTACCTTTCAAGAATTTGATAAAATAAATAGTAATCAGTCCTTTTATATAACTGACAAAATGCTTATGATTTATTTTAAAAGATATGAAATCGCACCACGTCCATTTGGATACCCGACATTTCCAATTTCTATTTATGAACTAAACGATATCATTAACAAAGATGGACCACTTGAATTTATGCTCTCGGATTATTAATAGTATTCTACTTGCAAATGCTCGCTCTTGTTACAGAGAGCGAGTGTTTCATTCATGCTACTCATCTAACAATTATTTAAATCGATTTACATGAATTTCTAATTATTAACTTTGAACCTATTTGAAAGTGATTGGATTCGACTTTCATACCTTCTACAGCATCTACGATATTTGTTGTCAGCTTTTGCATCATTTCATCAAAATTGACCCGTAAAGTTGTTAGTGAAGGTGATGTATGTTCACTTAACATATGGTCATCGAACCCAATAATTGAGATATCTTCGGGTACTCGAATAGAAAATTCATTGAATGCCTGAATAGCACCAAAAGCAGTACTGTCGTTAGCTGCAAAAAAGGCTGTCGGAAGTTCTATGTTCTTTTGTAGAAATTTTTTAGTAACGTCATAGCCCGATGCTTTACTGAAATCACCTTCTAGTACCCATTCTTGATTAATTGGTAGACCATGTTTTTTTAAACCCTTTATATATCCCTGATATTTCTGAGGACCCGCAATTCTATTCATATTTCCATTAATGACACCAATTTTTTTATGACCTAAACTAGCTAGGTAATGAATTGCTTTCATTGCTCCCTTTTCATTATCAAAATTAGCAACAATTCGATTAGGCTCATTTACACCTGGTAATAATTGATCTACTATGCCAATTACAAATTTTTCTTTAATTAGCTCTTCAATTAACGGCTCATAATTATTCGCACCAATAAAGATTCCACCATCTACTCTTCTTTGAAAAAAGACTTCTTTTATCTTATCAATCGTATTATGGTTATTCGTATCACGGATTATATTTGTTAAAACGTAGTAACCCAATAGTGATGCGCTTTCAATTATGCTTGTGATCAAAAAGTTTGATAGACTATCCCCCGAAACCTGACCTCTTTCAATAATAAAGAGCCCCAATGTTCCTGTTTTTTTACCTGCAAGCACCTGGGCTGATAAATTAGGATAATAGTTTTTTTCATGGATAATCTCCATAATTTTTTTCCGAGTAGCTTCTGGAACATTAGGATAATTGTTTATCACCCTACTTACTGTACTTCTTGAAACACCTGCTAATCTCGCAATCTCAGTACTATTCACTTCCTTCAAAGAATTCCACTCCTATAAAACATCGTTTCTAACTCGAACAGGAAAAAATAAATTTGTTTTTTCAAGATAAACACGTGTTTATACAAATTAAAGTAATTTGTATTATTATACCATAATATATATAGTTTCAAATGAATCGCCGAGAGTTCATAATAAAATAAATACGTATTTATAGTTTAAAAAACAATAGCATTTAAATTAACTACCATTGGCTCACATTATATAAATTAATGTAGCAGAAATATATAAATTAAAGCTTCTTAGCTCTCCATGCTAATTCTTTCCAAAATAAGAAGCAGTGGTTGTCTTAACCAACTGCTCCTTGCTCGTAAACGATAAATATACTTTCTATAGCTTAGAAAAAACCTTATCATATCCATTCTTAGTACGTCTTAATAACTCTTCAACTGATTCTGTAGGGGTAGTAGTTGTAAGAACCTCTTGGGCTATAGGGCCAGTATACCCTGTTCGCTTAATACTATTTAAAAATAAAGGTAAATCAATAACGCCTTCCCCTGTAATTAGTCGATCATTATCCTTTAATTCCTTTATTGGCAGATTATATGCGTCATTAATATGAACATGGACAATTTGATGTTCAGTTAAGTTTGCCAAATCTTCACTTGTTAACCCCGTAGTATACCAATGGTAGGAATCAAGTAGTAAACCGACATTCGGTAAGCCAATCGCATCTATAAATTCTAACGTTTCTTGCTGTGTCCAAATAAATGGATTTGCCCATCTGTTCCTCAAATGATGTGGACCAACATATTCAAGACCTAAGCGGATACCATATGATCCTAAAATATCAGCACAAATTCTTAATCTCGTCACAGCAAGACTCATAAAGTTTGCTGATTTTAGGTCTGTAGATGGTAAAATATATGTACAACACCGTGTAATTCCTAGCTCTGCAGCTGCTTCCGCTACAGAAGCTAGCTTAGTTAGATCTTGGTTGAACTCTTCTGTTGATGTCCGCCACTCTACAGGGAGACCAATAGAACCAACTATCATGTTGTTTTCCATTAAAATTCCTCTTGCTTTTTCAAGACCATATTGATCTACGAAACTAAAAGCATCTAAATCAACTGATTGAAAACCAAATTCAGCAGCTAACTCAATGAACCGTTTATCATCTGAGATATTTCCCAAACCAGCTTTAGTTATTCCTCTTAACATGTCATCTTACACCCTTTCATGGAAAAAATGAGGTACCCAAAAGGGTACCGAATAGTAAATCCATTTTATTGTTTTCTTAGTAAAGCTGACTTTAAAAATTAGAATAAACTATTTTTCGCAAAGATTGTTTCTTCGTATAAAACACTACTGGCTCTTATTGCATAATTACTTTGACATTTTCATTGAAAATAGCTTAAATTCATATGAGTTGCATCTACTTTCAGAAAAGGACTACATTAAATATTCCAGTCAAGTAATACTTCGCGTCCTGTTTTGGATGACTCATAAATTGCATCTAGTATTAGATTATTTGCTAATCCAGTCATAGCAGATGTAATAGGTTGTTTTCCTTCATGAATACATTCAATAAAATGCTTACTTAAACGGACTCGTTCCTCTTCTTCATTTCCATTTTGCGAGAGGTCGAGATCAATTGGACGATCAAATTGTTCCGTTAATATTTTCCCAGTATTTCCAGATAGAGATGCCCCACCTTCTGTACCCATTAGATGAATAAATGGTTCATTACTAGTATCCATATGAACAGCCCAACTTACTTCGAGTGATAATGTAGAGCCATTATCCATTTTAATTAAAGCAGTTGCCAAGTCCTCCACATCGTAATGACCATCCCAGTTAGGAGTTCCCCAATTTCCAATTCCCTTTTTCTTTGGTCCAAATTCAGCATACGTAGAACCATAAACAGAAACTGGTTTAGGGTTGCCCATTAGATAAAGAGCTAAATCCACCATATGTACGCCAATATCAATTAAAGGACCTCCGCCTGCTTCTGATTTCTGAGTAAACCAGCTGCCCCAGCCAGGTATTCCCTTTCTACGGAACCATCCTGTTTTAGCATTATAAATTTCACCTAAAGCTCCTTTTTCAACTTGTTCCTTTATTTGTTGAAATTGCCATTGCCATCTCATTTGATGTCCCACCATGACAACCTTTCCAGACTCACGCTGTGCTCTCACAATGTCTTTTGCAGCATCACCGTTTATCCCCATAGGCTTTTCAACTAGAACATGCTTTCCAGCCTTTAACGCCTGTATTGCTAAGGGTGCATGCCATTTATTTGGTACGCCGATAATAACAGCATCTATTTCTGAATCATGAATCAATTCCTCAGTACTTGTATAAACCTTTTGGATACCGTATTCCTTAGCTTTTTGCTCTGCTAAAGGCAAGTATACGTCTGTAATACCTTGAAATACAATATCATCTGTGAGCACTCCAAAGGTTTCCAAATGAACACTCCCTATAGCGCCTGCACCAATCATACCTAATTTTATCTTTTGTGTTCCCATAAAAAATACCTCCATCTTATGTATTATTAAGTTTAGTTCACTTTTAACAATCATTTTATTCTACTTTTAATTGAAGCTTTTATTTCTAGTTGTTATAACGCTTACATAGTATGATAAAATAAAACTGTTATAATTGCAGATCATATTTTCATATGTTTATCTCATTTTTTCTGATAGGGAGGTAACTAAATTAATGACGACATTCCCAAAATACTTTTCTGAATATCCAAATATGAATACTACATTTCCTTTTCATTTATCTATTAATGAAATTAAATCAACTTTTCCTTCACATCGTCATGACTATCTTGAATTTTCTCTTGTAATAGAAGGTGAGGGTTTTGAAACAATAAACGGTAAAAAACATAAAATGAAACCTGGGACATTTACGTTTATCCTTCCGTACCAAATCCATGAGATTACTGCGGAAAGGGATACACCATTATTATTATTCAATTGTATGTTTGATTTAAGTCTCATTCATGAAATTGGATTACAAGATTTACTCTCAACTTCAGAAGAATATGAGTTGATTCCCTATATAAACTTAAAAAAACAACAGTTTTTGAAGATGAAAGAAAATTTATATGACATGCTTAATGAGTACTGCACAAAAAAACTTTATAAAGAAGTAGTAATAAAAGCAAAAATGGCAGAACTATTTGTTTTATTTGAAAGATTTCGTAAGGGTTCAGAACCCAATTTTCTATCAAATAAAAAGACGATGAAAAAGGCAATCATATGGGATATTATTCAGTATCTTCATCTTCATTATGTTGAAGAAATCACATTACCAAGTTTAGCGAAGCAATTTCATGTAAGTGTTCCCTATTTAAGCGAGTTGTTTAAACAACATATAGGACTAACCTTCGTTCATTTCTTACATGAAGTAAGACTTCGCCATGCTTGCAGTCTATTAACCTCAACTAGTATTCCTGTAACCGATATAGCATTGGAAGTTGGTTATCAGTCTTTTCAAACATTTTCTCGCGTTTTTAGAGAGCAAAAAGGAATTACGCCCACCACATATCGAAAAAAACATAAAGGTTTAAACCTTTTGCTAGATTAGATAAATATCTGAGCATATATATGGTTACTAAACATCATTTAAACGTCCAAATAAAAGGTATACCTACTTAGGTATACCCTTTTATTTTATCAAATTTTAGCTAATGTTTGTTTTAAATAATTGATACTAATTTCAATACTTTCAAATGGGGAACGTTTACATCTATCTTGTTCAACAATCCACCACTGTACTTTTGCCTCTTCACTCTTTTTAAGAATGGCTTCTATATTTACTCCACCAGTTCCTAATTCAGCAAATGTCTTCTCATCATCAGTCGTCATGTCTTTCAAGTGAATTAAAGGCATACGTCCATTATATCTATCCATCCACTCAAGAGGATCTTCACCTGCTAGTGTTAACCAATAAACATCCAACTCAGCCTTAACATATTCCGGGTTTGTTTCGGTAAAAAGCATTTCAAGATAGGATTTACCATTATTTTTTTCAAGTTCAAAATCATGGTTATGGTAACTTAATGCTATCCCTTCCTGTTGGCTTCGTTCTCCAAATTTATTTAAGGTCTTAGCTAATTTTGAATAATCTCCACGTTGATCTTCTTGCAAAAATGGAACGACAATATTTTTGCAGCCAATTGTTTTCAAATATGCTAATTCAGCCTCAAGATCTTCCTCCATTCTAACTAGTGAAACATGACTACTAATTGCAGTTAAACCAAGGTTATCAAGAGTTGTCTTTAAATCCTCAGCTTCCTTGCCCCAATAACCTGCTAACTCGACACCTGTAAATCCTAATTTAGCTACCTTTTCTAAAGTACCATAAAAATCTTCTTCACATTCAGCGTTCAATGTGTATAATTGTACTGCAATCGAATTCATTATGTATCATCCTTTCCCCATTTTGTACTAACATTTATTATAATAACAAACAAATCGGATCTTTACATTAAATTTCAGGAAAACGGTTTCTTTTTGTTTGATTAAGTACCTTCTAACAACTAAATTTTATGAAATTGAACCTTCACTAGCATAATTAAACCTAGTTAGTATATAATATTAATATCCCTTCCGAGACATTCGCTTGTTGCGGGACACTTAACCATGTACGGATCGGAAGGGATTAGTGCCTGATTTTATATCAGGCACTTTTTTGTGTTAATAATGAGTGATTATCTTTGTTTAATCTGATATTATTGGATTTAGATATTGTCTATTCTTAAGGCTATTAACTGATAAGTTTAACAAAATAACTTTCATGCTTTCACAACAATTTGATAAATGATAGGAAATAGCCTTTAAGATTCCATATCATTTTTTAGCTGTAAGAACCTAGCGATACATATTACCCTAAATTTTAACTAGATATTAAAAGGAGGCGCTATAATGATGCGTATATGTGAATTTGTATATTTACCAACCGATGTTGGGACAATCCGACTTGATATCCACACAAAAAATTCTTTGTTTTATGTTCATGCAGAGTTAAATGAATTACTAGCATCATCTTATGGCCGCAATAAAGTGAACGCTGTAAAAAAGGCTATTCTTATTTTAGCTAAAGAGCATCATTCTTTTGGGCATCAAGAATAGTTTTCAAGATTACTATCCCTTGTGTATAATAAGACTAGCTCTTAATAATCATTCCTTGTTTTAATATCTGTTTTTAAAATAAGTTATTTCTTGAGTAACAATTTATTGAAATGATCAATTTCAAACCTAAATGTCCGTATTAAGTTTGATAGTAGTAAGAGGTGAAAGTAATGTTAAATGGTTGGTTTCTATGGTTTATCATGTTTTGGGTTGTCTTCCTAGTCTCCATGCTAGCTATAGGTGGCTTTTTTATGTTCCGAAAGTTTCTACAAAGGCTGCCAAAAGAGGATGGAAAGTCTGAATTGGATTGGCAGGATTACTATCTGAAAAAAACCAGACACCTGTGGAATCGAGATGAAAAAAATTTACTGGAAGATCTAGTTGAACCTGTTCCTGAGCTCTTTCGTGATGTAGCAAGAGAAAAAATCGCCGGTAAAATAGGTCAGTTAGCCTTAAAAGAACAAGCGACAAGTATTACTCTTGACCTTGTCATACGCGGATATATTATAGCTACCCCAAAGCGAGATCATAAATTCTTAATGAAACGATTAGACGAGAAACAAATTGATTACTCTTCTTATAAAGCCTTATTTTAGAAGAACAGTAAAAATATCATAAAAAAACAGAAACGAAATTCGTTTCTGTTTTTTTTGTCTTTTGTTTTTTACAAAGACCAAACTATTATGATGTCGGAATATTAGTTGGGGTATCTAATTGATCCTTCACCCTTTTAAACGAAATGAACATAGCAATTCTCCATGGCACAATCATGCCGAAGGCCAAAATCCAAAACATTCCACTTAATTCTCCAATATCGATGGTGGAACTTAAATAGGTTTTCATTATGATTCGAATTAATAATAATCCGATCAAAATAAATGCAAAAGCCTTTGACCGTTTAAGGTATATATCATTACCTCTAACTTCAAAATTTGAGGTTTTAATTAAAAGGAGTGAGAAAACCATCCCAACTAATATTGCCTCAAAAAACTCTGAAACCGTTACTCGAAACATAGGATGAATAAACATTAGTGCCCCAGTACTCATAAATAGTGGAGGTAATATAATTTTTTTTGCGCTCGTAGGTTTATCAGCTGATTTTATACGAATAAATAAAACAAATATTGCCATCCCTACTGCAAAAATTGAAGAAATAATTGTGACCAAATAAATCAATCCTTTACTATGCAACTACTATAATTAGTATAAACGAACTTCTCCTAATTACCTACAAGAACATTTATATGTATTATTTTTGTTTAACTTTTTATAGTTAATCTTAACTTAATGCTCGCTACTATCACTTTAGAATGAAGAAAAACGTAAGTACCGTTTAGTGAGAATGAACTGGAGCATTACCTATAGAATAAAAAAACACGAAGAGCGGCAGTTTCGATATTGACTTAGGGAATGAAGGTCAAGTTACTTAGTACTGGGCTCTGAAAAAAAGGTGTCAAAGCAGTTACCCACAGTATAAGTATTTCTTTAATCCAAAAATAAAAAACCATTTAAGAACTTCTTAAATGGTTTTTTATTGCTTATCCTAAAACACGGCTAATTGCTTCAATCACTCGATTCTCATCAAAGGGTTTAACAATAAAATCTTTAGCACCGGCTTCAATTGCTTCTACCACCATTTTTTGTTGTCCCATAGCTGAACACATAATAATTTTCGCATCAGGGTACTCAAGTTTAATTTCTTTAAGAGCTTCAATTCCATTTTTTTCTGGCATTGTGATATCTAAGGTTACTAGATCTGGTTTTTCTCTAACAAAAAGTTCAATTGCCTCAACACCGTTTTCTGCTTCGCCGACAACTTCATGATTGGCCTTTATTAAAATATTAGATAAAGTCATTCTCATAAACTTGGCATCATCAACAATTAGTATTCTGGCCATGCCTAGTTCCTCCCCAAAAATGATAAAGTAATGCCTGATTTATAGTCAAACTCATATGCGTAGGCGATCGCCTCTTGGAATTAGACACATATTTAAGTCTCATATATCCACATTCGCAATAACTATCACTAATTCCTTTATTATATCAAAAAATTCCATATTTTATAGTAAAATTGGATCAAAAGTAATTTTTACTAATAATCTCTTAAGGACTAAAAACCTGTAAAGCCCCCAAATATTTCTGTTAGGTAAATAATGATTAATGTCATTAAATCAAAAAATAATAAAATCCCCATGATAATCATTAGATAGCCACCGAATTTCATAATCATAAGATTATGTTTTTTAATCCATCCAAATCTACCGATAAAGAAAGACAACAGTAAAAACGGTATTGCAAAACCTACTATATAGGCTACCATATAAATCATTGCTGAGCTAGGATTAGTTGCAGCCAACCAAATTACTGCTGAAAGAATTGGTCCCGTACAAGGTGTCCAACCAGCTGCAAAAGCCATTCCAATTAGAGCAGAACCTAAGTATCCAGCTGGTCTGTTTTTAAATTCAAAACGACGTTCTTTCATTAAAAATTCTGGTGTGAACACACCAACAATCATTAACCCAAATACAATAATTAATATTGAACCAATCTGGCGAATAAGATCTTGATAGTTTTGAAAGAATTCTCCAATAAATGAAGTACCAAATCCAAGTGCAATAAAGATTGAAGAAAATCCAAATAAAAAACATAAAGTATGTAATAAACTTCTCCTTTGCAATAAGGCATTTTCAGTTTTTAATTCTCCTACTGATACCCCAGTAATATAGGATAAAAACGCTGGATAAAGTGGTAAGCAGCACGGAGAAATAAAGGATAAGAACCCAGCACCGAACGCTAAAAAAACATTAATATCTGTCATGTTATTCCCCCTAGAAATATAGATATTCTCTATTCTAGCAAAAAGAATCTTTATTATTGGTTTTACATGTTAAACTTTCATGTCATTTTAATTAAGTAAAATATTGCAGCAAATAATTTCAACAAAGACTACCTTTGAAATTATTCCAATAAAAGGGTATACTTATATTAGAAATATACTTAAAAAAGAAAGGACAATTTCTTTTGTCTAAACAAGAAATGCTTAAAGTTATTGAAAAAAAAAGAATAGAATTAATTGATATCGTTTTAAAAAATGGGATAAATTCAAATGAATCTATTAAATATAGTCAAGAGTTAGATTTATTGTTAAATGAATACATTAAGGATGATCATTCAAAAAATAGTTCTGTCTTTTTTTATTGAGGATGTAAATCATTTTTCATATTAAATATAAATTAAAGATTAAAATATTTTCTTTAAAAACACTTATTGTATATAACCTACATGCAAAACTCTAGCATTACCAATTAAAAACCACTTTTTCTCCAGAAAAAGTGGTTTTACTATTGTTATAGGAAAGGATAAGTAATTTACCAAGACATTTTATGACCTCGGAAAGGATAAAATAAAATAAGAAAGGTTGTCCCAACAAAAAATAATTGAATGATTCAATCCTTTTCAAAACCCCTAAATACTTGAAAACTGCAACCCAATAGAAATGACCTCTTTAATAAGTTACTGATTTCTATTATTATTAGAGTTAATTTCAAAACCTTATTATATCAATATTATTTTCCCATTTGTCCGTTCATAGCTTTCATCATTTGATTGATCTTCTTTTGAGAAGGTTTCTGACCCATTTGCATCATCATCATTTTTAACATTTGCTCATTGATTGGTGGATTTTTCTTTAGATAAGTCATCATATATTTACGCGCAATGAAAAATCCTAGCGCAACTCCAGCAAGTAGTGCTAGAACGCCTACTAGAATAACAACCCATAATTCCATTATATTTCCTCCTTCATGTTGTCTATCTTACAGTGTACTAAACCCAAGGATATTATACAACATTTGTCCCGTAATTTCCTTATTTTCATACAAAATTTCTTTCTTTGATAGGATTTAACCAACCATACCTTTCTCCCTGCAAGTCCATTGCTAAAAATTTTGGATCAAACTTTCTAAGTACTTCAAAAAAAATCGTTTCTGCTTCATAGCTTCCGTCTGATGAAAGCTCCAAATAACGATCCTTCACAATTAAAGTAGCATTACCACGATTACGTTTCAATTCAATTTTATGGATATGATGCGTATTCGAATAATCTGATCGATTTACCAAATGAGTATTTAGTAACTGATGTATAAATAAATGCGGAATAGGCTTTGTAATATAATGAATTTGTTTCTCAAGGGTATCAACAAGGTTGGATCGAACAGTCGTCCAATAAAAGTCCTGAAAAAGGTGATAAATTTTAGATTCACGACCAAAGTAGTGACTTGCAAATTCTTCCTCTATTAAATAAATGTAATAGTGTCTCACCATTCCATTCCTCCTCTATCATTCCTTTTCTCTTATTATAAGAGATAGATAAAGCAAGAATTGTCTTAAAGCGGAGAAAGAAGACACTATTTTTGTCGAAGTGTTTGAGATTCTTTTGAGTTATGATTATTTAAGAATTCCTGTAAAAGGAAATGAAAATAAATAAATCTAGAAAAAGAGACGTTATTAGTCAAAAAAAGAATAAACCATAAAGATTTATTCTTTCAATGAAGATTATTTTTCTTATCCTCTTTTAATTTCTTCGGTGTAACATCATTTCCATTTGGATCTACAATTGTTACACCTTTTAAAGTATTCTTCATTGAAGAACGGAACGTTTTTAGATATTGTTCTCGTAATACTTGTTGTTCTTCTTTTTCTACTTCAGTCAGACCTACTGACTTAGATTTTTTTGATAATTCATTTATACGTGAAAGTTGATTTTTAGGTAACATAATTAACTATTCTCCCCTATATATTTCATACATGTCATATTACTAAAAGGAGTAAAGAATAGCAACTTAAATGGTTTAATCGTCACCATTATTCTAAAAAGTTATTCATTCATTTTAATGAGATAGGATATAAGGTGTAAATGAAGATCCTACTAGTTAGTGAGGTTCTTTTGACTGATTATCTAGATACTCTTTGTATCTTCTATGGACGGTTGCTTTACTAACATCATATCCTAGACCCTTGAGAATTGCAGCAATTTCATGAAATGTAAGCTTTTTATTACGAAGTTTTATGATTTCATCGATCGGAACAGAAAGTTTTTCACGACCTCCACCCCTATCAAGATTGGACAAATTATCTTGAGGTTTATATCCATTTTCAATAGCTCGATGCATCCCCCTTTTTATTTTGTAATTCACAAGTTTTCGCTGAAATTCTTCAACAGCAGCAAGAATATTTAAGACCATTTCATCACTTTCTGATAATTCTGGTTCCCCCTGCTCAGTAAGTGTAAAAAGTGTTGCATCTAATTTCTTTATTTCATGTAAAAGGGCTATTTTAGCATGCCCCCTTCCTAGACGGGTATCATCCTGTACAAGAATAATTGAAGCCTGTTTGTCTTTTAACATAGCAAGTGCTTCAATGATTCCATCCCGATCAACAGCATAACCACTATGGCGCTCTTCTATTATCTTTATCACATCTATTTTATGGATTTTTGCTAATATCTCTAGCTCCTCTCTTTGTCTTATTAAAGAACTATCTTGTGTTTTTTTATCGGTACTTACTCTGCAATATATAATTGCCTTCATTTTCATCATCCTAGCTATAAAAAGATTAATTTCATTTCTATTAATCTCTGGAAATTATCCTTAAAACTTTCAACCACATGTATCTTAAGGTTCGCTCGAAATTTGGTTATATATATGGAAAACTAATCATTTTATGTAAGGGTCTTTTCTAAAAGTTTGTTGCTACCAAAACTAGTAATGTCGGCCTTTGGATAGTACCCAGTAACTTCGGGATTAAGATATTACCTAGTGGCATTAAGATATTACCTTAAAAATAAGTCATCGGTTTTTTTATAATTAGAAGCTATTTAAAAGAAAATGGGCTAAGTCATTTAATGAAAAGCAGCAATCTTTGCGAAAACACCTTTATGTGAAAAATCATCTATTCATATTTAACTTTAACTACTCACTAGCAATCTGTTCAAATTTCATTTGGTGCCCTTTTTCTAAAGGTACAAAAACTAGATCACCTGGCTTGATAATACTAGAGTGAAGTTCATTTTTATCTTGAACCCATTCCACAAAATCTTGTTTAGATATATTTGCATTAGTATGAAACTTATCAGCGATACTCCATAAACTATCACCTTCTTCTATTTCTACTATATAAAAATTTTCTAAATTCTCATTTTGATTAGTATATGATATCGCACCTGTGATAGCTAATAATACAACAATGAATGATAGGATATAAATGATAGATTCTTTTTTCAATTCTCTCACCTCATAGGAATATTTGTTCGTATTTATAAAATAATCATAATACGAACAATTGTTCCAGTCAACACTTTTTTTCGAACTTATGTTTGTACGAACAGGAAAATGATGCTATACTAAACATATATTACAGGAATCCGAGGTGTCACAAGGATGACGAAACTATCAAAAAGACAACAAGATATCTTAAGTTTTATCAAAGATGAGGTACAAAAGAAGGGTTATCCACCCTCAGTTCGTGAAATTGGGGAAGCTGTTGGTTTAGCTTCAAGTTCAACTGTACATGGTCACTTGGCTAGATTAGAATCTAAAGGTTTGATTCGAAGGGATCCAACCAAACCAAGAGCAATTGAAATTTTGGAAATAGAGGATTCTTCTACCATTCCAAAAAGCAAAGTGGTTAATGTACCTGTTATAGGTAAAGTAACAGCTGGTGTACCTATAACAGCAATAGAGAATGTGGAAGAGTATTTCCCCCTACCCGACAGATACGTAAATGATGACGAACATGTTTTCATGCTCGAAATTATGGGTGATAGTATGATAGAAGCAGGTATCTTAAATGGTGACATGGTCATTATTCGTCAACAGCCAACTGCTAATAATGGTGATATTGTTGTCGCGATGACTGAAGAAGATGAAGCAACCTGTAAACGATTTTTTAAAGAAAAGGATTATATTCGCTTACAGCCTGAAAACTCTACAATGGAACCAATTATCTTACGAAATGTAAGTATATTAGGAAAAGTAATAGGTGTTTATCGTACTATCCACTAAAAGTCTTGCCCCTGGGCAGGCTTTTTTTCTGTTTAATTTCGTTTTTTCTATCTCTCAAAGTTTTTTTCATTGATTAAGTGTTAGATTTTGATATTGAAATTGTTAAACCCAACAACTTAATATAAAAAACAAAAAAGGTGACAAATATAGAAAGAAACCTAGTTTCAATCGTATATTTGTCACCTTCAATATCAGGAAAACTTCTTATTTAATACATTGACATGTATTGTTCTCTTTCCCATGGGTGAACTTGGGTGCGGAACATATCCCACTCTATTTCCTTGGCTTCAATAAAATGCTCGAATAAATGTTCTCCTAAAGCATGTTTCATTGTACTATCTGTTTTTAGTAAATCTAGAGCTTGAGCCAAAGTAGCTGGTAAATCTACGATGCCACTCTCGATACGCTCTTCTTTTGACATAACGTAAATGTTACGGTCAATTGGTTTAGGAGCTGCAAGCTTGTTTTTGATTCCATCAAGACCAGCTGCTAATAATACACTCATTGCTAAGTATGGATTTGCAGCGGGATCAACACTACGTACTTCAACACGCGTGCTTAAACCACGTGATGCTGGGATACGAATTAATGGACTTCTATTTTGAGCAGACCAAGCAACATAACATGGTGCCTCATAACCTGGTACTAAACGTTTATATGAGTTAACAGTAGGATTTGTTATTGCAGTAAATGCTGATGCATGTTTAATGATACCTGCAATAAATTGTCTAGCTGTTTCACTTAATTGAAGATCTGCACTTGTATCTAAGAATGCATTTTCTCCATTGCGGAATAATGATAAGTTCATGTGCATACCAGATCCGTTAACACCGAATAATGGCTTTGGCATAAATGTTGCATGTAAACCATGCTTACGAGCAATTGTTTTAACAACAAGTTTAAATGTTTGAATATCATCACATGCTCTGATTGCACCAGCGTATTTAAAGTCAATTTCATGTTGACCAGGTGCTACTTCATGGTGGGATGCTTCAATTTCAAATCCCATTTCCTCAAGTTCCAGAACGATATCACGACGGCAATTTTCACCTAAATCAGTTGGTGCTAAATCAAAATACCCACCATTATCGTTTAGTTCAAGTGTAGGCTCTCCATTTGCATCTAATTTAAATAAGAAGAATTCCGGCTCAGGCCCTAAGTTAAAATCTGTGAAACCTAACTCTTCCATCTCAGCTAGTAGACGACGTAAGTTATTACGTGGATCCCCTGTAAATGGCGTTCCATCTGGATTATAAATATCACAGATAAAACGAGCAACTTTTCCCTTTTCTGCTGTCCATGGGAAGATAACAAAAGTATCTAGATCTGGATATAAATACATATCAGATTCTTCTATACGTACAAACCCCTCGATTGAAGATCCGTCAAACATCATTTTGTTATCCATTGCTTTATCAAGCTGACTTACTGGAATTTCAACGTTTTTAATTGTACCAAGTACATCCGTGAATTGTAGACGGACATATTTAACATTGTTTTCTTTCACTAAACTAATAATATCTTCTCTTGTATACTTAGACATTGAAAATCTCCTCTCTTCATTTAAAAGCTTATATTTAAATTTAAATTACTCACTTTAATGAAAAAACCTTGTCATATCACCCTGTCTTAATGTTGGTCGATTAAAACGACCTGCTTGCATTAGTTCGGATTTCAATAATTTACGTAACTCAGCATCACTTAAACTTGGTTTTTCAACTGTTTTAGGTTTCTCTTGTTCGTCTTCATTATCCGCATCATTACGTGAAAAGATCTGCTTAATTCCGGCTAAGTTGACACCTTGTTCAATTAAATTCCTTATTTCTAATAACTTATCAACATCATTAAAGGAAAAAATTCTGCGATTTGTATCAGTTCTTGCAGGAAATATCAGTTCGTTCTCTTCATAGTATCGAATTTGCCTGGCAGATAGCTCTGTCAGTTGCATAACAATTCCGATAGGAAATAGGGGCATTGAGCGTCGTATATTATCACCCATGTTATTCGCTCCTTATCTTTATCTATTTTGATTATAACCCTTGTTATATTATCTGTCAATAACATGTGAGGAATTATAACATCAATTTTCAAAAACTAGTTATCTATTTATTGAGATTAAATTTTGTTCTAATAGTGAATCGATTGCAGAACATACGGCTATCTTTACATGTGAGTAGGTCAGACCCCCCTGAACATAAGCAACATATGGTGACCGAATAGGTCCGTCTGCAGATAATTCAATACTTGCCCCTTGGATAAAGGTACCCGCAGCCATGATAACATCATCTTCATAGCCAGGCATATAGTTAGCATAGGGAGTGACGTGTGAATTTACTGGTGAAGCATATTGAATCGCTTGGCAAAAAGCTACCATAAGATTAGGATCATTAAATTGGATCGATTGAATTAAGTCTGTTCTTGTTAGATTCCACTTCGGATTTGTTTGCAATCCAATTTCCTCCATAAATGCCGAAGTGAAAATTGCTCCTTTTAATGCTTGTCCTACAACATGTGGCGCTAAAAAGAAACCTTGGTACATTTCTTGTAGACTATAAAGGGATGCTCCAGCTTCTGAGCCTATTCCAGGAGATGTCATACGATACGAGCAAGCTTCTACTAATGACTTCTTCCCAACAATATAACCGCCAGTTTTCGCGATCCCTCCACCCGGATTTTTTATAAGTGAACCGGCCATTAAGTCCGCACCTACATGACAAGGTTCGAGTTCTTCTACAAACTCACCATAACAATTATCGACAAAAATAACAATATCTTCTTTTAATTCTTTTACAAACGTTATCATTTCTTTAATCTCAGATACTGTAAAAGAAGGTCTATTAGCATAACCTTTAGATCTTTGGATACCGATCATCTTTGTTTTAGATGTAATGGCTTTCTTAACAGAGTCAAAATCAACTACACCATTGTCTTTTAAGTCTACTGTTTGATAATCAATCTTAAATTCCTTTAAGGAACCATTGCCACTTCCTCTAATTCCTACAATTTCTTCGAGTGTATCATATGGCTTACCTGTAATATAAATAAGTTCATCTCCCGGTCTTAATACACCGAATAATGAAATTGAAATCGCATGGGTACCAGAAATAATTTGCGGTCTTACTAAACCCGCCTCTGCTCCAAAGACATTCGCGTAAATTTTCTCTAATGTATCCCGCCCTATATCATCATATCCATAACCAGTTGTAGGAATAAAATGCGAATCACTAACACGGTGCTGCTGATAACTTTGCAGGACTCGGAATTGATTAGCCTCACTAATTCTGTCTATATTTTGGTGTACCCCTTTGATCATTTCTTCTACCTTATAAACAAGGGGTGCAATAATTGCACCCTGCTTTAAAAACTCAAACATATTCATTACCCTTTCTGAGCATACTTCTCTAGTTGTCCATTTATTGAGTGAAACGGAAGAACAAACCCTTCAGCTTCATAAACCTCATCGTCTTCATTAAATGTTAATTTTTTAATTAATGTATCAGTTTTTAGTTGAGATATGAGTTTCCCCTCACTAGCAGGTACGTTAATGTAATATTGATTCATTGCATCTTTTGTTAATTTTTCAACGATATGCAATAGCTTTTCTAAATCCTCTTTTGAAAACGCTGTGATCTGAATATTAGTTTCATTTGGTGATGGAACAAATGATCCAAGAGCATTATCCTTCTTATTGTATACCGTTAGCATAGGTATATCTGTCGCCTCTAACTGATCCAGTAGTTTGTATACTGTTTGCTCATGATTTGGATAATCCTCATTAGAGCTATCAACTATATGTAAAATTAAATTTGCCTCTTTTACCTCCTCTAATGTGGAACGGAAGGCAGCTACAAGGGTTGTTGGTAGATCTTGAATAAACCCTACGGTATCCGTAATGAGCGCTTGATAGTTCGAAGGCAATATAACTTTTCTTGTCATAGGGTCTAGTGTCGCAAATAATAAATCTTCTTCAAAGCTTCCAGCTGTTGTTAATCGATTAAATATCGTCGATTTTCCGGCATTCGTATACCCTACTAGAGCTATTTGGAATGCTTGATTTTTTTTACGTCTTTCTCGATAACGGTTACGATGACTAACGATCGTTGCTAATTGCTGCTTAATCTCGTAAGTACGATTTCTAATATGCCTACGGTCTGTTTCTAGTTGCGTTTCACCAGGACCTCTTGTACCAATTCCTGCTCCCTGACGTGATAAAGCAATACCTTGCCCTGCTAGTCGTGGTAACAAATATTGTAGTTGAGCTAACTCAACTTGAAGCTTTCCTTCTTTAGACTTAGCTCGCTGTGCAAAAATATCTAAGATTAATTGGGTTCTGTCAATGACTCTAGTATCTAAAGTAGAAGTTAAGTTACGAAGTTGACTTGGTGACAATTCATCATTAAATATCACTATATCTGGTTCCAGTTCCTCAACCAGATTTAATAACTCATCTACCTTTCCTTTGCCTATATATGTAGCAGGATGAGGACGAACTCTTTTTTGCATAAGATTTATAAGAACTTCACCATTCGCAGTTTTCGTTAAGGATGCTAATTCCTCCATAGAGTATTGAAAATGCTCATCTGACATGGTTTGAAGTTGACAACCAACAAGTATTACTTTTTCTTTTAGTACATCAATTGGATTATTCAAAATAGACCCTTTCCTTTCGCAGTTTAGCATATTAATCATAACAAACATTTGTACAATTCTCTAATTATTTCTGTAGTATAGACTAAATCGAGTGTGTTTATCTTGTGTCAATATAACTTCATAACTGGTATTTTTTCCAAAGATAACCTTATCAAACATTTATATAATATTAGGGGAATCCTTTCTACAAGTATAGTCGCTTTAATAAGAATAATTGTATATTCCTTTTCTAGCGACCAGCTCTATCTGATTATATTTATTTTTTCTAAATAAAGACTTTCTTTTACTTAACGTTATTCAGAAAAATTTATATTGACCTTTTTATTTCAGGGCTTTACAATCAATTCGTCTATAGTTTAACATTTGGGGGTTCAACGAATATGACTTGGGATGTTTTAAGTATAATAGGTACGATTGCCTTTGCAATCAGTGGGGCAATTGTTGCAATGGAAGAAGAATATGATATTTTAGGGGTTTATATATTAGGAATCGTTACAGCTTTTGGAGGAGGCGCAATCCGAAACCTTTTAATAGGTGTTCCAATTACTGCTTTATGGGAGCAAGGGATTCTTTTTCAAATTGCACTCTTTGCGATGACTATTGTTTTTCTATTTCCAAACAGTTTATTAAAACATTGGCATAAATGGGGTAACTTTACAGATGCAATCGGCCTTTCGGCGTTTGCAATACAAGGTGCATTATATGCTGTTAATATGGGGCACTCAACAAGTGCGATAGTTGTTGCTGCAGTTCTGACAGGGAGTGGCGGAGGAATTATAAGAGATCTACTAGCTGGACGAAAACCCCTCGTACTTCGCGCAGAAATTTATGCATTTTGGGCGATAATTGCTGGTCTACTCATTGGATTTAAGGTAGTACAACAACCAATGGAATTATACTTGTTGTTCACAGTAATCGTTATTTTACGGGTACTATCCTATACTTTCGAATGGAAATTGCCTAATCGTAGCTTTCAAACACCACCTAAAAGGTCTCAAACATTATCCAAATAACACCTAGACCTTTGGCAGCAACCCCGACATATCAAAATAAGTATCTATGTGTAACATTTATTTCCGGGATAAGAGCGCATTAACGTATTTCTTTTATAAAAGAAATTATAGCTAGTTCAACGGCTCCTCTGTCCCCTTCTTTTCTTTTCGATTGCCTTGTTAAATTCCTCAAGATCATTTATGTGAATTTCTGAAAATCTACTATAAAAGATAAACATAAAACTAACCTCATGAAAATATTTTTTCCAATAATTACGAAATTATGTATTTGTTGATCTATTATCGTTTCCATAGACCAATTTATTTATTTTGTGTTTCCCTCACCATATCTCTGTTGGATATTAATGAACGACGAGTTTCATTAACTTTACATTTAATATAAATTTGTGTTGTTTCAAACATTTCTGCAACATAGAGTGTTGCACCATAATAAGTCCTATTATCTGACATTTCCTTACTAACAAGATAGTTATAGATTGTTGCTTCGATATCTTTAAAAAATGGCACTGTTAATTTATTTGATTGTAAAATTTGATAAAGTTCTATTATTAGAGAAGTATCTTTTGAGAATCTCTCCTGTAGCTGTTCGATTATATACTCATTTAGTGAAAGATCATTTAAAACAAGATATTTAAGCTCTTCCATAAGTAATTTGTTATCGCTCATCTCAATCACTCCTTCTTATACAATGTATCTTAACATTGCACGAGGTTGTTTGGAAGCGTTTTCAACCATCATTCCTATAGCTTTATTCGAACGAAAACCAATCGTTTAATGCTTTTAAAACATGATTATGTATAAAAGCACACAATAAACAATAAAAATACACATTGAATCTCATCAGATGACAAATGTAAATATACAAATTAAGTACTCAAATTAATATGGATGAAAAAACCTTTGTATTTTTATATATTAGATATTGTATCTTTCACATTCTTTCTTACTACTAATTTTCCATTATAGCTTAGGAACCAGTATTAATGTAGATTCACATTATCCTTTTATAAGGAATAAGCTAGATGTGAACCTTTGAAAGGTGTGAAATTCATGAAATGGAGGAATTATGGTCTTTGGGTGTCAATTGCCTCTGTTCTGTATATGGTATTAAAGGATTTAGGATTTACAATTGATCTAACACATTGGCATACGTATGTTACAGCCATATTAGGTATACTTATCGCTTTAGGGATCGTATCAAATCCGGAAAGTGGTAAAGGCTTTTTCAATACCAAAATCTCTCCTTCATCTAATACGGATCATCCAATTAACACAGACCTAGGAATAAAGGAGCTAAGTTATCAAGCAAATAGTATTGATGAGCAACCTGTAAAGCAAATACTTGATCCAAACACTCAATCAAATCAAATAACTAATTCAATAAATTCTCAGGATTCAGAACCTTTAATCCCTTATCGCAGAAACCCACCAAATGAAAAATAACTTTAAAAGTATATTAATGGTACAAGGCAATTACCGCTAATAGTGTAATTCCTGTATAAGTAGAGCCGCTAAATCAAAGGTGGATGGTTGTTATGACCTTTTAACAGTCATCCACTTTTTAAAATTACAACTTTCTAGAAGTATTTACTGTAGTTTTTCTATTTTCACAAGACCATCAACGAGATTTTCTGATTCCATATAAGCCAATATTTTATCATTAACATCTAATGAGTCTTCGATTGGATATTTAACATCTTCACTATTAAAAAATATTTTCGTTTTTCCGTCAATAGATTGACCATAATAATCATTCCCACTTACTTCAGTAATGATATATGTTAGGGTTTTATAAGAATCTTTTGTCTCCTCTACTATTTTAGGTTGATTGGTTTCTTGTATACTCCTTGGCTGAGATATGTAAAAATAAAGTGATAGAAGCAAACAGAGTAGAATTAGTAGAGTAATAAGTTTACCTTTCATATTAACCTCCAAAAATGTTCTCTCTATCATTTATGATGAAATTGACAAAAAAAGAACGACAAACAAGAAGAAAAGAAAACCAATAGACTTAGTTGATGATCTAATTCACTACTAAGTCTATTTTTCAATTCTCCGCTTCCTTACTATTATCCATACCACTATTAGAAAAATTGCAATCATAAAAGTCTCTATTTATCCTGTAAATTGAATAAGCAACTAGTTAGCCTTTTGATCAGCGATAACTAAATCATGTCCTTTAATCATTAATAAATCCTCACGATTAAATTTATCTGTTAATAACAATCTCATAGCTTGGGACCTAATTGACTTTTCGATAATATTACGTACATAACGACCATTACTGAATTTTGAAGGATGTGTAAGTGTTTTTACTGACATTAGATGTTCCCTAAGCTTGTTTAATGCTTCATCATTAAAGCAGTATTCACGTTCTGACATCATTCTATTTGAAATTTCCATCAGATCTTCCACTGAATAATCCGGAAAATCCACCACTAATGGAAATCTTGATAATAGCCCTGGGTTTAACGATAAAAAATTATCCATTTCACGAGGATATCCCGCAAGTATTAAAACAAAATCATGTTGTTTATCTTCCATATGCTTTACTAACGTATCAATAGCTTCTTTACCAAAATCCTTCTCTCCCCCTCTTGCAAGAGAATAAGCTTCATCAATAAACAAGATCCCACCAAGTGACTTTTTAATTAAATCTCGCGTTTTTTGAGCAGTATGTCCGATATACTCTCCTACTAGATCTGCTCTTTCCGCCTCAATTAGATGACCTTTTGTTAAGACATTCATTTGAAAAAACAATTTACCTACTAAACGGGCAACAGTCGTTTTTCCAGTCCCGGGATTCCCTTTAAACATCATATGAAGTGCTTGTTTCCCGGCCTTTAAACCGTGCTCTTCTCTTTTCTTATTAATAAAAATCCATGCATAAATTTCTTTTATCAGCCTTTTCATTTCATTCATTCCAACTAAAGAGCTCATCTCATCCTCAATTTCCTGAAGAACCGCATGTTTCGCTTCTACTTTTGGTATTTTCAAGTCATATGAGGAAGATCTTACTTGATCTTCAACACTTTCTTTTGACTGGTTATTTAAGATAATATTAATCTGTCCATTTGTTTTATATGTGACCGCACGATCCTTTTCCACTGATGTTCACCTCACAATCTATTACTAATTATTCGTGAGCTTTTTATAGTTGTTTATTTAATTTACTACCAATATTGCTTTTCAAATTAATCTGTTAAATTCTAGGGTTGTTAAAAAATGCTACTTATTTATGCTTTCTCAATAACTAGTCATTCTTTTATTTATATTCATAAGTTTTAAAATTAACACCCCAAGTAAATATTTGTAGCTCTAAATAGTGGGACGGGTAACTTAATGGCTGATTATGGAATTAAACTACCGTCAGGAGGATAAATATAAATAAAAATATGTTTGAAGTACTCTATACTACTTGAAATAAGGCAAAAAAATAAAGCAGATCTTATAGTAAGACCTGCTCCTTTTATGTTTATTCAAGCTCTAATTGTATATTTTTTTGTGGAGAAAAAGTTGAGATTGCATGTTTATAAATAAGCTGCTGTTTCCCTTCAGTTTCCAATAGAACCGTGAAGTTATCAAAGCCTTTAACTAGGCCTCTTAATTGAAAACCATTAAGTAAGAAAACAGTCACAAATGTACCATCCTTACGTAAATGGTTAAGAAATTGATCTTGAATATTAATGGATTGTTTCATGTTTCGTCCTCCTCTTTTCTCTATACCTTATAATTCGATTAATGTTGTAGCTTTCCTGCTATGTAAGTAAAAATTTCATCAAACTTTTTATTATATTCTATAGGTGGTGTCATATCGAACCACTTAACATCCATTTTATTTCGAAACCATGTTAACTGGCGCTTTGCATATCTTCTAGAATTTTGTTTTAGCTGAATGATCGCATCTTCATAAGTAATCTTGCCATCAAAGTAGTTATATAGCTCTTTATATCCAATCGCTTGAATTGCTTGAGTATGACGGAGACCATGGTCGTATAAACTTTTCACTTCATCTATTAAGCCTTGGTTAACCATTTGATCGACACGTTTATTAATACGTTCATACAAATCTTCGCGATTCATTGTTAAACCAATAATTACAACATCGTAAAGCAGTTCTTGCTCTTGTTTCTTAATGGATTCTGACATTGTTTTGTTTGTACAGTGATAGAATTCTAGTGCGCGAATGACTCTTCTACTATTATTCGGATGAATCTTACTTGCAGACTCGGGATCAACCTTTTCTAAAAGTTGATGGATAACATGTTCACCTTTAACCTTTAACTCTTGTTCAAGAAGCTCCCTATATTCAGGATCTGTAGGATTATCGGTAAATTGGTAATCATATAAAACAGACTGTATATATAACCCTGTCCCTCCAACAATCATTGGCATTTTACCGTGTTTGCTCATTTTATCGATTAAAGGTCGAGCTGTTGATTGAAACTCCGCAACCGAATAATCTTCATTGGGATTTTTTATATCAATTAAATGATGAGTAATCCCAGCCATTTCATGTTCATGTATCTTCGCTGTCCCAATATCCATCCCTCTATAAATTTGCATTGAATCGCCACTTATAATTTCAGAGTTTAGTCGCTTAGCTAAATCAATGCTCAATTTAGTTTTCCCAACAGCCGTTGGACCGATGATGACAACGAGTTTTTTCTTCTCCACAATAACCACTCTTTCATAACAGATAGATTCTTTCTATGTCCACCATCTTAACATGTGATTATCTTCAATTCCACTCTATTATCACCTTTTTAACCTAATTGTAAACATTGAGATTCATGAAATTTACCCTAAAAATAAACAAGTCTTGCTTAGAGTGTATCTTTGCATTTTTGTTAATAAGTTGCCCTTCAAAATCTTATGAAATTTAATACACTACCTTTTTCCTATTATAGATTTTATTGATAAGAATAAACAAATCATTTTCCCCAGTAAATATTCTTAAACAAAGTGTTAAAAATGCGCTATTTTCCTATAGTATCGTTCTAATAATATAAATTCACACAAATTCTTATATACTTCTTCTCTCTTAAAGTAAGCTCATTGCTACCATAATTGACCCCTTGTCTATTTCTTTTCTTTGCAGCTGATAAAATGTTCGAACGCTTAAATAAACGTGGCTGTCGCTTTAAAAGGCAATATGTTTGAATATAATCAACTTGAATGTCTTTCACTATAACTGTTCGATGCGTAATTTCCCCTTTACCTGATATATACAACAATTCTATGGGCATTTGTTCCTCTTTTGATGTAAGCAATAGGCCATTCATTTTATCAGCTCCTCTTCTATAACATTATTATATACGAACGTATATTCCATTTCAATTGAAAATACGAACAAACTTTCGTATAATGAAAAAGTGATATTTTAAACATTAAGGATGGTAATAATGATAAAAGACCGAGGATCAATGAAAAGGACTGTGATGACGCTACCGGAACACGTTAAAATGTTAAGCTATCTTGATAAAGCACAGGACAAAGTAGATAAGCCTATTCTGAATGAAGATCAGTTAGAAGACATTAATCAAACAATCTATGAAGCATTGGAATATAACAAAGAACTAGTCTTTACTTATTTTGATAACGGAGACATGAAGTTATATGTTGGCCATATTCATTTTCTAGATGACATTAAACAAGAGTTAAGACTTATGAATGGCCATGGTGATAAATTCAATATGAAGCTTAAGGACATTCTAAGGGTAGATTACCACAAGTAAACTTTTGAGGTGTGAATATAAAGGAACCGTTACCGGACCATGTAAAGAATCTAGTTCACAATTACATCATAAGGAGTAATTTAATTGATGCCCTGGAGAGTGATCTCATTATGATAAGTAAAACAAACTTTAAGCTGTATGAACCTTATACAAACTTAGTTGAAGAAACACTGCTAAGGTAAAAGAGAAGACTAAAGGTGGATTTAGAACTAAAAAGAAGCTCAAATTAAAGCAGTTGAATTGAAGTTTTAGTCAATGTGCACTCTGTAATTCAAACCCAAGAAGTACCTATAAAAGGGTTGGTTTAGAGAATGGTTAATTGTGTATGGAGTTCAATGTCAAACTAGTACATTAAAAAACAGGGAGAATCACACTAACTATCATATTATTACTAAAGTATGATATATACATTTAGGCCCATAAACTCATTTGGATTATCAAAAGTTTATTAATAGACTTTTAGAAAAAACTAAATCTGCACCATATTTCCCTTCATGGATTACGTCATACACACGTGATCATGCCTTTGGAAAGTGGTGCAGATATTACTTCATATAACAAAAAAGTATGAAGAAGAAAATGTATTTAAGTTAGTGCGTTATTTAAATAGTTAGGTGGGCAAATACTAAACTTAACTACTTAAAAGCGTGCTACATAACCCGCTTAAACATCTTCTCCATCTCATAGGTAGAATAGTGCACAATAATTGGCCGGCCATGTGGACATGTGAACGGATCTGATGTTTTTCTTAACGTTTCTAATAAAGCAAATATTTCATCATTACGTAAATGACGATTCGCTTTAATGGACGCTTTGCAACTCATCATAATGGCTGCTTCTTCACGTAACTTCTTAATATCGATTTTCTTTTCATCTAATACTTGTTGGATTATTTCTTCAATCGTTATTGATTCATCTCCTTTTGGAAACCATAGGGGATGAGATCGAACGATATAGCTATTTCGTCCGAAGGGTTCTAGGAAAATCCCTACTTCTGTGAGATTATCGAGATTTTCTTCAATTACCATCGCTTCATCATTAGAATATTCAAATGTAAGTGGAACTAATAACTCTTGCACTTCTGAATCAATTTCCCCTACCTTTTCACGATAAAATTCATATTTTATTCGTTCCTGGGCAGCATGTTGATCAATGATAAATAAGCCTTGTTCATTTTGTGCTAAAATATAGGTACCATGCATTTGACCAATGGGGTATAAAGTAGGTACACGATCTCTTGCCTCAATTGATGGCTGTTGTTGCAGATCAAAGGTTGTTTCCGTATCGCCAACTTCCTCAATATCCAAGGAGTGGTCCCGTCCATGTATTGGTTTCTCTTTATCTATCTCGGCAAAAGAATCATTATATTGATTTTCAATGAAGTTAACTTCATTTGATTCTGTCTTTGTAATCGTTGTACCGATAGAATCCTCTTTGACTACTGTAGATTCATTCGTTTGTTTAGGCATTTGCTGAACCTCTTGTGGCCGGATCCCAGATGAGTGATTAAATGTAAAATGTTGTTGTTCATCTGTTGGTTTACTTCTATGTGGTTTAGGAATATCAACTGTTGGGATCAACTGCTGTTGTCTAAATACATCGCGAATCCCATTTGTAATAAGCTCATTTAACTCTGCTTCTTTACTTAATCTAACCTCTAGCTTAGACGGATGAACATTGACATCAACTAAAATTGGATCCATCTTTATATTTAAGAATACAATTGGAAACCGTCCAATTGGTAGCAACGTATGGTAGCCTTGTTGGATTGCCTTAACAAGCGAATAATTCTTAATAAAACGTCCATTGATGATTGTAGAGATATAATTACGAGATGCTCTGGTTATTTCTGGAAGTGCAATATATCCATCCACTGTAAAATCTAAAGATTCTAACGTAAGTTTTTTCATTTTTTTCGCAATCGATAATCCATAGATTGCAGCTAAAACTTGGCGTACATCTCCATTTCCATTTGTGTGTAATAGCTTTTTACCATTATGGACAAGACGAATGGAGACCTCAGGATGTGAGAGAGCGATTCGGTTTACAATGTCAGTAATATTGCCAAGTTCGGTATGGACAGTTTTCATATACTTCAACCTAGCTGGTGTATTAAAAAATAGATTCCTTATCGTTATATCTGTACCTTTTCGGCTTGCAGTAGAAACGTGTTTTTCAATTTTTCCACCAGTTAATACAAGATTCGTTCCTGCACCTTCCCCAGTGCTTGTTTTCATATCAAGTAAAGAGACAGAGGCGATACTTGGTAAAGCCTCCCCTCTAAACCCTAACGTTCGGATCCGAAATAAATCATTTTCGTCTTTTATTTTACTAGTAGCATGACGATGAAAGGCATTTAAACAGTCATCTTCTTCAATTCCCTCTCCATTATCGAGAATGCGAATTTTACCTAGCCCTGCTTCTTCTATATCAATTTCAACAATTGTACTATTTGCATCAATTGCATTTTCTAGTAGCTCTTTCACTACAGAAGCTGGTCGTTCAACAACCTCACCTGCTGCAATTTTATTAGATAACTGATCATTAAGGCGAATAATCTTACCCAAGAATCTCACCTCCAATTAAATTTCAGAATACTAATGCCTCGTAAGGTAGATATTTAATTGTTCCATTGTTAACATTAAAATTCAAAAACAGCTTTTTAGCGAGCTATTCTTTTACCTTTTTTTGCAACTGATACAGTTCATTCATTGCATCAAGTGGTGTCATTTCTAACAGATTCATTGATTTTAGTAATTGGACAACCACTTGCTCCTTTTTAGGTAAAGAAGCTGCTTTTTTTGATACAGGCTGTTCTTCATAAAATAACGTAAGTTGTGACTCCGCAATAAAATCATCTTTCACAATTGGCTTTCTATCGATAGAAATAGTTTCTATTTTCTCTGCCTCTAGTTCGGCTAAAATTTCTTTTGCTCTGATAATTAATGATTTAGGAAGGTCTGCAAGCTCTGCAACATGTATTCCATAGCTCTTATCAGCAGCACCTTCTTCAATTTTATGCAAGAAAACAACTTTTCCATTCTCTTCAATTGCTTTTACATGAATATTCTTCAGTGAATTTAATTGCTCTTCTAAAATAGTTAATTCATGATAGTGTGTAGAAAATAACGTTTTTGCACCGATATATTCATGAATATATTCAATAATTGCTTGTGCTAATGCCATTCCATCGTACGTTGACGTACCCCTTCCAATTTCATCAAAAAGAATTAAACTTTGTGATGTTGCATGGGCAATTGCATTTTTCGCTTCAAGCATTTCTACCATAAATGTACTTTGTCCTGAAATTAAATCGTCTGCTGCACCAATTCTAGTGAAAATTTGATCAAAAATCGGTAGGACCGCTTCTGAAGCAGGGACATAACAACCGATTTGAGCTAATATGGCTGTTAATGCAACTTGACGCATATACGTGCTTTTCCCTGACATGTTAGGACCCGTAATTAAAAGCATTTGACGCTCGTCACTAAAGTCACAATCATTTGGGACATATTCCTGTGAATCCATAACTTTTTCCACTACTGGATGTCGACCATTTTTCACGAAAAGCTCCCCAGTCTGTGAAAAATGCGGCTTACAATAATGACGGTTCTCACTAATCGTTGCAAAACACTGCAGAACATCCAACTCACTTAATCGCTTCGCTAAAATTTGTAATCTAGGAATATATTGTTTTACTTGTTCTCTTAGGTCGACAAAAAGCTGATATTCAAGCTCTACTATCCTTTCTTCAGCTTCTAAAATAAGCGTTTCTTTTTCTTTTAAATCAGGTGTAATAAAGCGCTCCGCATTTGTTAAAGTTTGCTTCCGTTCATACATTCCTTCTGGTAATAAATGCAAATTAGCTCTTGTTACTTCAATATAGTATCCAAATACTCGATTATAGCCAATTTTTAATGATTTAATGCCTGTTTTTTGGCGTTCTTGTTGTTCGAGTTGCGCAATCCATGTTTTCCCATTGCGACTCGCATCACGATACTGATCAAGTCCAGCATGGTAGCCATCTTTAATAATATTCCCATCTTTAACAGAAAGTGGTGGGTTATCAATAATTGCTTCCTCTAATAAAAGACTAAGGTCATCACATGGGTCAAGGCCCACGGATTTTTCATCGTTTACTAATGACTGACAGAGCTCGTCAATAGCTGGTACTTGTTGAAGAGATTTATTTAACTGAATTAAATCTCGAGCATTTACATTCCCGAACGCCACTCTACCAGCTAGCCTTTCTAAGTCGTAGACCTCTTTGAGAAGATTTCGCAAATCCTCTCGTTCAAAATAGTGGGCAATAAATGTTTCAACCATTGTGAGGCGTTTTTCTATTTTCTCACGGTCAACAAGAGGTTTATCCACCCACTGCTTTAACAATCTTCCTCCCATTGCCGTCTTAGTCTCATCTAAGAGCCAAAGCAGAGATCCCTTTTTACCTTTTGAGCGAATGGTTTCTGTTAACTCCAAATTGCGTTTAGAATAAAGATCAATTTTCATAGAATCTTGTAAATAATAGACGGTTACCTTTTGCAAATGATCGAGACTACGCTTTTGCGTACGTTGTAAATAGGCTAATAATCTACCAAAGGTTTGAACGAATCGCTTATCTTGTATATCCTCAACAATCTCAACAAATTCTTGAGATATTGATGTTTCCATTTCATATGATAGTGTCGCTTGACATCGGTCAATCAATTGCTTTTTCCACTCTTCTGGTATGTCTGTAGAAACGACAACTTCTTTAGCACCAACTGAATAAATTTCGTTTAATAATTCATCAAAATTAAAGCAGATAGCTACAAGGTTTTCACCAGTAGTTAAATCACTTAAAGCTAGTCCTATTTGAGAATCAAATCCTGTAATGGATGCGATATAGTTATTTTCTTTATCATGAATTCCCTTACCATCCATTACTGTTCCAGGTGTAATAAGCTGGACAACTTCTCTTTTGACTACACCTTTAGCTTGCTTGGGATCCTCTGTTTGTTCACATATTGCTACTTTATGTCCTTTTAAAATAAGTTGTTCAATATAATTAGGCGCAGCATGGTGTGGAACGCCACACATTGGAATACGTTCTTCTCCACCACCGTCCCTACTTGTAAGTGTTATTTCAAGTTCCTGAGAAGCTTGAATGGCATCTTGAAAAAACATTTCATAAAAGTCACCTAAACGAAAAAATAAAAAGGCATCTTGATAGTCTGCCTTAACCTTTAAATATTGCTGTATCATCGGCGTGTAAGTAGCCATATTAATCCCCCAATATCACCTAAACGTACTTTAAAAATCCCTATTCATTATATCATAAATCGACAAATTCCTGTGTTTTAAACAATAGGGAAACTTAGGTATCTATTGAAATATTTATTTTAAACATGCTACTAAACAACATTATGTTTGAGAAAAACTAGTCCAACCTACTTGAGTGATTTTGATTCAAGGGAGAATATTTGATACTGCAGATAAGATATCAACAGCTGTTTTTGTGGAAGCTAAATAAAAAAACTAGAGGGAACTCCCCCTAGTTATTCTTCAACATCGCCTATTAAGAACTCTGGATTCAAATCTTCAAACTCTTCATCCAATTCATCTTCCCACTCTTCATCATTATCACAGCCATCTGGATTTACATGTACACACACTTTCGTTTCACCAATGACTTCTGCAAGGTGTTCTCTCTCCGCTTGAACAATAATTTTGTTTCCATTTGGTGAAATAGTCACCTCTAAGCAATTAGGCTGTTGTAGTGCTTTACAGATTACTTCATGCTCGTCATCGATAAAATGGTCATCTTTATATCTTAATCTGATGACATCAACGTATTCGACACTTTCTGTTACAACTTCTGTTTTTGTGTTTTCGTTGTAAGAATACCAAACGTTAATATCGTAAGTACCTTCTACTTCAACAGTTTTTCCATTTTTTTGAGCATCATAATTATGATTAATGATCCAGCCACCTAATATACTAGCTGGTTTTTGCGTTGGAGTAATCGTATGTGTACATTGTGAAAATTTACGACCTTTCGCAACTACTGCTTTTGTTATAATCTCTCTGTATTCAGACATTCGAGCATACCCTCCTCAATGAATCTTCTTTTAATCCTATGCTGGGCTAATAACAATTGTGCTAATTAATTACCAAAACAACTATATATTACTCCATACAAGAAGCCGTATAGTTTATTGTATGCTGGGATTAGTAAATATTTGCCTATAAAATTTGATTAAAACAAAGGATTTCAAATAGAGTAATGCCAGGGTTAATTATGAGGAAATGTGATTCAATTATCGGAGTAGAGGAGCAATAACTCATGAAGATGGTTCATTTTTCTAAAAAGGGAGGTACAGAATCCTGTATGTCTCTATAATAGAAGTTAACTATATTAGTATGAATCCTATCCCTTCCCTTATACATTTTAGTTCATTGGACCTAGTTCATATGAACCAATTTGTGTTAATATTATTTATATTACATTTTCATTTTAGTTCTCTCCATCATAATATACTACCAAGAACCACTGTTATTTTATACAGAACCAAACCGTTAAATAATATGTTAGAACAAAGATTGATCATTAAGAAAATAAAGATAATATCCTGTCATAACTAGCTAGGCTTATTTCCTAGAAATAAGCCTAAATACTTAAATTGAATTTTGAGGTGCCAATAATGAAATTAGTTGTTTTTCACTTTATCGTAAGTTTTATTCCTTTTTTATTTTTGTTTACAATGGCAGGGGAGGTTTATTTTCGCTCACCTAAAAGCAGTTTTCATCGCAGAACTGCTTTACTCATCATGTTTCTAAGCTTTGTTTTTCTCTCTGATTACAGTTCAAATATTCTTCCACCTGAAGAAGCCTATTATTTTGCGTTCGTGTTTAAATATTGTAATTCTTTTGTTTTGATGTCCTTGTCCATTTATTTTTTTAAGCAAATCAGCAATATTAACCTAACTGGGAAGTGGCATTTTATTTTTCTACTCCCTTTGTCCGGTATTATTTCGCTTATATTATTCCCTTCATCTTTTAATTTTGTTATCAATGATACAGCAACGGGCCCGACTGATGTATTGAGTACACCTTTTGTTCTGTTAACAATAATAGCAAGCTTTTACACCATTATTTGGAGTTTCTACTTTTTAAGAATTGGGTTTAAAAGAGCTCAATCTGAAGACAGTAGTGACCTATATAAAAAGCGTATTTCGTTTATTAAAAAAGGCAGCATTTTAACCATCATATCATTTCTAATAACCATCTTTATAGCGGTAGTAGGTGCATTCTTTGGTGTTTCTTTTGCCTTTTTGTCTCCATACGGGGTATTAGTTTTTGCTTACATCATTAGATACTCTATGATTCACCTTGATTGGTTACCTACATATGGTCATAAGTATAAATTATTATATGAAATAAGCTCAAACGGCATCCTTTTAGTGAATTTTCAAGGATGTATAGTCGATGCTAACCCTGCGTTTAATAAAATGGTTAATCTAGAGAAGGATTCAATTATCGGGACTGAATTTTCTCAATTTCTGACCAGCAAGGATCAGTATACTTTTCTAGATTTATTTCGTTCATATTATGTTTCTTCAAATCCTATGAATATCGAACTTACTATTGAAGTTGAAAATGGTCTAAAGGCAATACATGTCGTTTTACTATCAGATTATGTTGTGATTGATGATAAAAAATATGTTTATTTTGTATTAACAGATATTAGTCATCAGAAAAAATATGAATATCAACTGAAACATTTAGCCTTTCATGATCCCTTAACAGGATTAGGTAACAGATTGTATTATCAAGAACAGGCAGTAAAGTTACTTCAAGAAACTTACAAAAGCCAAAAAATTCTGGGAATTGTTCTAGTTGATTTAGATAAATTCAAAACAGTTAATGATACGTATGGACATTTAGCAGGTGATCAATTACTGATCCATGTCGCAAAACAAATGATTAAGTCGATTCCTGTTAATACATACCCTTATCGTATAGGGGGAGATGAATTTGCAATTATTATAGTTGAAGAAAAGAAAAGAAATATCATTGCTTATGTAGAACGATTATTAGATAATTTAAATGAAAATTTCTTCTTCAATGATTCAAAAATTTCAATAACTGCAAGTGTTGGAGTAAGTTTTGCCCATGAAGATGGAAGTGATTTAGGGACCTTATTAAATTTTGCTGATAAAGCAATGTATCACGCTAAGCGAAAAGGCAGTAATCAATATTGTCTATATTCAGCAGAATTAGAACTAAATGATTGAGAGTAAAGAATAAAGAGGCTGACATTTTAAATGTCAGCCTCTTTATTCTTTATCATTATGAACAGCTACCACCAGATGAACTACGAACCTTAGATCCAGTTTCACCCGCTAATAGGTCTCCACCAGTTGCCGTAATAATTTCATTTGTTACTTTGTTTGAAATTGTGTGTGAAACGAGCTGTAATAGCTCATTTACTTCAATTTGTGATTCTTGGAATTCCTGTATAATTGGAATTTCATCTAATTCATTTTGGATCTTTTCAATCTTATCCTCGACTTGCTTTAATGCCTCATGTTTACTGTAGTGTTGGAAATTAACAGCTTGCTTTTGTAAACTTTTAATACTAGCAATCATTTCACGAATTTTTTGATTTTCATTAATTTGTGCTTCCGCACGCTTAAAGAAGTCAACTTCCTTTGATTCAGATATTACTTGTGCAAGTTCGCGAGCTTTTGCTACAATGTCTTCTTTAGTATATAATGTTGTCATTTATTTCACCTCAACCGCTTCTTCTATCATATCTCCATTAAGCGTCCACGTTTTTGCTTTCGTAATTTTCACCTTTACAATCTGTCCGATTGCAGATTTAGGCGCTTTAAAGTTTACTAACTTACTTTTTTCTGTATAACCAGCTAAAACTTCTGGATTATTTTTACTTTCACCTTCAACAAGTACATTTACAATCTCGCCTTCATACGCTTTTAATTTCTTAGCAGATGTTTCATTTACAAGAGCGTTTAATCGTTGTAGGCGCTCCTTTTTCACTTCCATAGGGACATTATCCTGCATTTTTGCTGCTGGTGTACCTTCTCTAGGTGAGTAAATAAATGTATATGCACTATCAAATTCAACTTCACGATATAAAGATAATGTTTCTTCAAACTGTTCATCTGTTTCATTCGGAAAGCCAACTATGATATCTGTTGTAAGTGAAGCATTTGGCATTGCTTGTTTAATTTTGCGAACTAACTCTAAATAATGTTCTCGACTATATTTACGTGCCATAATTTTTAATACATCTGTACTACCAGATTGAACTGGTAAGTGAATATGGTCTAAAAGGTTACCGCCTTTACCTAAAACTTCAATTAAATGATCATCAAAATCGCGGGGATGGCTTGTTGTAAAACGAATTCTTGGGATATTAATCTTAGAAATTTCTTCCATTAATTCACCTAACCCATATGAAATGTCATCGAAATCTTTTCCATAAGCATTTACATTTTGACCTAACAACGTTATTTCTTTATAACCTTGTGCAGCCAAATGGCGTACTTCTTGAATAATTTCTTCTGGACGACGACTCCGCTCTTTGCCACGGGTATAAGGAACAATACAATACGTACAGAATTTGTCACAACCGTACATGATGTTTACCCAAGCTTTAATGTTACCTTTACGGACCTTTGGAAGGTTTTCAATAACGTCACCTTCTTTAGACCACACTTCCACAACCATTTCTTTTGATAGGTATGCTTCATTTAAAATGTTTGGTAAACGATGAATATTATGAGTACCAAAGATCATATCAACAAACGGATGAACCTTTAAAATACGATTAACAACTGATTCCTCCTGTGACATGCAACCACATACACCTAATAATAGGTCAGGCCTTCCCTTTTTTAATGTTTTAAGGTGCCCTAGTTCACCAAACACTTTGTTTTCAGCATTTTCACGAATCGCACATGTATTTAGTAAAATAACATCGGCATCATCGACACCATCTGTTGGCTCGTAACCTAAGGCCATAAATAGTCCTGCCATTACCTCTGTATCGTGTTCATTCATTTGACATCCGTATGTGCGAATATAAAATTTACGACCATTACCCATTCCTTTCAACTCATCAGGAATTGAAAATCCGTCGTACTTTACTTCTTCTTTTCCTCTTTTTTTCGCATCCTTTAAAGAAGGAGGCATGTACACGGCTTGAAAATACTGGCTGTAGTCCTTATCGGATTTTTTGTCCGAAGGGTTTACTTGAGTATTTTCCTTACGCTGTTGTTCATTCATCATGTCAGTCTCCTTTCAAACAATCCTGATCTCTGACTATTAAAAGCTATGTCCGAAGACAACAATTCTTAACGAGCTTATGCTTAATAGTCTGTTTAAAATTGATATTTCTATTGAAACATACAACTTAATAGTATATCGATTATTTTGTAAGAAGACAATCTTTTATCTACTTTGTCTAAAATTATTCATGTTTCGTTATACTTTTCCCCCAAAAAAATTCATGCGTAACTTCATGCTGAAAAAAATAGAACATTTTTAGCATTGTTGATTCAACTTAAAAGCCCGCAAGCGCTTTTGCATACTTTAATGGGGTTGTATGAAGTGTTTGAATTAATTCATTGTCTTTCATTATATAAAGACTTCTCTTCCCATACATATTATTCACTTCAAGTACCCATGGTATATGGTTATGATCTATAATAACATCAATTGCAACATCTCCAAAATGTCCTAACTTCTTGTCTAAAAGGTTACATAAATCAATACACGAATTTATTGTATCATCAAGAATTAATTTAGCTTCTGTATGACTTACCTTAAAAATGATTTTAATAGCCTTTTCTCCAGTAGAAAGATGCGCAACATGATTTAAGTTGGTTACAATGCTCTCTTCCTGTGCAATTCTCCCGATTGAACCTTGACATATCCATTTTTTCTTCTTTGTTTTTTGAAAATACAACCTAAAATCAAAATGTTTATTCTTGTAACTAGTTGGGATTCCCTGCTGAATAATATATCCCTTTTTTATTTTATTTCCTACAAATTTCTCAACTTCTTTTATTGTTTTTAGTAAGTATTTATCCTTTTGGTGGTTAATTAGGATGAATCCATTAGGATCTTGTTTCACTAGATAAATACCGATTCCTTTCATTCCCCTTATTGGTTTTAAATAAACTGTTGAAAACTTATCAAGCATTGCCTCCAAATCAGCAACTGTTTGATACTTTTCTGTAACAGGAAGAAGTTTTCGAACCTTTTCATCAGAGGAACATGCCTTCCAAAGGTCTAGCTTACTAAATGAGTTGGTATTAAATACCTTATTTCCGAGTGCTTTCCTCAAGTTTACTTCCTGTTTACTTGGTATCCTAATCTTTTTAAAGACAGCGTCAGGATAAGGAAATATACCTTTTAGCCAATTTTCATTAGCCTTTTCAGTACTGGGATTATAATAATAGCCACTAATCGTTTGTTTATTAATATCAATGTCTTCACTCGAACAAATCAACACAAGGCCATTGATTGTTTTAAAGTGATTAAACCTACTTTTATAATCTTCTAGATTTTTTTCCGATAGATGGTGGGAATTTTTTTTGGCTATAAAGACAATAAATGGGCCAATGTGTACAATATTCCCTTGCACTTTTATCTCAAAAGAAAGTGTTTCAGGGATAGAAATAGCGAGGCTACCTTTTGGTAATCCGATCTCTTGATCTGATAACGTATTGTCGTTCATAAGTTTGAATTCTTGCTTCCAATGTCCAAAATGAAGAATAATTTTATCAAAATTAAGCTGATACTTTTTTATAAAGCCATCTGATAAGCGTATTTTTTGGAGTTCAATTTTATCTTGCTTATTAATACTACTTTTTTTTAGTGGCTTACTGCTGTTTAAATAAACGATTTTTATCATTTTTATCGCACCCCAACATGTATTAAATGCTCATGTATAGTATGAGGGAGTGTATATTTATGGTATCCATATTTCAATAAATGGGTGATAACCCTTCTGTGAACCATGATTAAGTAGATATTATTTGAAGGTAGACTAACTCTGTAAAGTAGTTGATGTGAAAAAACAGTTATTCGATATACTAACTTTGAAACTTAAAAAGAGGCTGTCCGAAAAGTGGAAATCCCTCAAATACAATAAACAAGAAAGTTGATATATTTAGGTTCTGAAACATTAAATAGGCTATCCCAAAAGTCGAAATACAACTTTCTGGATAGCCCCGCCGTTAATGCTTATTAACTATTTATCCTGTACCAAATGCTTAATATCCTCAATTATTTTTTCCTTTTCTACTGTCTTTGTGGAACTTGCCATATCATAAAGAGCGCGAATCTGGTCCTCCTCATCTATTAAGTACATTGTAATTGAATGAGAAAAGAAATCTCCTTCTAGCTTTTGATAATTCATTTTTAATTTGTCAGCTATTTTTTTCGTTTGCTGTGGTGTCCCTCTTAACCATTTCCAACCAGTTGGATCAGCTTCAAATGATGCTGCATAATTCTTTATAATCGAAGGCGTATCATTTTCAGGGTCGATTGAAATTGCCACTAATTCTACTGTTTCCCCAAAATATCCTTCATTCTTTAGGACTTCTTGTAGCTCTTTATAGTCAACCATTGTTAGGGGACAAACGTCTGGACAATTTGTATAGAAGAAGGTCACTAGTTTTATTTTTTCATTTGTTGATTGATACTTACCTCCGTGGACATCATCTAATTGAAAGCTATCCAACTTATCTAATATCGGTAATTGTCCTCCTTGTGGCCATAACCAAGAAATAAGCAGAAATCCGGTAACACTCAGGATCAGAAAAATAAAATATTTTTTTCCCCTCATTCAACTTCACACCTTATGAGAAATCGTTGCTGTCACTCATTATAGAAACAAATTGATCGTTTGTATTGCTTAATTAAGCGGTGGAAGATGCTTTTGCTTTTTCTTGTGCACTCTTAGAATCCCCCACATCCCTTGCTCGATATCCCAACGAATATTTCCTGAACGATACATATAGTCTCCCGGGAAGTTAAAATAACTACCTGCTCCATAATGCAATGCAAGATCTCTCGCATGCCCTAATACAATATGGTCCTCTATTGACTTAACTTGTGAAAAAATATCTCGATCATCTGTGTTCCAATAATGTCCATGTAAGTGGAAGGTATGTGCACGTCTACGTTCTGATGGATTGACCAATCTAATCGTAATTGGGTCACCTGGATATGCTTCAAAAACAGGTGTGGAAGGATCACCATGGACTTTTGAACTAAATAAATCCTTTAACACTGGATGCTGTCTCAGACGATTTATTAATCGTTCCGTTCGATAGTTAAAGCCTCGAGATCCATTATCATACGTATCTACTAGATCACCAATCTCGTCAGGATCAACTCCCGTTAAGATCCCATCAACTGGATCAATGATAACACAACCATGCTTATCTTCTAATCTAGCACCATCATACAAAACGAGAACAAATTCTCTGATTTTTGGTAAATAAGGATTTTTTAAGATAACACTCTCCTGTGTAATTAAGGCTGGTGTTGTTGTCATTGGATCTAAAATTTGTGTTGATCTAGGCTCTGCAATAAAAACACCAAATGTTCCCAGTGATCGATGGTTTCTGATATCTGCCATATCCCACATTCCACAAGCTCCAACCGCTACATCTACATACCAACGATACATAATTGTTTCACCAGGACCTACCGTTTGATCAGGATTAAATCCCACTGTTTCACCTGATGATGATTTCACATCATATTGAATCAATTGAGGGTGCAATGATATTCTGACAGACGGTGGGTAGAAAGCCTGTTCCTTCACAGGAGGATAAGGCCAAATCCCGTCTGGAAATGGAAACTGATCTTCCTTTAAACAGCTTGTTAAATGGATTTCTACTACATCCCCTTGATTTGCTCTTATGATTAGCGGAGTAGGAGTTTTCTTACCACATAGAATGTCATCCATATCCTCCTCTAATGCAAAAATAATACCAAAGGGATCGTGTTCTCCCCATTTGCTATAAAGAATAGGGATGTGAAAGGCTACAATATTAAAACATTTTACAGGTGCGTTTACTGGTGCATCAACTAAGACACATTCAGCTGGAGCTGGAGGTTCTCCCGTACATATTGGCAATGGTTTCGTTCTCACAGGTGGACAAGGACGGTCTGGCAAAGGAATAAGAAAATCGACTTCTTCATCATATGCACGTATTAATCCCCAGCAACCATTCCATAGATCCTCTTCAGTCTCAAATGCCCAGAGATAATCTCCTGATCTAGGAACTTCCATCTCAAAAGTAAAGGATTCCGATATCCCGATATGTTCTTGAGATTGAAATTCTGTCTCGACATCTGGCCGTTCCTTTTTCCACCTAAGTCCATGAACATTAAAGCTATGGGATTCTTCCTGTGCCCCCTGCAATATTCGAATCCGTACGGGATCTCCTTCATAACAATGTAATATTGGTGTGACTGGATCTCCATTGACAAATGAGCTAAACGAATAAGCTGGATCACAACCTTTTCCTAAACGGAATTGTAAAGGTTCATTTTTATAATTCACAGCGAATAAACCCGGATCATCCTGTGAGCCTGGGAATTCTGGAGGATTTAACGGACAGCCATTTTCATCAAAGAGCAAAGCAAAATCTTGGACCATTAATACAAAATCTCGATAATCAGGAATAAATGGGTGAGTGACTGTAATTTGAGCACCATTGCTTACTTCCTCACCAGTTTGAGAATCAAGAAATTGCGAAAACCGTCCGTGTATTACACCTGCACCAAATACTCCATGCTGTTGATGATAGGACGCAAATAAATGATCATGTAAGAACCATGCTTTTAACTCAACATCGGCAAAGTATTCATAAGTGATCGTTTCACCCGGAAGAACACTTGAATCATAATTCCAGCCAACATTGGCACCATCGCTAACTAATACATCAAATTTGACAAAATGTACGTGAAAGGCTGTTTCGTATGTTCTGGTCACAAGCTGAAAGGCATCTCCTCCAGCTACTTCATGAAGCCGATTGGTAAAATTAACGGAAATACAAGAACCTGCATTCATATGAAGAACAAGTGGCTCTGGTTCCTTTCTGCCTGCTAATACATCATCTATATCTTCATCGAGAACATAGATCCTACCTTTAGGATCATTCCAGCCTTGCCGGTTATACACAATCGGGAGCTCGATAAGTGAAACATTAAACTCCTGCAATATTGGATTTTCTAAAACAATACATGGGTCAACAAAAACCGCTCCTGGCCTTGCAGTTGGAACAGCAGCATTACGCTCAAGCTCGGTTAGACCCCTTCCGCCAACAATCCCAAGTGGTGGCCTTGGTGCTTTAAAACCTACTTTTCCTGGTATGAAGTTAGGAAATCCTGGTTTTTCCTTGGTTGGTTTAGGTGGACATGGACGATCTGGTAATGGCTGTAATGCTTTTATTGGTACACCATTTGGATAACATTGACTTCCATCTTGAAGTGTATCAAACACTCTATTTAACGCCCACATACCTACGCCAAAATGTGGATATAAGTGACAATGGATAATTGCATCACCTATTGCTCCTTGGAGTGAACCTAAACCGTAAAGCGGTTCAACTGTATACCAGCTTTGTGGGCTGATTGCCTGTGCATCAAACACATCAGAATCGGTATTCTGAGGATCTCGAAACCAGGTATGGACATGATAATGAAAAACATGAGTTTCTTTTACCCCACCATGAACAAGCCTAACTTTCGCGGGATCACCTTTATACCCGCGGTAGATTGGTGTGGCTGGATCGCCAAATACCCAAGAGTCGTGATGAACCTCTTCACCTTGACATTCAGGACAGACGACACCTTCTTCAATTAATTTTTGGCGATTCTGAAGTGGCTCATAACGATAATTTATCGCATGTGTTGACTCGCTTTCCTGATTTGTTTCAGGATCTAGTGGACGGTTTCCTGTTATATCCTTCGTTGACATTTCATCATGAAAGATAAATCCATACTCACGGAATGAAGGTGAAAACGGATGATGAACATCCGCATTGGCCCCACTATGTAGAGGTCCGCCTGTTTCTGGATCTGTCCACCATGAACCCCGTCTTTGAACAAATAAACATCCAAACAAACCATTAATATTTGTTCCCTCATCACTACTATCAGGATTACCTAGGTCTGTAAACAGGTAAACTCCTTCGTGATTCATTTGAATACGATATAGTATTTTCTCACCAGGGTCCGCTAGTGAATCAGGGTTAAATCCTACATTTGCACCATCAGAATCTAGTACATCATAGTCAGCTTCTTGAAAATGCATACCTGTTGCAAAATGGATTTTATTTTCAAAAAGTATTTCTACCGTATCTTCTCGATTTGCGCGGATACAAAGAGGTTGCACAAGATCAACTGGACTAAACGGATTCTTTCTTACCGCTTGCTTTACTTTTTCCTCATTTTCTTTTAATACATACATCATACCCGTATCATTGTAATCACCAAAATTGTTTAATACAATCCGAATTGGTATCGCAACAATGTGATAAAATCGTTTCAAATGATCTCTCCCTCTTCCTAGATATCATCATTTAATTCAGGAATTCTCGGTAACCCCTTTTGCTCGATATAAAACACTTCAATTGAATGAACATGAATCGACCATACTCTATTCTCCAATTCTCCTATTGTCGTAACCCTGACATCCACCACAACATGATCTCCTATTACATCCATGATTCTTCCAATCATTATAAACGGAAACGAAGGAGTCATGATAAATACATTTTTCCCTATTCCTAACTCAAATTCCATGATTAACGCTTCATCATGGATTTCATTATTAGATGGTATAGTTATTTCTGTAAAGTCACATTCATTCTTCATAAACAGACCCCTCCTTTAAAAACAAAACAAATTAAATATAACGAATTTTATAAGAATTAGCAGGCATGCTATTACGAAATTCCACCCATAAGTCAAAAGACTCTAAATTATGTCAAGGGTATTCGTTGATTACAATCAAAATTAGGTGTGTATTGGGCGATTTTTTCAAGTGGTATACTTAAAGGTGTTGGGAACTGGAAAAATGGTGCATTAATCATTTTTATATTTACTGGAAATAACGTGACATCCCCCTGTGTAACGGTCAAGATTGTTCCGCAAAATATCGGCCTAAATGCCTGACCAAATAAATTTAGTTGATCAGATTCTGTTATAATTAGAATACTCGTATCTATTAGACCTTGTAATTCTTCAACAAGACGATCTTCAATATCTACTATTTTGACACGGATTTCACCATCAAAAACCCGATCATCATCGTGCTTTCTTTCCTTTTCTTTTGGTAAATCCTTGTTTTCTTCATGTTGTTTATTATCTTTATCTTGTTTTCTATTTTCCTGACTTCCTCTTTTTCGATTTGCCATTTACACTCCTCCAATCAAACAGCATGAATTAATTTTCAGATTTTTTTTCCGAATGCTTAAACATATAGGTAAAAAGCGATAATAGTCTTATCGTTTCGACGTATTGAACATCTTTTAAATTCATATGTTCTTCTTTTCCAAAAAATGCAATATGAAGGATATCGTCTTTAGAACTTACAATTTTCCCAACTTTCTTTTGAATTTCATTTAGATGTACGACTACCCAAGTATCCTTCCAGGAATCTAAATTTGTTTGCATTGATTCTTCATAAAATTGTTGAATTAAGATATCTCGTTTTGCGACGGTTTCTCCAAACTGTTGGATCAACTTTTTCCTTAATTGATTATCGTAAAGATAATGTTGATGCGTATTGGAGTATGTTGGAATTCCGAATGGGTTGTTTGCCGATTCAATCGTTGAATATGGTATCCAAACCCTTTCCTTTAGATTAGTCAACATCACAAAGTCTCGACCAATCGTGCTAACCTTTCCCTCCTTATAACGTGATTCAGATCCACATTTTGAATAGATCTCTACCTGTTGGTTTCGTTTTGATTTTAAAAATTTCCTTAACGTTAGATTTTTCCCTCGTCTGACATCTTGCTTTGAGATCGTAAATATATTTGCTTTATCAATATAATCTGTTAAAAGCCTAGATTCCTCGGTTGTTGTTCCAGTAGTTGGTGATGTGAGTCCTTTACCATTACGGATATTAAATTCGTTAATGATATCCATTTTAACAACTTCAGACATTTTCCTCTCCTTCAGTTCCTTTTTATAGTCGTTAAAGTAAATTTTTTTACCCTTTTTAGTTGATTTACCCTCTTTCATATCATCACCCCAATTAAGAAAAGCGCAAGCGCCTTGATTAGCCTAGGGCAAATAAGACACTAATGAAATGGAGGTGTTCTTTCCTTCAATTCATTAGTGGCTTATGACCTAGGAAAAAGTGAATTTTCTTTTTCCCTCGAGTGGCTAGGCACTAAACCAAGTACAAAACGTTTACTTCCTTTTCTTTCGAAAAACCTTGAAAGATTAAACCTTTAACGAATAATGAACTAAGCTGATTGTGCTGATCACAAGTGCTGTACCAAATAAACTGAAGATGATCATATTCTCTTCTACACTAGCAAGATAAGTAGCAGGCAAGCTGCAAATAGTTGGATCTTTAATCACCACTCCTAGCATATTCCCCATCAAACTTCCAGTAACACCATGTGTAAACCCTGATAATATTGATTGGAATTTCACTAATGAACCAAAAATAATACCCATACAGCCGCCTATGATGATCGTGAAAACAACTATATTTACCATGTCAATGGTGAATAAGAATTGCATAATCATTGCACAATTCATGCTTAAGACTCCGCTGATACTCATCGACATGATCATAGCAAAACGATCAATATACAATTTCCGCTTCTTAAATAGAATTCGATACATAACAATAGCTATCAAACTGTTAATGAATAATAAAACGAGAAGAAAAAATAGCATGTATCACACATCCTTTCCTACTAGGTATGCTTGGCAGAAAGGATAAATAATAGGATAGAAGCAAGAAAAATAGCCTCTAAAAAAGTTAAAAAGATAAGGTTACCTTGAGCCGCTGCTCCGATCATTGGGGACATTATTCCCATCATTAAGCCATTACTATAACCCGTTAAAAGAGTTTGATAATCAAATAACCCCCCAAATAAACCACCGACAATCATTCCAATTAGCGTTGTAATCACAGTAACTAAAACAAACTTTAATGGAAATTGGTAGATTAAAATCACTCCGGTAACGATCGATAAAAAACCTCCAACCATGTTGGAGATATTCATACCTAATTGGAATCCTATTAGTTTACGGATACGAAAAAGGTACATATATATTAAGGTCAGTACTAAAATATTTCCATAAAGCAAGAGTCCCAAAACGCCACTTACCATACTAAGCTCCCCTTATCTGTCCTATTATTAATTTTTATGAGTCTACGGCTTGTCGATATTCTTTATTAGTGTGATAAATATGGATTTTTTTGTTAACGTTGAAGGGATAATCTGGTACCTTTACTTTTTTATTTTGTTTTTATGAGCGCCCATACCAAAATTCACTCAACCCATATAGTAGGTATATGAACGATGAAAGGAGAGTGTTTACAATTAGTCGATACAGTAGAAAAAAAAGAAGTGGTCCATTTGATAACATTGAAGTGAATGATTTCTACTGCCCACATTGTTTCGAATCAAAAGGTGAAGATGAGTCCTTTTGTTCTTCTTTAATGTGTCCGGAGCGAATACCACAGCCTGAAATCCCTTCGGCCAACAGTACCTTATCTCCTGAGGAATTAGAAAGGTTAGAACAATGTATATCAGAAGCAAATGAATTATTACTTAGTATTGGCGTGGAGAGAGACAAGGAAAACTTTCGATCGCTTCAAAAAGATTTAGTCAAGCTTAAAAATCAATTTGTTTGTGTTACTGTTAATTGCAATGAGGAAGAGGGAAAAACTCTTAATGGATTGTTTTTAAATGCAGGATTAAATTTTATTTTATTAAAATCAGACATTGGAAACTTACTTGTTATTCCTTTTGAGAGACTTCTATTTATAGAGAAACCTAGTCCTTTAAATATGATGAACAATCAAGAACAAGAATTACTGAACATTAATGACTGCCTTAGACGCAACTTAACACTCCATTTTAGTGAGGTTGTTTCAAAAAGTCCATTTCTCATTAATCTCTTTTATGGCTTAGAACTCAAGCTATTCCTAACAAGTTATCTTGATTGTTTTATTTATGTAAAAGTCGATAATGAAGTAATGGAAAAAGACGGATTACTTCTAATAGTAAATGATCGAAGAGTTGAATTAGAGATCGACAATGAAACACAAGGGATTGACTTCGATGAATTATGCTTTATAGAAATTGAACAAGAAGCAATAACAAAAAATGCATTACTTTGCAACAGTACGCCCATTATCACATAGAATTTGAATGACAAGAAATTATAAATCTTAAGTTAAAAAGCCTTCGGATTGTTCCCGAGGGCTTTTGTTTGTTTGATATCATTAGCTTAATTGACGCCTATTTTCACTCTGCAACCTTTATGCTGAAGTAACTTAAAATTAACATCATCAGTGAGACCTGCGAGCCGTAATTCAATTCGATCATCACAAAATGGAATAGGATGATCAAAGAAACATGTTATCCTCTGGTGGCAAATATCATGCTGGTGATCATTGGCTATATCGTTTTTATGACATGCTGGACAATGATCCTGTTTTGTCATATATTCACTCGAACAATGTGGACAAACCTTTGAGGCACGTTTATTGAACCGATTGCGTTTCTTAGATCGCATTGTCGAATCACTATGAATATACCCGAGGTTATCGTCACATTGACAAGAAATCAGATGACATGTTTGGCAGATTCTATTGTGTGTATTCATTTTTTGTTGCTGCCTCAGTCCTTGTCGATCCTTACATTCTGTACAGCATTCTGATTGTTCACATTTAGTGTGATCACCAATACATCCTGTATTGATTTTTTGACATTCCGGGTCGTCCCAACTTATATCGGTAATTTTATCAGTTAGAATCGTTATTACACTATTGTTATCTTGTAATAAATCAACAAAATTCAAGCCTACTTGGCAAATTGTTCCTTCGATTAAAAAAGGGAAACCTCCCTCATCTTCCTCATTTGCTGTTTTGAATTTTATTGCTTCTGGTCCAATTTTAATTCTCATTTCATTTCTACATAGATTATCTTTCATCTCTTGTTTCCTAAACAAACGAAATCCCTCCTTAGTGAATCAATGTAGCATATGAGAGATCCATAAATTGGGTTCAATAATGAGGTGTTTGCCTATATACCGAAAGCGCAAGACGGCCGCATATCGGCGAAAAGCATAAGACAAGGCGGCTGAAAGGTTGCTCTTTTTAACCTTTTGGACGGATCGGCTTATGCCTCGAGCCGATGGCGCCTGGAGCTTTCTTTTCTCCTAAAAAAGACCTTAATTACGTTCCTTCGCGTTTTCCTCAAAAAGAAATCCAATCTTTCCATCCTTCCATTCTAGTTTTGCATCAAACGTCTTTTCTCCTTTTTTAAAACCTTTAATTAAGCTTGAATGGCCATCTTTTAATAGTTTTTGAACATTTGATAATGATAGTTTCTGCCCTAAAATTTTCTTAGATAGTGTAAAGGTACATTTATTGACTTTATAGTTAGAACACCCATAAAATTCTCCCTTATCAACCACATCACCATTACAGAGCTTACATGGACCAACCTTTTTACCTATGGTAAATCTCGATGTTGTCCTCTGAATCGTCTCTACTTTCATACCTACAAAGTTCCAAGTAGGCGCAACAGTAACAGCATCATTGACAATTTTAGTCGACAATTTTTTTGTGAGTTCCATAAATGTACCAGGTGATGCTTGTCCTTCACCTATCTCAGAAAGTCGTTGTTCCCATTTTGCAGTCATTTCTGGTGATGCCAATATTTGATCACCAACTGCCTCTATGAGAACTTTCCCTTTGTCTGTTGCAAAGACTTGATTCTTCTTTATATCAATATAGTTCCGATCCTTTAACATCGTAATGATGCCCGCTCTCGTAGCCTCTGTTCCTAATCCTTCAACCTTGCTTAATACCTTTTCCAATTCATCATTATCTAAGTATTTCCCGGCAGTTTTCATCAAAGTAATTAATTGTCCCTCTGTATATCGCTTAGGAGGCTGCGTTTTACCTTCTTTTACTTCAACTTTGTCTACACGTCCTTTATCTCCTTTGATAATATTTGGAAGTAACTGATCCTTCTCTTTATCATTTTGGAATATCACTTTACGCCAGCCCTCTTGAATTTGTTGCTTACCTTTTGTAATAAATTCAGCTCGTCCGTCAACAAGTGTTAGTAAAGTAGAATAATCAAAGATCGCTTTAGGATAATGGGCTGCTATTAGTCTACGAACAATCATGTCATACATTTTTTGTTCATCTGCCGGTAGTCTTTTAGGATCCTTCACTTGTTCAGTAGGAATGATTGCATAGTGATCGGTTACCTTCTTTTCATTGACATAACGTGTATTATTAACAATTGATGATATTGGTAATGGAAATAAATCCTTAAACTCATCAAAGGCACTTAATTTGGCTAGTGTATCTGGAAAAAGCTCTGCTTCACCTTCTGTCACATAGGTAGAGTCACTACGAGGATAGGAAACGATCCCTTTTTGATAAAGAGACTGCACTAGATCCAGTGTTTTTTTGGGAGAAAACTTAAACGCTTTGTTCGCTGTAGCCTGAAGGGCTGACAAATTAAACAGCGATGGGGGTTGATATTCCTTGCGCTCTGTTATTAACTCTTTTATTACTGCAGATTTATCATTACAAAATTCAGCCATTTTTTTTGCTAGTTCTTCATTCATTACTCGTGACTGTTGATCCTTTTGCCATTTCCCTTTATACTTCTTTCCATTCACCTGGAAAGTAGCTATAATTTCCCAAAATTGCTCCGGTTTAAATGCATCGATCTCATTTTCTCTTTTTACAATTAGTGCAAGTGTTGGTGTTTGTACACGTCCCGCCGAAAATACATCATTCATACCTTTTTCTTTTAAAAGGAGTGAGTACACCCTTGAAGCATTCATCCCTACTAGCCAATCAGCACATGCTCTTGAATATGCTTCATAGTAGAGATTTTTCGTTTTATCATCATCAAGTAGTTGACGAAAACCTTCGTAGATAGAAGCTTGAGTTAACGATGAGATCCATAATCTTTTTAACGGTTTTTTCACACCAGCTACTTGAATTATGTTGCGAATGATTAACTCTCCTTCTCGCCCAGCATCACCAGCATGAATAATTTCAGTAACCGCTTGATTTTTTAAAAGTTGTTTTATAACATTAAATTGCTTTATTTTTGATTTAGATACTTCATATTTAAATTTGTCAGGAATCATTGGTAACATTGTCAGTGACCACTTTTTCCATTCTGGCTTATAACCTTCTGGTGCGATCAATTGTGTAAGATGACCAATCGCCCAAGTACAATATGCTCCATTCGGAAACAGTTCATTCGGTTTTATTTCGAAGTAACCATCCCGCTTAACTCTTTGGAATCCAGCACATAGGGTTGAGGCTTGGTCAGGTTTTTCTGCTATTATGACTTTCATTATTAATCACCTTATATTTGATTCATATTTTCTATCAGTCTAGTATAGTTTACTTTATTTCTCATAGGAAGAAAAATAAACGAAAATACAGTTTATTATCCTATATGATCATTTTCTATTATTGATGTTTAAATTGTTATAAGCTTTAGTACTATCTACCCGCCAACTTTTTTATACTCATCCACGTTAAAAACCCCAAAAGGATCCTAACCCTATCTGGGGTAATCTTAGATTGTTTTCTAACGATTGTAGTAAAAAGCTTAAAACTTGTTATCTGGATGTAAATTATTTTGCATCATGCTCTGAACATTACCTATTTGTTTTGTTGTGGCCACTTCTGTTTTATACCAACCTTTTTCCTTCATAATATCATACAACTTATATTGGTTATTGATCGCGTTATCAAAACATTGTTGATATACTTCCCGTAATTCGCTATGACTTGTTTCTACTAGTGTATTGCTAATACATCGACAGCGCCCTTTTTCTAATTCTAAACACAGCTGGATCATTTCCCGATCTGTTAAACCACGACCTTCGATATTATTTGGCATTTTATCTATCTCCTAAAAGTTTTACGTTTATTTTATAAAATTATCCATTTATATAGAGAAAAACATTAATGGATATTTCCAGATCTATTGAAGTATTGAGAAAGATCGGCGATTTTCAATTGATGATGCTCTGCTAACTGTTCTAGTGATTTTCTAAGATTTTGATCTGTACATTCGGATGCACACCAATTCATTGTTTTTGCAATAATTTCCTCTGCTCTTATTTCATCCTCAATAAATGCTAACTCTTTTGTTGTAAACTCAGTCATTTACTTTCACCCCCTAGGTGGTAGTCTATCCACTATTTAGTATTCATTTCCTTCTATTTTTTTATCCGTTAACTATAATGTCTTAAATTTCAAAAAAAATAAGTGATAAAGAATAAGTTCCCATCCATTCATACGAGAGTATGTACTATTTCTATTGAAAAAGGTCGTAGGTCCCTCTTTAGATTGGGTAACGAAAAACAAATAAAAGTAATACCTTTTAAGTAGGCTTTTAAAATTCATGCTAAAAGATCCCATTACTGTAAACATTTTTTCCTGAATGAATCATATATTAAATTGATTAGCTTCATGAATAAAGGAGGAAATTATTTGCGAATATCTACGGTTGCAACCGTTGATGGAATCAATAAAGAACTCGTAAGTGGTAGGACTGTAATTGTTATTGACGTTCTACGAGCATCTAGTACTATTGTTACAGCTCTATACTTTGGATACGCAAGTGTTATTACTGTTAAAACCCCAAAAGAAGCTTTTGCATTACGTTCATTACATACCATTCTAGCTGGAGAAAAACATTGTAAAAAAATTGATGGTTTTGATTATAACAATTCCCCTACTTCCATTAAGGATGTGGACTCTAAGGCTAAGCATCTTGTCTTAACAACAACCAATGGGACTAATGCGATTGAAAACGTAAAAAATGCAAACAAGGTGTTAATTGGTTGTCTTTTAAATGCAACTGCATGTGTGAAAGAAGCAATTAAACAAAATCGTGATATTACAGTTTATTGTGCTGGTACTAGAAGTGAGTTTGCTTTAGAGGATGGTCTGGCTGCTGGGTTAATGGTTCACATAGCTAAAAAAATAAATACCGATATTATCACTTGTGATTTCTCTGATGCAATGGAGGCATGTTATCTTCAGCTTCTTCAACAAATTCCAGCTATTTTGTTTTCAACAATAACTGGAAAGAGATTAGTAGAGCACCAATTCACCGAAGATATCTTGTACTGTGGCCAAGTTGATCATTTTGCAGTAGTCCCATTTGTGAAAGGAAATAGAATACTTTCTATGTTACGAACATAGAACTGTATAGTAGAAATGGGACAGGGGTTGGATAACGATGAACATATCTTCAGGTGAATTAGCACTTGTTATACTTATAATAATTGGAATTATCGGACGTTCTCCAATAATTGCTACTGCTGCCAGTGTATTGTTGGTATTAAAATTATCTTCATTGGAGCGTTTATTCCCGATGCTAGAACGTCGTGGTCTAGAACTTGGGCTATTATTTTTAACCATTTCGGTGTTAGTTCCCTTTGCAAGCGGAAAAATATCAGGGAAAGACATATTACTCCTCCTAACAACACTGTCAGGAGCTGTTGCTATTGCAGGAGGAGCTATTGCTACATACATGAACGGAAAAGGATTAGAGATGCTACGAGTCGAGCCACATATGGTCGTTGGGCTTGTTGTAGGTTCTATTATTGGTATTGTTTTTTTGCGCGGGATTCCAGTAGGTCCGCTTATGGCTGCTGCAATCACTGCTTTGTTAATGAAAATTATTTACGTCATTTCAAAAATATTCTAAGATTAGGTAGTCGGTATTTTGTTTCCCTTTTTAAAGAGGGTAGCTGTTTTTTCTGCTTTTTCCTTTTCTCCTTTTTTATTTTTACTGGGCTTTATAAAAAAGAACGCTAAAAGTAAAGTCACAAAACTTAAACCTGTCATACTGAGAAATACAGCTTGATGAGATATTCCCATTAACCAACTAAAAAGTGGAGGACCAAAAGCTACCCCTAGAAAGCGAACACTACCATATAAAGACGTAATCATTCCTCTTTCTTCTTTATCAACAGCACCAGTAATTAGTGTATTTAAACATGGTAGTAATAGACCAGTTCCAATACTGCCCAATGTTAAAAGCCCTATCATAATATAAATTTGTTGAAAGAAAGAAACAGATAACATTGCGCCAGTTAAAAGGAGTAGTCCAATCATCATGATTCTTCTAATTAATGGTTTGTTTTGCTTAATCTTGGCACCTGTAACATAGGCAGTAACCACCATCCCCAATAAAGGAATAGCAAGAATTCCACCTTTTAGTATCCCATCAATTTTGAGAGTTGTTTCCAACATATCTGATAAATAAAATAATACCCCAAAGAGGATAAATAGTCCCACAGCACCAACAAAAAATGCTGGAAATAACCATTTTCCTTTCATTTTAAATATGTGTTTTAAATCTTTAAGATATATTGGTAAGGGCTCCCCCTTCTCTTTTTTCTTTTCTTTCACGCCAAACCAAATAAAGAGTGCTGTTGCAAAACAGAGAATTGGAAAAGTAAAAAACACTGCATACCATATAATTAAAGCAATTAATGATCCAATGATTGGTGATAAAATTTTTCCTAGTCCATTGGTTGACTCAATTACCCCTAAAGCTTTACTTTCCTTCGCTCCCGAGTATATATCACCAATTAATGCCATCGCTATCGGAGAAGTACCAGCTGCTCCTATTCCCTGAATAATCCTTCCGATTAATATCACCATATAGGAATTATCCATCTTCCACGCCGCTAAACCTGAGACGATCCCACCAATCCCATAAATGATTAACGAAATAATGATGATCCATTTACGACCAAATCGATCAGATAGGTATCCTACAAAAGGGATGATTAAGCCTGCTGCTAATGAAAATACTGTAATAATTAAACTCACTTGAAATTGAGTTAAGTCCAGTTTCGTTTTCATAGTGGGGAGTACAGGCACTAGCATTGAGTTCCCTAAAACCATAACTAAGGGAATAAGGGCAATGGCAGTCAGGCTTGCAGTTCCTTTTTTTGCGTCCATTTACTTTCCTCCAATATTAATTGTTCTATGTTTACATTTCCCTCAACTAAATTTTTGATACAAGTCAAGAGAGGAATACATCTTAATCACTTTTTTCCATAACCTATTTATTATGTTTCTTTTCAAAAGCGATTATTTCATTATCATCATAATAAGAAGGCTGTTAACTTTTTAAACTTTGAAAGGTAGGAATTATATTGAAAATAAAAAAAGTTGAAACATTTCCATTACTTTATCACCTTACTGAGCCATATGGAGATGCAAATGGGTATAAAGACTATCGCACATGTTATTTAGTAAAGGTTACAACAGATACAGGGTTACATGGATGGGGAGAATGTATCGACTGGCTTCCAACCCTAGAAAAAGGTTTCAATGATCGTATAATACCCTTTCTATTAGGTAAAAAAGCTACAGATCGTCTGCATATTATCAGTCATATAAAAAAATGGCATAAACGTTCTGCCTCTGCTATAAGTATGGCTCTAACTGAAATCGTAGCAAAATCCGCTAATCTTTCTATTTGTGACCTGTGGGGTGGTAAATTAAGAGAAGAGATACCTGTTTATGCATCTTTTCAATCTTACTCTGAACGAACTGACTGGATAAACCATTCAATGAATATGATTGACCAAGCTATCTATAGTGGGTATGACAAAATGAAGGTGAAAATTGGTGGTAAGACCATGCAAGAGGATTTAGTTCATATTAAAGCCATCCAAGGTAAACTTGAAGGGAAAATTAAACTAGCACTTGATGCAAATCAAAGCTATGACGCTGCTACTGCACGTATATGGGAACAATATTTTTCAAGTTGGTCAAATATGTTATGGTTTGAAGAACCAATGCCTTTGGACAGGCTTTCAGATTATAAATTACTACGGAATTGTCTTTCGATTCCAATTGCTGGTGGAGAAAATCTAAAGTCAATTGCACAGTTTATTCCTCTCTTTAAAGAAGGTGCTGTTGATATTATTCAACCAGATGTGATGCATGAAAACGGAATAGATGAATATCGGGAAACGATGTTACTATCGAGGGCTTTTGGTTTAAGATGTTCTCCACATACATTTGACGGACCACTTTCTAGGCTTTACGCTTTATTTGTTCAAGCTTGCCTTCCACCCTGGAGTAAAATGACTAATGACGAGATTGAACCTGTTGAATGGGATGTTATGGAAAATCAACTTATTTCTCTACTATCAATTCACCCCACCAATAGTACAGTTGAATTACCTAATGGGATTGGTATTGGTACAGAAATCAATACCGAGATATTAGAAACATATCGATGGGATGGTTCAGTTTATTGGTAACATTTACTTGATGATTGTTAAAATTAATACTTTTGTTTACCATCTTTTAAACGTTTTCAGGATATAAATGAAACTAGAGCCGTTCCAAAGGGTCATTAATTCCCCTGAAGAATGGCTCTATTATAACGTTATGAATATTTTATAGTAATAAATTAGTTATGAAAGGAAACACAAGAAATTAAAAAATTTGAAAAATCCATTTGAGCAATTCACTATTTTCATTTAGTCTAATAACATAGTTTTTGATCTGTGTGTTGGAAAAGTATCGAATCTCAAGCCTCTTCTAAGGCATTCTAGATTATAAACATCTTCACATTGAATATTCCCCATATTAACGTTTCTACCCCAAAAATGAATTAAATCTATTTGTTGTTTTTTTTGTGGCGCTTCCCAAATGAGGTAATTTCTTAAATGAATCGGAATCGTTTGCTCAATTTCCTGAAGGAATTCTTTATCAATCAATCCTTGATCATTATAAATACCAACATTCTCCCCGGATTCCCTACCTTCTACAATTACATGCTTAGCACCACATTCAAGGTCTGAATAAAGGGTTCGTTCCAATTCTTTCACTTCAAAATGACTGCCTAATGCTTTTTTTCCGCATTCAGTTATCACTGTAAACCCCTTAGCAACTGCTTCTACTATTATTTTTCGTCGCTTTTTATTAGGTAATTCTATTGTACCGTCAGAAATTTCAATATGATTAAAACCTAGTTGCTGTAAAAATTCGAAGTATTCGCTTAGAACACCTTTATGAACCGCTATCTCAAATAATGTGCCCCCTGTGTAAAGGATAACATTTGATTTTTTCGCCAATAAGAGTTTTTTTTGTAAAAGTTCGGGCGGATACAGTACAGAAGTACCAAAACCTAGCTTTATATATTCAATATACTGACCTGCTTGCTCTAAAAGTTCTTCAAATGAAGAGATTCCTATTCCTTTATCAATTAACATGGTTAAACCTAGTTCATCTGACTTACTGATCCTTTCTCCTGATGGATCAATAAGTTGGGGATGACAGATATTATGAAGATGTTTCACAAAACGTTCCCTCCTAATGGGTAAAATGTCTATGGAAACATCCTATGCATCAACATCTGTAGAAGTTCTTTTTAACTCTTAATGTCCTTTTTATTCTTCTTTATTTTTTCCTTTCTCTTTGTCCTTCTCTTCCTGATTATAATTAATTACTTCGCCTCCAAGGTGGATAAATAAATTCGGCTCCTTCTCACCATCTAGAAGAATTGATTTTTTTATCCCTTCGATATATCTAGAGGTAATATCAAGGTAGTTCTGCTTCTCCCCCTCATTATCTAGCTGCCCCATAACATAAAGATCTTCTCCATTATACATATAGGCGATATACCCCACTGCTTTACTATTTGCATCTATTACATTAATGATTTCCCCTTGTTGGTTACGAAACTCAGGTTGAAAATAGATCATTTGTCCAAACTCCTTCCTTTATTAAATTCCAAACTAACTTGTTAAATTTATATTTTCCCTACTATCAAATATTGATAAAGGAAATAAAAACCAATAAAGCGTCCTTACCTAAGTTTTTTACAAATCTTTTGTTATTTCAATCAACCTTGTTAAATAAGCAATTGTTTCATTATATGGTGTCTAAATGTCCAGAAAAAAATACGCAACCGACTCTTGGTAGCGTATGTACATAAAAATTTGCTATTTCTCATTGGTGGTTTTTCATCTTTTCCAACCTTTGTACTTTTCTCTTATGCGGCAACATATAGAACAGTGACTGATGTTATTATATAAGTTTGAAACCACTGATAAGAATCAACAATGCAACAATGGTTTGAAGAGGTCTAGTAGGAACTTTGACGGAAAGTCTACTGCCTATTAATACACCTGGAATTGAGCCAATAAGCAGGTTAACTAATAGTAAATAATTTATGTTACCGACTCCTATATAGAATAATCCTGCGACAGTAACTAATAAAAATGCATGAGCAATATCTGTCCCAACCAATTCAGAAGCTTTTAGTTGATATAGATAAAGGACCACAACAATAAACAACGAACCAGAACCAATTGACGTAAGACCTACTATAAAACCTAAAAACATACCAATAACAATTGTTAGCCACTTTTTTTGTTCAATAGTCATTAATTGTACATAATTGGGTTTTAATTTTTTATAAAAAAACACCCGAGTAAAAATAGATAGTGCAACTAAAATTAATACATAACCAAGTACATTTTTGATCAACTGGTCTTGATTAATGAAGCTATTGTCAAAATAATTAATAAAAGTTATCGTAATAGCTGTACTTGGAAGACTACCAAACGCAAGATACTTCACTAAACTGAAATTTATTGTTTTTTGTCTCCAATGTTGAATTGTCCCAAAAAACTTCGTTAACGAATTGTAGACCAAATCAGTTCCTACAGCAATAGATGGATTAATGCCTGTAATAATTAATATAGGCGTCAAGATAGCTGCACCACCTACTCCAGTTAAACCAATCAGAAAACCCACAAGTAGACCAACTATAACCATTTCAATACTCATTATTTTTTCAACTCGCTCACTTTTATACCTCTTTCTTATACTTTACTAAATGAATCCTTTGCTTATAGGAATATATTTATTGGTATATGCCTTTGCATAAAAAATGGTGTGAAAGTCGAAGTATCTTTACAAGTAGAATCATTTCAAGAAGTTTGTTGCTTATCTAAGTGAATAAAGCCGCAATAATTACAAAAACAGCATGCAAAAAGGACCAATGAGATATTAACTCATTAGTCCTATATTGAAACCCAGTTACATAAATTCTGCTACCAATTTATCAAACTCTACTTCATTTATCGACAAATCCGCTTCAGATAATGGTTTGTCGCTATATCCATCAATGTGTTCTTGATAAGACCTTTGCTCTGTATTTTGGTAAATTAAGCCGGTTACTAAGCCGTTATGTTTCATAAGGGTTTGCATGGCTATTTCTTTATTATTTGCATCATAATCAGTTACATCGTTCAATTTTGTCAAGTTCTGTTTAAACCAATCATAAGTGTTTACTTTGTTGTATGTCACACATGGACTGAATACGTTGATTAACGAAAATCCCTTATGTTTAATACCTGCTTCAATTAAAGATGTTAAATCCTTAAGATCGGTTGAAAAGCTCTGAGCGACAAATGTTGCCCCAGCAGTTAAAGCCATTTCCATAACAGACAAAGAAGATTCGATTGAACCCTTCGGTGTACTTTTCGTCACAAAGCCTGCATCACTACGTGGTGAGGTTTGACCTTTTGTTAAACCATAGATTTGGTTATCCATAACTATATATGTGATGTCAATATTACGACGAATCGCATGAATAGTGTGACCCATTCCGATCGCAAAGCCATCCCCATCTCCACCAGAAGCAATAACTGTTAAATCTCTGTTAGCCATTTTCACACCTTGCGCAATTGGTAAAGATCGTCCATGAATACCATGAAAACCATATGAATGAACATATCCGGATATACGTCCAGAGCAACCGATACCAGAAACTAAAGCAAGCTGCTCAGGTGTTAAACCCACATTAGCAGCAGCACGTTGAATAGCCGCTTGGACTGAAAAATCACCACAACCAGGGCACCAATTTGGTTTAACATTATTACGAAAGTCTTTAAAAGTTGTAGTTGTAGTCATCTCAGATCAACTCCTTGCTTTTCAAATGAATTTCATACGGCAGGAATGGGTTTCCATCATATTTTAATATCGATGAAATTTTGTTAGCATACCCAACATTCATTTTCAATAAATTTGCTAATTGTCCAGTGGCATTGTTTTCAACAACGATGATCTTCTTAGCTGATTCAACTAATGGTAGCATCTCTTCAGTTGGAAATGGATGGATAAGGCGAATTTGTGCATGATTTACTTTTACACCCTCAGCCTCTAAACGGACCATCGCTTCCTCAATCGTTCCTCTTGTTGAAATAAAACCAACTAGCAAGATATCTGGTTCATTATGTCTAGCGTTTTTATGAACTGGATTTTTAAATTGAATGTTGTTAAGTTTTCTTAACCGTTTATCCATTTGATCAATTCTATTTCCTGATGCCTCTGATGGTTTGCCTGTTTCATCATGCTCTACTCCTGTTACATGATGAATTCCATTTTTCATACCAGGTATGACACGTGGTGAGACACCATCCTCAGTTACCTCAAAGCGTTTAAAGTATGATTTATTTTCAACTGCTGGTAGGTCTTCTATTTGAAGCTTGCCACGTCTAATTTCTATTTTGCTATAATCTAACGGTTCAACTGTTTGTTTGCCTAGGGATAGCTGTAAATCTGTAAGAAGAATAACAGGTACTTGGTATTCTTCTGCGATATTGAACGCCTCGATCGTATCATAAAATGCTTCTTGCACCGTACTTGGTGCCATTACAACTTTTGGTATTTCACCATGGGTACCATATATCATTGCCATTAAATCTGATTGCTCTTGCTTTGTTGGAAGACCAGTACTCGGCCCTCCACGTTGTGTATCTATTATCACAAGAGGTTGTTCTGTTATTCCAGATAACCCTATTGCTTCCATCATTAAGGATAACCCTGGACCAGCAGAAGCTGTGAACGTGCGAGCTCCAGCATAGTTAGCTCCAATGGCCATTGTACAAGCAGCAATTTCGTCCTCTGTTTGAATAACAGCTCCACCAAATTTAGGAAGTTTGTCAATTAGATACTCCATAATTTCTGATGCAGGAGTAATTGGATAGGCTGCCATAAAACGAGAACCTCCAGCTATTGCACCTAAAGCAATTGCATCATTACCAATCATGAACATACGCTTTTGTCCGTCCGCTGGTTCTAAATACATATCTTGACGGTCAAACTGAAGTTCATTTTTCAAATAATTGGATCCTGCATTAATCGCCTGCATGTTTTTCTCAACTATTTTTTCGCCCTTTTTCCCATATGTATCTTGAACAACTTCTAGATATTGATCTGAATCTAGATTAATTATTGCACTAGTTGCACCGATCGCAACCATATTTTTCATCAAAGAAGTTCCTAATTCAGCTGCAATTTCTGTAAAGGGTACAGAATACAGTGTTACATTAGATGCATCAGGAATCGTTGGCTTAAATTTTGCATCCGCTAGAACGATTCCACCAGTTCTTAGCTCATGAAAATTCACATCAATTGTTTCTTGGTCAAAAGCTACTAATATATCAAGTTCATCTGAAATTGCACGAACTTGTGACGTACTAACTCTAATTTTATTATTGGTGTGCCCACCTTTAATTCGTGAAGAAAAATGTCGATATCCATATAAATAATAGCCTTGTCGGTTTAATGCAATTGAAAATACTTCACCTGTACTTTCAATACCTTCACCTTGCTGTCCACCAACTTTCCATGAAAGCTGACTTATCATATATTTACCCCCTCTAAAACATCTATTAAATTTAAAAATTGTTTCTTTATTGAATACAAAATGAAGAAATAACTTTTTACTTTGCTCCTTAAGTCTATAAGAAGCGTCTAATTAGGTCTACCAATAAATATAAACCAGAGTAATTTGATTGGAATTATACTAAACGCTTTTAATTTTAGACCCTACTATTTAAAAAGACAAGGTTTTCTATTAAAATAGTAAAAAAAAAGCCAATTACAATCTTTGCATTGACTTTAGAACTAAGCAAACCAGAACAGAATTTTTGATAGAACTTTAAATACACAGTGATGAAACATTAATTAGAATGGAATGTTGTCAAGAAAGTTTTGATAAACAAACTTATTGACCAATCTTTCTGGATAGTTCTTATTTAATTGATTGATAAAATTGTAGTAACAGGAATAGTCCTCTAAACCAATGATTGCTTCATCAATTCCATCAAAATCCGAACCAAAGCCAATGTGGTTTTCTCCACCTAAAGAGCAAAGATGGTCTATATGCTTAAGTAAATCTGCTATCGTGGTCTGTGGAGCAGTAGATGTGAAAAATGGAACAAAGGTTATACCAATCATCCCTTGTTTTTTGAACATGGCTATAATTTGCTCATCCTTTAGATTACGAACATGAGGACAAAACTTGTAAGCATTCGAATGTGAGGCAATAGGGTGTTCCGCTATATCAAGAGCCTCCCAAAAACTTCTCTCACTTGTGTGAGATAAATCTGTCCATAGCTTGTGTTGATTCAAATTAGTGATGACTGTTTTCCCAAAGTTAGTTATCCCACCATTACGCTTTTCAAGTGCTCCATCTGCGACAAGATTCGCAAAATTCCATGTTAATCCTACTGATCGTATCCCTAACTGATAAAAGATCTCTATTTGTTCTAGCTGATCTCCAATTGCATCACAGCCCTCTAAAGTTAAAATTGCTCCGATCTCGTACTCTCTTAAATGATCGATATCTGATTTTGTTTTTATTAATTTAACCTCTGGGTATTTATTTAGAACTGTTTGATAGAAAATTGATATTTGTGATTGAGCTACTGCTAATCGATTCATAAATGGAATATCTTCAGGGACAAATATAGCAAAACATTGAATAGACTTATTCATAGATTTAAGTTTAGAAATAGTTACATGAAGGGCTTTATCATCAAACACGTTTAATTTAGGATCTCTCCAAAGCTTATATAGCATATCACAGTGTGCATCAAACACATTCATACTAATTTCCCCCTCATTTTTAAAATAAGTGGAAGTCTAAGCACTTTCCAAACTAAGTGATAGTTACATGAAAACCTACTTTCTTACAATAAACAAGGGTTTGACTCTTTTTTCCGAGTCAAACCCTAATCATTTATTAAGTCATTCGTACTTTATTATCTCGGCTCAACTATGAGTTTAATTGCCGTACGTTCTTCACCATCTATTTGGATATCAGTAAAAGCAGGTATACAAATTAAATCAACACCGCTTGGTGCAACAAAGCCCCTAGCGATCGCTACAGCCTTAACAGCTTGATTGAGTGCGCCAGCTCCAATAGCTTGGATCTCTGCCACTCCTCGCTCTCTTAAAACGCCAGCTAATGCACCAGCAACAGAATTAGGATTAGATTTTGCTGAAACCTTTAATATATCCATTTCTAGCTCCCCCTTATTTTCAATGAATCCTTGAGTGTTCATTAGAACATCCCTAGCATAATTTGTTTAAAAGGCTTCCCCTTTTCCATTTTAAACAGTATTAGTTAATCATCCATTGATACTATATTCACTAAAAATGGAAAGTATTCCTGCTTGTTCGTATATTATTCTGAAAAATTATCTCTTTATAATTGCTGGTTTATAATAAGGGCGATTCTGCAAATAACCGTACTTTAGTTTTTTAAACTTTAATTTTGATCGACCAATACTCACCATACCATAAAAATCCAGATGCCGGTTTTATAAGTTGCAGAGCAACAAACTTTTAGAAAAGAGCTTTATTCAAAAAACATATGGTCATCATTAATAAGTATTCTATCAATTTTTTTCGACTGTCCAGTTTTATCGTCAATATCAATTACAACGGCACTTAATTGTGTTCTGCCTTCTGCAACATCATGCCGTACTGGCAGGCTCGTCAAGAATCTCTTCAGAATCATATCTCGATTTACACCTAATATTCCATCGTAAGGGCCTGTCATTCCCACATCTGTAATGAACGCCGTACCCTTCTGTAAAATACGTTCGTCAGCAGTCTGGACATGTGTATGCGTTCCAACTACAGCTGATACCTTGCCATCTAAATACCAACCGATCGCTTGTTTTTCGCTAGTGGCTTCACCATGAAAATCTACAAAAATTATTGGAGTTCGTTTTTGGGCTTCTTCAACTAGTTCATCCGCCTTTTTAAACGGACAATCCGATGGCGGTAGAAATACACGACCCTGTAAATTAATAACTGCTACTTCTTTTCCTCCCACTTTAACATAAGTGATACCCTTTCCAGGATTATTTTCAGGAAAATTTGCAGGGCGAATCATATTGTGAGCACGATCAATAAAGTCGAAAATTTCACGGTTATCCCATGTATGATTACCCATTGTAATAACGTGTGCTCCACTTTCAATAAACTGCTGATACATTTTTTCTGTTATCCCTTTGCCATGTGCAGCATTTTCCCCATTGATAATCACTACTTGTGGTTTATATTTAGTCTTTAACTTAGGTAAATATTCCTTAATCATTTCGCGTCCTGGTGAACCAAATACATCTCCAACAAACAATATTTTCATAATTGAAGCCCCTCTATCTATAAATTCTCATCTTTGTCAAAATACATCAACATGCTTATTTCATTATTTTGTCTGGGTAAAGGATCCACTTTTCCCCTTTAATCTAGCTATCCTGTTTAAATAGATTTTTTCACTAAATGCTATTATATTCATATAGTTCTACTTTACTTATTTAGAGCCTTCTTGCTCTTTCCTCGTTACTGTGATTTTCTTTTAGAACGTCATTATTTCAATCGATCAACTTAATCACATATCAACAAACTGTAAGAAAAACTCATAGTTTTATAATACTTCAAGCTTTAGATCTCTCTATAGTTTTGCACAGTTTCTACAAAAAATAAAGCGGCGCATTTCTGCGCCACTTTATTTTGCATATTCAACCGCTCTTGTTTCACGAATAACTGTTACTTTGATATGCCCTGGATAGTCCAGTTCTTCTTCAATTCGTTTTCGGATGTCTCTAGCTAAGCGGTGTGCTTGAAGATCATCTATGCTATCAGGTTTGACCATGATACGCACTTCACGACCTGCTTGGATCGCAAAAGATTTCTCAACACCATCATATGATTCTGAGATTTCTTCGAGTTTCTCTAGGCGACGAATGTAATTTTCAAGTGTCTCACTTCGTGCACCTGGTCTGGCAGCTGATAATGCGTCTGCTGCTGCGACAAGAACAGAAATGATTGATGTAGGTTCTGTGTCACCATGATGTGATGCAATACTGTTAATTACTACAGAATGCTCTTTATACTTCGTTGCAAGCTCAACACCGATCTCCACATGACTTCCTTCTACTTCATGGTCAATCGCTTTTCCGATATCATGCAAAAGCCCTGCTCGTTTAGCTAAGAGCACATCTTCTCCTAGTTCAGCGGCCATTAAGCCCGCTAAGAAGGAAACCTCCGTCGAATGCTTTAATACATTTTGACCATAGCTAGTTCTAAACTTCAAGCGACCTAATATCTTTATTAAGTCAGGGTGAAGTCCGTGTACACCAACTTCAAATGTAGTTTGTTCGCCGACCTCGCGGATGTATTCGTCCACTTCACGACGAGATTTTTCAACCATCTCTTCAATACGTGCAGGATGAATGCGACCGTCCTGAACAAGCTTGTCTAATGCAATTCTTGCCGTTTCTCTTCGAATTGGATCAAATCCAGATAAAATTACTGCTTCAGGTGTATCATCAATGATTAGATCTATACCCGTTAATGTTTCCAATGTACGAATATTACGTCCTTCACGTCCAATTATACGGCCCTTCATTTCATCATTCGGGAGATTTACAACAGAAACCGTCGTTTCGGCTACATGATCTGCTGCGCAACGTTGAATAGCAAGCGAAAGGATTTCTTTTGCCTTTTTGTCAGCTTCTTCCTTAGCACGATTTTCGCTATCCTTGATCATAACAGCGGTATCATGTGTAAGTTCTTTTTCAACCTTATCAAGAATGATTGACTTTGCTTCATCTCGTGTAAGGCTAGATATGCGTTCAAGTTCTGTTTGTTGTTTACGCACCATCTCATCCACTTTGCTTTCCGTCTCTTCAATATGTTGTTGTCTTTCATTCAGAGAATCTTCCTTTTTCTCTAGCATAACTTCGCGTTTATCTAAAGACTCATTCCTCCGGTCAAGATTCTCTTCCTTTTGTAATAAGCGATTTTCTTGTTTCTGAAGTTCATTTCTTCGCTCACGAACTTCTTGCTCTGCTTCTGTTCGCAACTTATGGATTTCATCCTTTGCTTCAAGAAGTGCTTCCTTTTTCGTTGCTTCTGCATCACGTTTTGCTTCTTCAAGAATTTGTCCAGCTGCATGGTTTGCACCAGCAATTTTCGCTTCTGCAATGGATTTACGAACAAAATAGCCAACAACTGCACCGACGATTAGGCCAAGCAAAATGGAGATGATTATCGATACGATGTCCATCATTACACCTCCTCTTGCTGTGAACTTTTTTCTAGATTAAAGTGTCGGCATGTACATTGTTCAATTTTAAGTTGTCAACATACAGCACAAAGCTTTGTTTTTCATGTTGAACTTTGCGTCTTATTAAGTTTTTTTTAGGAAGACAAATTCAAGTACCAACATTTTTGCTTTCAAAATGCTTCAATCATCATTCTACAAAATTGTAAAATATACATCCTAATTGTAAATCTGTGAATTTTTCTTGTCAAGCCTGTCTATATAACGATTGTAGGTACATAAACAAATACCATGGATTATCTCTCGACAAATAATTAATGATCAAAAGGCGAATTTTGTAGTTTTGTTCATGTTTTACTTGATATACCTTACTATAATTATCAAGATTATATCCATACATGAGATCATTTTATACGGATAATCGAACTATTTTTTTATTTTAACTAAAGCTGTTTTTTTATTAAAAGAATACAAATTTCATATAATGCACATGTTGAAGAGGTTATTTTTTAAAGAACTTTCAAATAAATTTACATCTTTTCAGTGTGGAATTATGTTGTAAAGGTAAATTTAATAGTCTTTTAGAATGTAATTAAACTTTATTATTACAAAAAAAAGGGCAAAATAGCCCTTTTTAGTCTTCTAGTAAATTTAATTCTTCTTTACTTTCTTCAGGAACAACACCCTCTGTATCGAGGCCATAATGATTGCGGATTTTCCCTTGAATCTCGAGACGGATAGTTGGATTTTCTCTTAGAAACAACTTTGCATTTTCTCTTCCTTGACCTAAACGTTCTTCATTGTATGAAAACCATGAACCACTTTTTTGAACGATATCAAGCTCTGCTCCTATATCGATAATCTCACCTTCTTTTGAGATACCTTCACCGTACATAATGTCAACTTCTGCAACCTTAAATGGTGGCGCAACTTTATTTTTTACAACTTTGATTTTTGTTTTATTTCCAACAATATCATTGCCTTGTTTTAATGCTTCAGCACGACGAACTTCTAAACGAACAGTAGAATAGAATTTCAAAGCACGTCCACCTGGAGTAGTTTCTGGATTACCGAACATTACACCAATCTTTTCTCGAATTTGATTGATAAAAATAGCAATGGTATTTGATTTATTAATAGCACCAGATAACTTACGTAACGCTTGGGACATTAAACGAGCTTGAAGTCCCATGTGTGAATCACCCATCTCACCTTCAATTTCAGCTTTTGGAACCAAAGCAGCAACTGAGTCTACTACAAGGATATCAACTGCACCACTTCTTACAAGTGCTTCTGCAATTTCAAGTGCTTGCTCGCCAGTATCAGGTTGAGATAACAAAAGCTCATCTATATTTACCCCAAGTTTTTGAGCATAAACAGGATCAAGTGCATGCTCAGCATCGATAAATGCCGCTTGTCCACCTTTGTTTTGTACTTCTGCAATCGCATGAAGAGCTACAGTTGTTTTACCTGAGCTTTCAGGACCGTAAATCTCTATTATTCTACCACGTGGGTATCCACCTACTCCTAATGCTGAATCAAGCGCAAGGGAACCACTTGGAATAGTTGATATTCTTCTATCAGTTTGTTCCCCTAATTTCATTATCGAACCTTTACCAAATTGCTTTTCTATTTGTTTTAACGCCATATCTAAGGCAGCTTGACGATCGCTCACTAAAATTTCCTCCTTCAAATACTTCAATTACTTCTATACTAAATATAACTCCTTTTTAACTGTTTGCCAAGTAATAATCGAACATTTATTCGTTTTTTCTACTTGAAATAGATTATACTTTTCAATTTCCACTGAAAAGTAATGAAGTTTTCAAAGTGATATCTAGGTAGATAATTAAATTTTACATATTTTAATAACTAATTTTGGAGCACTAAGTAAAATAGGGTCTGATTAATCAGACCCTATTTTTCAGCGTTCAAAGTTTGTGCTGAATCAATTATATCACTCTATTTGTGTTAATAGTTTTACTAAATAATGACAACCATACTTTACCGATTTCATACGAATACCCTTTCTGGATCCTGCTAAATTCAGCTTGTAAATTTGTGTTTCCATATTATCCATGGATATACCAATAAATACAGTACCAACAGGTTGCCCCTCATGTGGTGCTGGTCCGGCAACTCCCGTGAAACTTATTCCAATATCACTATTTGATAGTTTACGAATTTGCTCAGCCATTTCCTTTGCACATTGTCCACTAACCGCTCCATCAACATCAAGCGTTTGCTGTGAGATTTTAAGGACATTCGACTTCATTTCATTGGTATAGCAGACTATACTACCTTTAAGCTGTTGTGAAGCACCCTCCAATTCTGTTATCTGTTCAGTGAATAGACCTCCAGTTAAGCTTTCAGCTGCAGAAATCGTCAAGTGCTTTTCAATTAAGCGTTTTTTCAGCTCTTGTACAAGAGTAGATTGCTCATACCCATAGAAAAACTCTCCTACTCGCTCATTAACTTTTTGTTCAATGTCGTTTAATAATCGCTCTGCGATTCCTTCATCAACATGCTTTGCAGTTAATCGTAATGTTACTTCTCCATCGGATGCTAATGGAGCAATGGTTGGATTAATTTGTTCATCTATTAAGTCTTGAATATCTGTCTCAAGCTGTGATTCACCTATCCCAAAATAACGTAATACCCTGGAGATGATTTTTTCTTGAAATCCAAGCTTATTCAGAAAATATTCACGACCGTAACGTTCAAACATCGGTTTCATTTCACTCGGCGGTCCTGGTAGCAGCATATAAATTGTATCATCAACTTCTAACACCATACCTGGAGCCATTCCATGATGATTCTTTAGTATGTATGAACAATTAAGTACTAGAGCTTGCTTTTTGTTGTTTTCTGACATCACTCTTTTAGTTTGTAGAAAATATTGTTCAATACTTTCTAATGCTTCCTGATCATAAACAAGTTTCTTATCAAGAATAGTTGCGATCGTTTCTTTCGTAAGATCATCTTTAGTAGGCCCAAGTCCACCAGTAAAGATGATCACATTAGATCTTTCTTTAGCAACCTTAACTGCTTGTTCTAATCTAGTATGATTATCTCCAACAACTGTATGATAATAAACATTCATACCAAGCTCTGCCAGTTGCTTAGATAAAAATTGCGCATTGCTATTTACAATTTGACCGAGTAATAATTCTGAGCCCACTGCGATTATTTCTGTTCGTATATTCAAACTATTAATCCTCCCCTATAGCTTATAAGATCACTTTGAGTTAATAAAAACATGCTTATTTTTACTAAAATAATCCCAACCAGATAGAACAGTAAAAAAGGTTGCAACCCAAAGTGCTATTTGAGCAAATGGTAGGTTGATAAATTCAAAAGGTAAGTTATGCAGTAGTAATGCAGAAATGGCAATAATCTGTGCCCATGTTTTTATTTTCCCAAGCATATTCGCTGCAACAACTTCTCCCTCACCTGCTAAAATAGCTCTTAATCCTGTTACAGCGAACTCGCGGCTAATAATCAATATAACCATCCAAGACGGGGCAAGTTCAAGCTGCACCAAAATAATCAATGCTGCAGAAACTAGGAGTTTATCTGCTAAAGGATCTAAAAATTTCCCTAAGTTTGTCACTTGGTTCAACTTTCGGGCATAATATCCATCAATCCAATCAGTTGTGGATGCAATAATAAATAAAAGCGCTCCAACAAAATGAGTCATTAAAATTGTTTCAGTTCCGAAAGTTAATTCTCCCCAGTCAAATGGTGCTAGCATAATAACCATAAACACAGGTATAAGAATGATTCTCGAGACCGTTATTTTATTAGGTAAATTCATGTTATTTCCTCCAAATTTCTTATTAAAATTATAAAATTTCTTTATGCAAACCGCTTCTTAATCCTCACTGGTAATAGCAACTGTGTGAACTCTCAGTCTCCCCAAAACACCTACAAGTTTAGGAACATCTCTATTTTTCACACAAAAGGGGACGACTCAAAATATGTAGACTAGCACCACCAACTTATATAGCGACACACTTACTATATAAGTTGGTGGTGCCAGTCAATACATGAGCCAGTCCCTATTCTTTACTATAGATAATCGTTATATTTTGTGGTGTTGCCTTGGTATCCTCATATTGTAGTAGTTCACCATTGATTTTAAGATCAGTACCGGGAACATTACCTACTCTTACAGTAATTTCTGATTCAGCTGTAAGATCTGTAACTTCTGTTTTTCCTACTGGGATTTCCTTACCATAAAATGTTTTACCTTTTCCATTTTTCACACTTACCCACGTTCTATCTTTTGCTGTTACCTCAAGTTCAAACTTCTCTGTTCCTGTAAGTTCATACGTTGTTGTTGTACCTGACACACCTTGCATCGTTACAGTTTGAGTGAGTGTATCTTCCTCTGTAACTGTATCCTCTTGTATCTCATCTTCAGCATCTTCAGGCTCATTTTCTACATCGTTACCAGTGGCGGTCTCGTCCACATTGTTTGCATATTCATTATTATTCTCAACTTTAGTAGTGTCCACTTCTGGGTCTTCTGGAGCTGAGTTTTGCCTCCAAAGCCAAAATACAATGGCAATGGCAACAATGATGATAACAATTAAAATTCTCGGAAGTAGTTCAAGGAACTTAGATGCAGATTTGGGTAGCTCTTTCTGTGTTTTTACTCTTGACAGTTGTTCAGGTAAACTCTCGTGATATGTACTGGGAACTTCATTTTTAAACTCTTCAAATACTTCTTCGGGATCTATGTTTACAGCCTCAGCATACTGCTTTATAAAAGCTCTAATGTAAAAGTTCCCAGGTATTATCTTGTAATTCCCTTCCTCAATAGCAAGTAAATAACGTTTTTGTATCTTTGTTATTGATTGAAGATCATCCAAGCTCAATTTCTTTTCTTCTCTCGCCTGTTTCAGTCGATTTCCTAATTCACTCAACCGTAACACCCCATAACTAAAAGTCAAAGCCTGAAAGACTTGAAGAGTCAAATATCATTTGAGTATCCTCGACATCTTTATATGTAATTTCCTCATCAGGCTCATTACGAATTTCTATTATATAATCAAAATCATCTATTGTATATTCTGTATTCCTCACAAAAATATCAGGATGCTCAACTACTTTCGTTGCTGAGAGTCGCATTATTTCTCTTACTAGTTGAAGATGTTGTTCCGTGCCGCGCCTAGTTGAAACAATACCATCGATAATAAATAGATTATCTTCATGGTATTCATCAGCAATTAACTGACTTCTGATTGTTTGCTTTAACAGGGTTGACGATACAAATAGCCATTTCTTATTAGCACAAACACTTGAGGCAACAATTGATTCGGTTTTCCCAACCCTTGGCATACCCCTAATTCCAATTAATTTATGTCCATCTTGTTTGTATAATTCTGCCATAAAATCGACTAATAGTCCAAGTTCATCTCTTACAAATCGGAAGGTTTTTTTATCGTCAGCATCACGCTGTATGTATCTTCCATGTCTTACCGCTAATTTGTCACGTAATTTTGGAACTCTTAGCTTTGTAACTGTTATATTGTCCATTGTCTTTAAAATTGATTCAAGTCTAAGGACTTGATCTTTACTATCACATGTCAATAATAAACCACGCCTAGAATCATCCACTCCATTAATAGTGATTATATTAATCGATAACATTCCTAATAAAGAGGATATATCACCAAGAAGACCTGGACGATTATTTTGTATTTCATATTCGAAGTACCATTCATAAGGCATGAAAAAAACCTCCTAATAACAACACACCACTTTATACTATAATAAATGATTTTTCTTAAAGAAGAAAGAACAATCATAATGAAGAGGTGTAAAAAAAACATACGCTACATAAATATAGCCACATACCGTTAATTACTATTTCCCCAAAAAGATTTTGCAAAACATCTTTCTTATTTATCTATCCATATAGAAAAAGAGAGGAATCTCTCCTCTCTTTTTAGCGCGAACCGTTATTTTCAACAAGCTTTACCATCATATTTGCAATAGCATGTTGTTCTTTTTCATCCGCTACACTCCAAAGATCAGCTAAGACTCTTTCTTGTGTGTTTTTTGGGTCTACTTGATTTGCTAAGTAGTCGCCTACTTCAAATGCTAGGTTATTAATAACCTTTCCATCCATTCCTTCATTTTCAGCACGATTTAAACGGTCCCCAAGGAAATTTTTCCACTCATCCCAATTTTCTAAAACAGACATAGGATTTCCTCCTTTTTAATTGTCGGCTATTTTCGCAAAGATCGTTAACCCTGATACTCTTTTAGCTCATTAACTTTTGATTTAAAGAGTATGACCTTAAGCAACAAACTTTTTGAAAGCCTAATTGTTACTAACTTAGTGTTCCTTTGGGTCTTTGTTTTTATGCTAATTATTTTTTATACAGTCCATTTACCTCTCGAATATATATTCTAGACCCAACCACCATTTACAGATAATATTTGTCCTGTCATATAAGAAGCTCTATTGGATGCTAAATAGACTACTGTATCTGCAATTTCATCAGGATTCCCTAATCGTCCCAATGGAATTTCGTCTTTTAGTTGGTCGATTTCTTCAATTGAAAAGTGAGAAAGCATTTTCGTATCAATTGCTCCAGGCGCAATTGCGTTTACCCGAATTTGGCTTGGGGCTAGCTCTTTTGCTAGTGCTTTTACAAATGAATTTTGTCCACCTTTTACCATAGAATACATCACCTCACACGATGCACCAACCAACCCCCATACTGAAGTAATCACAATGATGTTTCCTGCTTTATTACTTATCATCGAGGGAATTAATTTCTGCGTTAACCGAAAAGGACTTGTGATATGTAAGGTGACCATCTGCTCTATATCAACATCTTTCATATCTGTTATTAATCCATAAAAACTCATACCACTATTCAACACTAGTAAATCAATTGGCATTTTTATTTCATTTAGGAGCTTATTTGCACCTGAGTGGTTTGTGAGATCTGCTTGTATTGGTGTCATCATGACATTCTTTTGCTTAGTTGAGTCGATAAGTTCATCTATAGCTTGTTTATTTTGATGATAATGAAGATATAAATGATACCCCTCATCTAATAGTCTTCTCGCAATTGAGGTACCGATACCACCACTCGCTCCTGTAATTAAAGCATACTTTTCCATCTATTCCTCTCCTAAATAGAGGAGAATACTAAATGAAAGGGTCAGACGCCTCATAATCAATAAATGAGCCTTAAATCGTTCGGGCTCAATATATTGTTTGAGGGGTCAGACCCTTATTTAGTCAACCTCTTTGCTCTATTCTTCTCTTTGGATCAAATGATAACAAGTGATCAATTTACTTAGGCAAAACCTGACAAACAGTAAATAGATCCTCTTCAATTGCTTCTTTTAAGATTTTTGTAATATCTTCTTGTGATAATGATTCAAGAGTTGGTACAACATCGAATAGGTTCATATCGTTAAACGCATAACGAGTGAATTGATTAGCAATATATTCTGGTGAATTAATTGCTCTTAAAAAAGCACCAATTTTTTTGTTTTTTGCAGCAGCAAAGGTAGAAAAATCAACACCCTCATTTTTTGCAGTGAATAACGCCTGTTTTATTTGTTCCGCTAGTTCATCAGGTTTTTCTGTGTCTCCGCCAATCATGGCAAAACCAAACCCACTTTCTTCTGTATAATCATAGCTAAATGTATCATCAATAAGTCCCTCTCTATAGAGGTATTCGTATTGTTTTGAGCTTTTACTAAATAACATATCTAAAATTATGTTCATCGTCAGCTCATACTTTAATAATTCTTTACCTGATCGAGTTGGATTTTTAGCTTTTAATCCAACTAAGCATTTAGGACTTTGCACATTCATTTTTAATTTCTCTATCTTTTTGTTTACTCCTACTGGCTCATCGGGATATTCTCTTTTTATATCTGTTTGAGCTGTAAATTTCTTTTTCTGTTGGTTATCCCTTACTTGCTTAAGAATTTTCTCCGGTTCGATATTACCAACAATGAATAGAAGCATATTACTTGGATGATAGAACGTATGATAACACTCATATAACGAATCTTTATTAATCTTAGCAATTGAATCTATGGTGCCAGCTATGTCTATTCTAACAGGATGGTTTTTGTATATATTTTGAATTAACCCAAAGTATAGTTGCCATTCTGGATTATCATCATACATGTTAATTTCCTGACCGATAATCCCTTTTTCCTTTTCAACCGTTTTTTCTGAAAAATATGGTGTTTGGACGAAATCCATTAACGTTTCTAAATTCCGGTCAACATTGCTAGTGCTCGAAAAGAGGTAAGCTGTTCTCGTAAACGAGGTGAACGCATTAGCAGAAGCACCCTGTTTACTAAATTGTTGAAACACATCACCATCTTCTTTTTCAAAAAGCTTATGCTCCAGGAAATGTGCTATCCCATCAGGTACTTTTTTACCCTCAGTTTCATTTAATGGTATGAATTGGTTATCAATAGAACCATACTTTGTTGTAAAGGTTGCATATGTCTTGTTAAATCCCTTTTTAGGTAATACATAAACATCGAGTCCATTTTCCATTTTTTCGTAATATAATTCTTCTTGCAGCTGGTCAAAACGAATAGGATTTATCATACATTTCCCCCCGTCCCTTTTAAGAAGTATATCGTATCTAATTCAATTTTATCTGCAACTGTTAAAACATCATCTTTGGTAACATTTTCGATCCCTTCTAAATAAGCCTCAAAGGTACGATTCGTTTGTGAGATGACATTATGATAAACAATTTCCGCTAACCCATATGGAGTATCGATAGTTTCCAATAGTTGATTTCGGATAACAGCCTTTGTTTGTTCAAACTCTTGATCTGTAAAATCACCTTTTTTCATTGCCGTCATTTGTTCACGAATAATTGTAACAGCTTGCTGGTAGTTTTGCTCCTCAATACCTGACATAACCATAAGTAAGCCCTTGTGGCTCTCCACCCTAGAAGCAGCATAGTAAGCTAAGCTAGCCTTTTCTCTAACGTTTATAAAAAGCTTCGAATGTGAGAACCCTCCGAATATGCCATTAAACAATTGCAAGGCAAAGTAATCCTCATCACGATATGTACTATTTGTACGGTATCCAATATTTAGTTTCCCTTGTTTAACGTCCTGTTCTTCGATGACCTCATTTTCTTTTACTTCATGCTTCTTAGGCGTCTCTTTTATGACTGGTTGATAGTTATTGTTAAAACGAAAGTACTTCGCAACATATTCCTCTAAAGCCTGTTCATTTAGATCACCAACGACATACAAATCAATTTTGTCTGATTTAATAACCTTTTGGTAATATTCGTACAAAGAACTTGATGTAATATTATCAATGTCATCAAGTTCGCCATTTACATGCAAAGCATATGGTTCATTTTTACACATTTCTTGCACTAGACGTAAATTTGAGTACCTCATTTTGTCATCATAAACAGCTTGAATACGTTGTTTTAATGTCCGCTTTTCCTGATTTACAATATCATCCTTGAATCCTTGCTCTTCAACAACAGGATCTAAGATAATTTCAGATAGTAACTTTAACCCTTTTTCTAATAATGGTGTTGAATTAGAAAGGAATTTTTCATTCGCAATATCCATTCGAAATGAAATAATATGATTTTCACCTTTTTTGGCAAGATCTACATGTAAAGTTGCACCGTAAAGTTCGTCTAAATATTGTCTTAAACTTGTACTAGTCGGCAAGTTTTTTGTCCCTCTTTGAAGGACATAAGGAAGTAACGCTCTTAAGGTAACATCCTGTTCGTTTAATGGAGCTAATAGCTTTAAAACAATTGTATTCGTTTTAAATTTTTTGGTAGAAATCGTATGCAGTGACAATCCATTAACATCATTAAGCTTTTCATTAATAAACGACATTAGAAGCCTCCTTTGATTTCTTATTTGCTAGTTATTATATCAATAACAGGATAATAAAGGAAATAATACACATTTTCCCGGCTTTTTAACTTTTTTGATTTAGAATAAAACGTGTATTCTTCCTAGTAGTGAACACCAGTATAAAAAAGGATCAGCTAATAGAATGGATAGATCTTCTATCATGATCCTATGCAAGCTTTGGAATTCTCTTGGATTCAGTTTCATTCTCTGGATCACCCTTTGGTTTTATGAGTAGCAGTGCAATGACAACTGCTAAAAGACTCACTGCTGCCGAAAGATAATAAATAAGGTGCTCTGATACCATCATAATATACGAGTATACTGGAGGTCCTATTGCAACTCCAATAAATCTCATTGAACTATAGATCGAGGTAATTGTTCCCCTCTGTTCTTTTTTTATCCCTTCTGTAATGATAGCATCTAGGCATGGTAAGGTTATGCCGATACCAATTCCGGTTATGACTAAAAAGGCCACTAAAAAAAGAAAAGAATGTTGTACTCTTAGTGCAATAAACGAGACCGTTACCAAGCCCATTCCTATGACAATAACGGTTTTCATCAGACTTTTGTTTTCTCCAATTTTCTTTCCTGAAATGTAGGAACTCGTAGAAAGAGCTAACAACGGAATTGCTAGGACTAAGCCCTTCTTTATTCCATCAATGTTGAATTGCTTTTCAAGCATATCTGATAGATAAAATAAAATCCCAAATAAAACAAACATAATAATACATCCCACCGAAAATATTGCAAAAAGCCATTTCCCGTTTTCCTTAAACGTCTTTTTAATAGAATGGGTAAATTGTTTTAATGTCTGCTTCTTTTTCTCTGGTTTCTTCGGGACCTTAACTAAAAAGGCCACTAATAACACGCTTACTAAACTAAAAAAAGGAATAAACAAAAAAGGAAGAAACCAAATAACTGAGGCCAAAACTGCGCCGATAATTGGGCTTATAACCTTCCCTGCTGTATTAGCTGTTTCGGTTAATCCTAGGCCTGCACTAATTTCTTCATCTCGTTTAAACATATCACCTACTAAAGGAATGACTACCGGTGCCGCTCCAGCAGAACCAATACCTTGTAAGACCCTACCCATTAGAATAATCATATAAGGATCTGCCATTTTCCAAGAAGCCCATCCAGAAAGTGCCCCACCAATACCAGAAATAATTAAACAGGGTACCATGATCTTTTTCCTACCATATCGATCTGATAAATAACCTGCAATCGGTATTAATATGATTGCAACAATCGAATACACAGTAATGATTAATGACACTTGGAATGAATTAATATTTAGTTTCTTAGCGATTAAAGGTAAAACTGGGATTAACATTGAATTTCCTAGTGTCATGACCAGCGGAACGGATGATAAGGCTAACAGATCGAGCTTCTTACGTGATTCCATCTTCGCTTCACCTTGTCCACATTTTTTTTTATACAAGTACATTTTGTGTAGAAATCACCTAACATATACTGGGATTATGTAGCAATCTAGACTATTTGTGTTACCTAACAAGATGAAGTGCTAAATTCATAGTATTTTATCAAAAGGAAAAACTCCCCTAACAAATGTTAAAGGAGTTAATATTACATTTATCGCTTACCTTTTTCATAAGGAGTACCATTAGCTTTCGGTGCTTCTGCACGTCCAATAAATCCAGCTAAAGCAAGAATTGTTAGTACATAAGGAAGGATCAACAAGTATACTGTTGGAATATCCTTAAAAAACGGAATTGTTCCCCCAATTATACTTAAACCTTGGGCAAGTCCAAAAAACAATGCAGCCCCCATTGCACCTAAAGGATGCCATTTACCGAAAATAACAGCAGCTAAAGCCATAAAACCTTGTCCACTTATAGTAGCATGACCGAAATCTCTTGAAATAATTTGTGCATATACTGAACCACCAATACCCGCAAATGCTCCACTTAGCATAACGGCTATATACCTCATTCTTGTTACATTTATCCCCATTGTATCTGCAGCCATCGGATGCTCACCTACAGAACGGAGACGCAAACCAAAAGGTGTTTTGTATAGAACATACCAAACTACCACTGCAGCAAGTATCGCAAGGTATGATGTAATATAACCACCAGAGAAAAGAATGTCGCCAATTATTGGTATATCACTTAATAATGGTACATCCATTTTATTGAAGCTCATGGTGATTCTATCTGTTTGACCTTTATCATAAATATTTTTCACTAAAAACAACGTTAACCCTAAGGCTAAAAAGTTTATAGCAACACCACTAACTACTTGATCTGCTCTAAAGGTAATTGAAGCAACAGCATGTAACAAGGAAAAAATCGCCCCTGCAATCATAGCTGCTAAAATTGAGAGCCACGGTGTAGCACTACCAAATATATCAACAAACGTTAAATTAAAAACGATGCCAACAAATGCACCAACTATCATTAAACCTTCAAGACCAATGTTTACAACACCTGATCGTTCACTTAAAACACCACCGATGGCAGTGAAAATAAGTGGAGCGGCAACAAATAAAGCTGTTGGAATAATAATTTCTAATGCTTGCAATATGCTCACTTATTTCCCCTCCTTTTTAAACCGTAGTAAAATCCAACGAATAAAATAGCTTGATGCTACAAAGAAGATGATAAGTGCTATGACAATTTCAACAAGCTCATAAGGTACGCCAGCAGGCTCTGATGGCATATTTAGCGCCCCCACCTTTAAACCACCAAATAATGCTGCTGCTAAAACAATCCCTATTGCCGTATTTCCTCCAATAAGTGCTACAGCAATTCCATCAAAACCTATACCTGTAAAGCCACTTTTAACTGATGCATATTCAAATGTACCTAATCCTTCCATTGCTCCAGCTACACCAGCAAATGCACCTGAAATCACCATTGATAAAATGATATTTCTGTTAACATTCATACCAGAATAGTGTGATGCATCATGGTTAAACCCTACAGCACGGAGTTCAAAACCTTTCGTTGTTTTTTCAAGTAAAAACCACATTATGAATGCTGCGATTAAGGCAATGAAGATTCCATAATGCATACGAGAAAAATCAGTTATTCTTTCAAAGAACTCTGAACGTAATGAAGCCGATGGGAACACTTTGTCCGTTTTATCAGCGTTATCAGTAATAACACCTCTTATTAATGCATTTGTAACATGTAGTGCAACATAGTTCATCATAATCGTAACAATTACTTCGTGTACTTTAAATCTTGCTTTTAAAAACCCTGGAACAAAACCCCAAAGCGCACCAGCTATAGCCGCTGCTATTATTGATAGTGGAAGATGAATGACTGCGGGTAAATCAAATGCAACCCCAACCCAAACTGCTGCAAGCCATCCTACGATAACTTGTCCTTCAACACCAATATTAAAAAGTCCAGTACGGAAAGCAAATGCTACAGCCAAACCAGTTAAGATGTATGGTGTTAATTGTCTTACTGTTTCGCCGATATAATATGTTTCGCCGAAAATCCCATCCCACAAAGCACTATAGCCTAAGATTGGGTTATACCCGCTGACTAACATAATAATTGCACCACATACTAACCCTAAAACAATTGCAATAATTGGAACTAGTAAGTTCATAAAACGATTTAAATTCATGACTGCTCACCTACTTTCTGACGCTTGCTACCAGCCATTAGTAGCCCTAACTCCTGTTCAGTCGTCACTTTAGGATCAACAATATCAACTATTTCCCCTTCATAAATAACAGCAATACGATCACTAACATTGATAATTTCATCTAATTCAAAAGAGATCAGAAGTACGGCTTTTCCATTATCTCGTTGCTCAATTAGACGATTATGAATAAATTCTATAGCCCCAACATCTAATCCACGTGTTGGCTGAGCAGCAATTAATAAATCTGGATTGCGATCAACCTCGCGACCAATTATAGCCTTTTGTTGATTTCCCCCAGACAGTGCTCTAGCAAGAGTAGTTGTACTAGGTGTTCTCACATCAAATTCCTTAATTAATTGCTTGGCTTTAGCATAAATGGTCTTATAATTTAATATTCCACTCTTTGCAAAAGGACGTTGATAGTATGTTTGTAAAACCATGTTCTCACCAATAGGGAAATCAAGAACAAGTCCATGTTTGTGACGATCTTGTGGAATATGCCCAACACCTGACTGGGTAATTTTTCTAGGATGCATATTTGAGATGTTTTTATTATTTAGAATAATGCTTCCAGAATTAATCCTTCTTAATCCTGTAATCGCTTCAATTAATTCGGTTTGACCATTCCCATCTACACCTGCAATTCCTACAATTTCACCTGCTCGAACTGATAAGCTTAAAGAATTAACCATTGTCACTTGGCGATTATCTTTCACAACTAAATTCTCAATCGTTAAAACGTCTTCTTTTGGAGTTGCAGGTATTTTTTCAGTGGTAAACGAGATTTCACGACCTACCATTAATGAAGCTAGCTCATTAACATTTGTATCAGCTATATTTACTGTTCCAATACCTTCCCCTTTACGAATAACTGTAACTCGATCACAAACCTCCATAATTTCTTTAAGTTTATGAGTAATTAAGATGATCGATTTGCCCTCATTTATTAATGTTTTTAGTATTTGGATTAACTCTTTAATTTCCTGAGGAGTCAGTACTGCTGTAGGTTCGTCAAAAATCAGAATTTCTGCTCCGCGATACAATGTTTTTAATATTTCTACACGTTGTTGCATACCAACTGATATATCGGAAATTTTCGCTGATGGGTCAACAGCAAGTCCATATTTCTCAGAAATTTCCTTTACTTGCTTTTCAGCTTCTTTTAAATTAATGGAAGTACCTTTTTTCGGTTCGTTCCCTAAAATAATATTTTCTGTTACTGTAAATGTATCAACAAGCATAAAATGTTGATGAACCATTCCAATTCCAAGGTCATTTGCAATATTAGGATTCGTAATATCAACTTTCTGTCCCTTGACTCTTATTTCTCCCTTCTCAGGTTGGTAGAGTCCAAAAAGTACATTCATTAAAGTTGACTTACCTGCACCATTTTCACCTAATAGAGCATGAATCTCTCCCTTTTTAACTTGTAGTGTTATGTTATCATTTGCTACTATGCCAGGAAATTCTTTACGAATATTTAGCATTTCAATTACATATTCCAAACTTCTCACTCCTTTTCCCTGAACAACATTGAAGTTTAAAGGTTTTTTATTGAGCAATTGCCTTTAAGCTAGCTGGTATAAAAATCACCAAATGCAAAAATTCTAGAAAACTAGAAGATTTGCATTTATTGATTTTCAGGAATAAAAGGGCTGACTATAAATAGATCAGCCCTTTTTAGTTCAAGCTTATTTTGTTGGTACTTCAATGTCACCATTAACAATTTTTTCTTGGTATTCTTTCACTTTTGCTTTTATATCATCTGTTAAATGTTCATCATGTGGAGCAGGAGCAATACCTATTGCTTCTTCCTCAATACCGTATTCGATAACTTCTCCACCAGGGAATTCACCCTTAGCTCCTTTTTCAGCAAGGTCTTTAACAGCAACATCTACACGTTTAACCATAGAAGTAAGTGTAACATTAAACTCTTCTCCATCTTTGGTTTTACCTTGTCCTTCTTCATATTGGTCTTTGTCGACACCAATAACATAAATTTCACGTTTAGGATCAGCAACTTTTAAATCAATTGCTTCAGAGAATACACCGTTACCAGTACCACCTGCTGCATGATAAATAATATCTGCACCGCCACCGTACATACTAGATGCTATTGCTTTACCCTTATCAGCTGCATCGAATGCTCCCGCATACTGAATATCAACTTTTGCTTCTGGATTTACTGCCTTTACTCCTTCAACAAATCCAACTTCAAATTTTTTGATTAAATCTGACTCCATTCCACCTACGAATCCAACATTATTTGTTTTCGTTGTTAAACCTGCAACTACACCAACAAGGTATGAACCTTGATGCTCCTTGAACATAATGCTCGCAACGTTAGGCTGTTCAACAATACTATCAACAATCGCAAAGTTTGTGTCCGCTTTTTGCTGGGCAATTTCATCTACGGCGCCTTGTAATTGGTAACCAATACCAAAAATTAAGTCATAATCTTTTCGAGCAAGGTTATTTAAGTTTGTTGCATAGTCTGCATCACTTGTTGATTGTAGATAAGCGAAGTCTTTATCTTTTTCAAGATTATTTTCTTCACCATATTGTTTAATTCCTTCCCAAGCTGATTGGTTAAATGATTTATCATCGACTCCACCAACATCGGTTACCATTGAGACTGTATAGTTATCTTTTGATTTACTGCCGCCTTCACCACCAGACTCTTCCTCTTTATCTGCACCGCCACATCCTGCTAGGAGTGTTCCAGCTGCAAGTACTAATGATAGTGCTAATCCATATTTCTTTTTCATTTTATAGCCCCCAATATAATATTTTTAAGTATAACTTTCCATCACTTAATTTAACTAAAAAACCTATTCCGAGGACAATCACCTCCTTAACTAAGGCTGTTTTCTCAAGCGTTGTTGTTAATTGCTTTTCCCATTTATTAATAGATTTCATACAGAAAAAGTCACAGTCAATTTTTCAGAAATAAAATCTTAATTAAAGGTCTAATTTATATTCTTTCAAAAATGATAAATGACAATTAAGATATTTTGTAATCAATTGTAAAGTAATCTTACTAAGTTTATATGCTTGTAAAGGCTCAGTTATTTACTGTACGTGTTTCCTTTATCTCATACTTTATGCTTTAGTCTAGTTCATTCGTAGCTTTCGGACGCTTGCGCTTTTCTTAGCATGCTCCTATAATCTTTTTCTTACGACATGAAAACTAAAATGATCTGCTCTAAAATAATTCATTGAGTATAAAACAGGGCGGTCTTGATCATCAAAGTGCATTTGTTTTAGCAATAATAACGAGGTTTCAGGATCACATTCAAGGATAGGAGAAATTTTTTCGTGATAGCCGATTGGATCAATATGCGTAACGGCATAACTAATATAGATATTAGCCTTTTCCTCCAAAAGCTTAAAAAGGGATTCCTGTTCATGATCAAATGTATCCGGTAGAATATTTGTCGGTATTTTATCTAAACAATAAACAACAGGTTCACCATTTGATGTACGGACTCGTTCTAATAAGAAGATGTCCTCTGCTTCCTGACATTTAAATCGCTTTATTTCATCCTCAGTTGCATCTGTTATTGAAGATGAAAGGAAAATTGTCCCAGGTGTCAAGCTTGCATTTTCTATCATCGCAGTGACACTATTTAATTGTTCAATCCCTGAAGTAAAACGAGGTTTCGAATTAACGAAAGTTCCAACACCATGTCTTCTTATGATAACGTTTTCTTCCTCTAAAATACGTAGCGCTTCTCTTAATGTTGCTCTACTTACCCCTAATCCTTTTGAAAGTTCAAATTCAGAAGGTAGTTTTTCTTTTTCTTTATAGATACCCTTTTCAATGTCTTCCTTGATTTTATCAATAACTTGTAAATACAAATGACGATTGTCAGATTTTATAGTCAATAAGTCCGCCTCCCCTTTATCCTCTTTGTTCAAGAGATCAGACATCTGATGTTATACACCTATCTCTAATCGAAAATACTATATCATGTTTTTTATTAGAAATAAATAGAATAAAGTGAATTTTGTCGAAATTGGTAGAAAACTTCGTCATCTTCTCATCTAGTTTTTTATCCTTTTTTTAGTCCTAAATGACTAATTATGTACATCTACTATTATAATAACCTTACGAGGCTTTCATTGTCGATATATCAATTTATTATGAAAATTTAAATAATTATTCATCACGTAATTAATTTGCTTAGGATCCTTTATTCCTTGAAAAAGATATAACAAAAAAGCTAAACAGGCTAAGAATTGTACCTATAGCCTGTTTAGCTTTTTTGTATTTATTATTTTATATACCGTATCAAACACTTTGTTAGCTAGGATGTTAATTCCTCATGCTTCTCTTTTGACAGAAGAACCTCACGAGGTTTGCTGCCCTCATAAGGGCCTACTACACCTCTTTCTTCCATAGCATCTATCAATCTAGCTGCTCTCGTATATCCAATGCGGAAACGGCGTTGTAACATAGAAACAGAAGCAGTTTGCATATCTACAATAAGCTTTATAGCTTCTTCATACAAATCGTCTTGAACATCATTCTTGGTTGGTTCTTCAACAACATCAGAAGGAATCATTTCTGCTTGATACTGCGCCTTTTGTTGTGCAATAACAAAATCCACAGTTTGTTCAACCTCATCATCTGATAAGAATGCCCCTTGGACTCGAACTGGTTTAGAGGCACCTACTGGCAAGAAGAGCATGTCCCCTCTACCAAGTAGTTTTTCGGCCCCCCCCATATCAAGGATTGTTCTGGAGTCAGTTTGTGATGACACACTAAAAGCGATTCTTGAAGGAATATTTGCCTTAATAACCCCAGTAATGACGTCAACCGATGGACGTTGTGTAGCAATAATTAAATGAATTCCTGCTGCACGTGCCATCTGAGACAGTCTAGTAATAGAATCCTCTACATCAGATGATGCTACCATCATCAAATCAGCAAGTTCATCCACAATAACAACGATATAAGGTATTTCTGGCTGTTTTGCTTCTTCTTCGCGATTATTTCTTCTTATAATCTCATTGTAACCCTCAATGTTTCTGGTACCAGTATGTGAGAAAAGCTCATACCGACGTTCCATTTCATTGACAACCTTCTTTAATGCTTGGGAAGCCTTTTTAGGATTCGTAACTACAGGAGCTAATAGATGGGGTACCCCATTATATACGTTCAACTCAACCATTTTCGGATCGATCATCATTAGTTTTACTTCATGTGGTTTTGCCCGCATTAAGATACTGGTGATTATGCCATTAATACATACACTTTTACCACTACCTGTTGAACCTGCTACTAATAAATGTGGCATCTTATTTAGTTCAGCTAAGACTGCATCACCAGATATATCTCTACCTAATCCGATTAATAATTTCGCATCAGGTCGGTCGTTCGCTTTGGAATCTAAAACTTCTCTAAGAGAAACCATTGCTACCTCTGAATTTGGAACCTCAATACCAACAGCAGATTTTCCAGGTATCGGTGCCTCAATTCGAATATCCTTAGCAGCTAGAGCTAAAGCCAAATCATCGCTTAAATTAACAATTTTACTAACCTTAACTCCCACATCTGGGTAAACTTCATATTTTGTTACTGCTGGCCCTAAATGGACTTGTGTAACCTTTGCTTTCACACCAAAGCTTTGAAAGGTCTTTTCTAGCTTCCGCGCGTTTTCATAAATATTCTTTTTATCCGCCTGTTGAGAATTATGTTTAGGTGCCTTAAGTAAATCGATTGGTGGTAGTTTATAATCTTTATTCTCAACCTCAACAAACGCAATAGGCGAAATATCTACCTTCTCATTCGTATCATCTTTAGTCGTTGACTCTTCTGTTCTTTGTTTTGATATTTGCTCAGCATTTGTATCAAGTTGTTCAGAATCAAGTGTATGAATAATCATTTCTTGCTTCTCAGGCTCTTCTCGATCTGAAAAGCTAGAGATGATCGGCTGTATATCTTCTTCGTCACTGACATCATCTATATTCTTCTCTGCCTCAGCTTCTTCTCTATCTTTCTTTTTTTGCTTTTGTTCTTCTCGCTTCTTTTTCATGGCAGAGGGGATATTTTTCATATCTTCTTTAAACCCAATAGCTTGATTTTTTAGAAATCCTCCTATTGGCACGAATATTTTTGCTAATGTAGCCTGAAGTGATCTGCCTGTAATTAAAATAATCCCGATTACTATCAAAACAATGGCAATGATTCTTGATCCGGCTTCTGCAAATAGATAATATGAAGCAGCATAAAAGAGTGCACCTAGTATACCACCTCCCAAATCTACTGTAGGTGATTCTCCTCTTACCTCCATCCAAAATAACTCGATTGTATTTGAAAGGACACTAGGACTAGCAAATGTTCCATTATGAGAGAGCATTTTGAACAATGTTACATGACTAAGTAACAATAGTGAAGCCACTACACAATAGATTCCAATCATTTGTCTATTAAATAGCGTAGGAATTTGTCTTTTCCAGATTAAATAGAAAGAAAAAAGTATAATTCCGATAAGAAACAACATATACCACTCTCCACTAAAAAAGCGGAATAAATGAACAAACGTCGTTCCTACAAATCCTAGTTTTGAAATCGCAATAAGGGATATTGCTAAAATAACGATACCTGCTAACTCAAACTTCAATGTTTTTTTCCAATCGTCCTTTGATTTTCTTTGTTTTCTTTTACGTTTCACCATAATTATCACCTATGTATGTTTAATATCTTATTTTTAACCAAATCTCTTAACACTTAATTACTTAATTATATTGCCGGGAGCAACAAACGAATAGAAAAAGGCTTTAATTCAAGCTGTTTTCGTAAAGATTGTGTTTTCCGTACAGAGTAATAAAGCTCACGATAAAAGTATATTGTCGTGCTCTTTTCATTAAATTACCCTTATATAGTAACAAAATTTTAGAAAAGAACCTTTATAAATGAAGAAAGCAGCCGTACTGGCTGCTTTTTCAGTGCTATCCTATTATACCATAATTACCCTCTGAGGTAGAAATGGACATCGTAATTTTTTGACCAGGACAATATTGACTTTCTAGAAAATGTTGTGGGTCACTACTTAGGACACGAAGGATTTCAAACTGTGACTTTTCTGTTTCTTGTACAAGAAGTTGGACACCGTTATGATTAACAACTGATTGCTTTTGATACTCCTCTTCTTGAGTTGGAAACATTAACTCATCAGGCATTATTGTATAAAAGATCATTGGAGCACCTGCTTGTCTGTAGAAGTTTCAAGGATACTATTGAGTTTTTGTATCGCCTGGCCTACACCACCAACTTCATCTATTAATCCATATTCAACTGCATCCTTACCTACAACATTTGTCCCAATATCACGTGTTAAATTCCCTTTTGAAAACATTAGCTCTTTGAATTTTTCTTCAGTAATATTTGAATTTTTTGTCACAAAATTAATCACTCGATCCTGCATTTTATCCATATATTCAAATGTTTGTGGTACCCCAATAACTAAACCAGTTAATCGCACAGGGTGAATAGTCATTGTTGCTGATTCAACAATAAAAGAATGATCGCAGGAAACAGCAATTGGAACTCCAATTGAATGGCCGCCACCTAAAACAATTGATACGGTTGGCTTTGAAATTGTGGAAAGCATTTCCGCAATAGCTAACCCTGCTTCTACGTCACCACCTACTGTATTCAAAATAACCAATAACCCTTCGATTTTTGGATTTTGTTCTATAGCTACAATCTGTGGAATAACATGTTCATATTTTGTTGTTTTATTTTGTGGGGGAAGCTGAATATGACCTTCAATTTGCCCCACAATCGTTAAACAATGGATTTTTGAATCCTGCGCCATTTGTGGAACATTCGTTTGACCTAATTGTTGAATTTTCTCAACAATGGAGGTTTCTTTTCCATCCTGCTTTTCTGATCCTTCATTTTCATGGTCCCCTTGTATGTAATGATCAGTGTTTGTCATGTTTATCATCCTCTCTAAGTTCATTCTCTTTATAGTATTAACAACCATGATTTTTTCATGCGATTTAAACTGAGAGAGATAAAAACATAACCCAAGGCTCCATAATCAAGCTCTGAAACAAATAAGAACCCCTGGTTTAGAGAGGCTCTAATCTAAAGAATTGTTAAAAAAGCAGACTTGCTTAACAAATAAAAAAGCATTAATCAAAAAATCAATCAATGCTTTTTGTTTACTAAATAAATTCAATCATTAGATATATATTTTAAATTTCCATGATAATAGGTAAAATCATCGGTCGTCTTCTCGTTTTCTCATAAAGAAACTGATTCAGTGACTCTCTAATACTTAATTTTAAAGCAGACCATTCTATCGTCTTTTCTTGCAAGTTTTTCTGTACAATAGTCGATACAATTTCTGTTGCTTTCCCAATTAATTCCTCAGATTCACGGACATATACAAAACCTCTAGTAATGATCTCCGGTCCAGAAATAATTTTCTTTTTATATTTATCAAGTGTGACAACAATAATTAATATACCATCTTGTGATAACAATCGGCGATCACGAAGTACGATATTTCCAATGTCACCAATCCCTAACCCATCGATTAATACATTACCTGATGGTACTTTACCACTTGTATATACAGTATCACCTTTAAACTCTACAACCTCGCCTTTATCTACAAGGAAAATATTCTCCTTGTCAATTCCTACTTCCAAGGCAAGTTTACTATGAGCCTTTTGCATTTTATATTCACCATGTACTGGAATAAAGTACTTTGGTTTTGTTAAATTTAGCATCATTTTTAATTCTTCTTGGTGACCATGTCCTGAAACATGGATTTGTTTTTGTCCAAAAATGACATTTGCACCAGCTCTAAATAGTAAGTCAATTGTCTTTGAGAATACAAGTTCATGACCTGGTATTGGGGTAGATGCAACAAGAATTGTATCACCTTGTACTACGTTCACTTGTTTATGTGTTTGTTTAGCCATTCTAGTTAAAACAGAGAGTGGGTCTCCTTGGTTGCTAGTTGTTAAAATAACTGTTTCCTTAAGAGAATAATTATTAAGATCATTGACTGAAATAAGTAATTCTTTTTCAACGTCAATATATCCTAGGTTTATTGCCAAATTAAGTATTTCCCTCATGTTTTTCCCAACAACTGCCAGCTTTCGGTTACTTTTCACTGCTGCGTTAATAACTTGTTGGATTCGAACTAGATTTGATGCAAATACAGCTACGATTACTCTTCCTTCTGCATTGTACATAACGTCAGCTATTTCTTCACCAACTACTGCTTCTGAACCAGAATAACCCGGTTTTTCAGCGTTAATACTATCCGAAAGTAAACATAAAATACCGTCTTCACCGATCTTAGCAATTTTCCCAATATCCATTTGATTATCACTAAGGTCAAATTTAAAATCACCTGTATGAACAATTGAACCGATAGACGTTTTAAAGCTTATTCCAACAGCGTCTGGTATACTATGATTTGTTCTAAAAAATGATACAATTGTATTTTCAAAAGGTAATTCAGTCTCGGTATTTATCTCTTTTACTAACACAGTATGTTTCATACGAGTTTCTTTAAGTTTTTCACCCACTAAAGCCAACGTAAGCTTTGTCCCATATAAAGGTACACTTATATTGCTTAGGAGGTAAAAAATTCCACCAATACTCTCATCATGGCCATGTGTAAGAAAAATTCCTTTAACACGGTCTTTATTCTCTTTTAAGTAAGTAATATCCGGAATAACCATATCAATTCCTAGCATCTCACCCTCAGGATACATTAATCCTGCATCCACGATAAAAATATCAGAATTAATCTCAACTACGAACATATTTTTACCGACTTCACCTACGCCACCTAAGGCAATTAATTTTATATTCTCTGTCTTTTCCATTATATATTAAATCCTCCCCATTGATTTACCCGATCACTGTCACTTAGAATCATTATAACTGATGAAAGAAATGGAATACAAGGAAATTTTCGCCGTATAATTTTTCATTCCAAATAATCAGCGATCGGCTTTATCTGTAAAGATAAGCTATGTAATCAAAAACAGCCTCAGAATGAAGCCAAATTATATTTGCTACTTCTTTTATTTCAGCTATTTATTATTAAGATTCTGCCCTTTGTATAATTGTAAAAGAGCAATGACGCCCTAAGAAAAAGGGCTTGATACATTGTATCAAGCCCTTTAAAGAATCACGTTTTATGAGATTTTAAGGAGTACTGATAATGACCATATAGTGGAAATCCTATTATAAAGAATTAATTACTTCCATTAACTCATTTCTCTCAGATCCTGTTAATGGAATCAAAGGTAATCGAACAGATCCTACATCTAATCCTCTAACCTGTAAAGCTGTTTTAACAGGTACCGGATTCGGTGCTGTGAAAAGTTGCTTCATTATTGGTAATAAGGCACGATGCTGCTTTGCTGCCGAAAGAAAGTCGCCGCTTAAAAATGATGAAATCATTGCTTGCATCTCTGCTCCGATAATATGTGAGGCCACCGAAACTACTCCTGCGCCACCGATTGATAATACAGGCAGTGTTAAACTATCATCACCCGAGTATAAGACGAAGTCATCATTCGTTTTTGAAATAATTTCTGCCATCGCATCTAGGTTTCCACTTGCCTCTTTAACAGCAACTATATTACTTAGCGCTGATAACCTTACAATGGTATCAACAGACATATTAACAACACTTCTACCCGGAATATTATAAAGCATGATTGGAAGCTTAGTCGACTCCGCAATAGCCTTAAAGTGTTGATATAGTCCTTCTTGACTTGGTTTATTATAGTAAGGAACAACAAGCATAATTGCATTAACACCTGCTTCTTCTGCTTGCTTAGTAAGTTTAATTGAACCAGCAGTGTTATTACTACCAGTTCCAGCAATTACAGGTATTCTACCATTTACCTCTTTAACAGTATGTTTAATTAGCGCAATCTTTTCCTCGTTACTTAGCGTTGGAGATTCGCCTGTCGTACCTGCTACAACCAAAGAATCAGTTCCATGATTAATAAGATAGTCAATTAAAGTTGATGTTTTTTGAAAATCAATATTTCCGTTTTTGTCAAACGGTGTAACCATAGCTGTTGAAAGTTTTCCAAAATGACTCATTCTCTCTCACTCCTTTTGTTGCCTATCTACTTTAAGATAGTATAAAGTTTTGTATTAGCTAAGTGATGCTAAGTGACTGACCTTTTAGCCAATACATTTCTTATTTTGATAGATCGAAGGCTTCGTGTAAAGCATTAACCGACTTTATCATATCTTCTTCTTTCACTAATACCCAAATTGTTGTATGACTATCTGCAGATTGAAGGATTTTTATCCCTTTTTCAGAAAGAGCTGTCACTATTTTTGATGTTACACCAGGGACACCCATAATACCTGCACCTACAGTAGATACTTTTGCACAATGTCTATTAATAATTGGATCATAACCAAGTTTCTCTAAAATGACTTTTGCACGATCAGTGACGTTATCAGTTACTGTATAAATAACACCATTTGGCGTTATATTAAAAAAATCTACACTTATACCTGCCTTAGCCATCGCTTTAAATACTTCGGTTTGTACGTTGTATTGACCTTCTTTTGCTTTGACTTTAATTTGTGTCACATTTGAAACATGGGCAATTCCAGTTATTAGCCTTTCACTTACATCACTGCCCCTTTTTGAACTGTGATTAGCTGAAACTAATGTCCCAGCTGACTCTGAATATGTTGATCTTACTCTAATTGGCACTTCTGATTGCATAGCAATTTCAATAGCCCGAGGGTGGACTACTTTAGCCCCCTGATAAGCCAGATTAACTATTTCAGTGTAGGTTACTTTATCCAATGATTTAGCATTTTCAACAATACGTGGATCTGCAGTCATAACACCTTCTACATCAGTAAAGATATCTATATACTCTGCTTCTAGAGCAGCACCAATTGCAGCAGCAGATGTATCGCTTCCACCTCTACCGATTGTTGTCATATCCCCAGTAACTGTTGATGAACCTTGGAAACCAGCAACTACTACTACATCGTGTGAAGCTAGGTCTTTGAGCAAGCGTTCACAGTCCATTTCCAGTATTTTCGCATTGGTATGTTCATCACTAGTTTTAAAACCTGCCTGAGCCCCATTTAAGGAAGTAGCCTTTAGATTATTTTCATTTAACATACTTGAAAATACAATTGAGGAGATCATTTCACCGCAACTCAGGAGCATATCTTGCTCCCTTGTAGTGATTTGGTCTATGCCGCCATATAATAAACTAAGTAATGTATCTGTAGCATAAGGATCACCATTTCTACCCATAGCAGAAACGACAACAACTACTTTATACCCCTGATTTGATGCATCTTTAATATGTTTTAACGCCAGTTTCCGACCATGATCATCTTTAACAGATGTTCCTCCGAATTTTTGAACAATAATTTTCATTTTAACACCTCTACTATAGACGTGAGAGAAGAGAGCTGGTCTTGGGCCTGCTCTCTTCTAAAATTAAGCTTAAACTAAATTTAATTTCACAAGACTCTCAGCAATTTGAACTGAATTCCATGCTGCACCCTTTAATAGGTTATCAGAAACAATCCACATATGGAAGCCTTTATCACAGTCTAAATCTTTTCTAATTCTACCGACAAATACATCGTTTTTGCCTACACTATATGCCGGCATTGGATAAACTTGCGTTGATGGGTCATCCTGAAGAGTTACACCTTCAGAATTCTTTAATAATTCTTTCATCTTTTCAGATGATATATTTTGCTGATCAATTTCAACGTAAACCGATTCAGAATGTCCTGTCTCAACAGGCAAGCGCACACAAGTTGCGGCTACATGTAATTTAGGCATGTTCATTATTTTTTTCGTTTCATTAATCATTTTCATTTCCTCAAAAGTAAAACCATTGTCTTCGAATTTATCAATTTGAGGAATGGCATTAAATGCAATTTGATAGTGTTTTTCATCACCCTTGACAGGTAAAATTTCTGGTGTAAATTCCTTACCTTCTAGGATAGCTTTAGATTGCTCCTTTAGTTCATTTATTGCAGCAACACCAGCACCAGAAACGGCTTGGTAGGTTGAAACGACTACTTTATTTAAGCCATATACTTGACGTATTGGTTCTAAGGCTACAACCATTTGGATTGTAGAACAGTTTGGATTTGCAATAATTCCCTTGTGATTCTTTAATTCTTCTTCATTCACTTCAGGTACGACTAGTGGTACATTTTCGTCCATACGGTATGCACTCGTATTATCTACAACAATGGCTCCGCGTTTAACAGCCTCCGGAGCTAATTGCTTAGATACGTTACCACCAGCACTAAATAATGCAATTTGAACTCCTTCAAAACTATCTGGAGTTGCTGTTTGAACAGTATATTCTTCGTTTCTAAACGTGATTTTAGTACCTGCTGATCGTTCAGACGAAAGCAAAATTAGTTTTGAAATTGGGAAATTACGTTTTTCTAGGGTTTCAAGCATCTGCTGCCCTACCGCTCCTGTTGCTCCGACTACTGCTACATGATAACCTTTTGCTTCCATTAACACTAGCTCCTTCCAGCTATTTACAAGAAATTTAATTAAATAGCTTCAAATCTTTTACGTATTATTCTATCACATTAATTGTCGAATGGTTTGAAATTTTTTTATTGTTTTATTGTATTTTTAACTTATTTCCATTTTTGCATTCATTATTGTCTCTCATAAATTGACCTAAGGCAAGCTATTATTCTTTTACTTGCCTTTCTAACCCTACATGACTGGAGCAAGTATAGACTTAAATTTTAAATCATAAGATCAAAAACTAATTTTCTATATCTCGATATTTTTCAATAACTACTGGTTGAAATTGTTTACCCTCTAAAGCCGCTAACACAGTTTCAAGTAATGAGTCCATTCTCGCAACCATCGAATTAGGCTTTTTTTCAGGGGCATCTTGACCAAATGGTATAAAGTAAATATCTTTCGTTGCCATTAATCGCATAAGATTTACTCCATTTAATCCAAGAGCATCATTTGTTGATATCCCCAAAACAACAGGTCGATGAGTTCTTAATGTTGCCTTAGCTGCCATTAAAACAGGAGAATCGGTCAATGCATTGGCAAATTTACTCATTGAGTTACCTGTTAGTGGTGCGATAATCATGCAATCAAGAGGGAGTTTTGGTCCAAGCGGTTCTGCTGCAACAATAGAATCGATTACAGTGTTACCTGTAAGTTTCTCGATTTTTTCTACCCATTCTCCTGCAGCGCCAAACCTAGTTGTTGTATTTTTAACAGTATGTGATACTACAGGAATGATATCCGCACCTTCATCTAATAAAGATTTAATCTGTGGGTATACCGCTTCATATGTGCAATGAGAACCAGTAATTCCAAAACCTAATCGCTTTCCAGTTAACCTCATGATGTAGTCCCCTTTCCTTCTATTAATAACTCAGTCAATAGTTGTGAGAGGATATTAGCAATAATTTGGCCAGCTGATTTTGGGGCAACAATGCCAGGTAACCCTGGAGCCAACAACGCATTAATTCCTCGTTTTTCTGCATAACGAAAGTCTGTTCCGCCTGGTTTAGAAGCTAAATCTACAATTAAAGTGTGTGTAGGCATATTAGAAATAACTTTGGCAGTAACAATCAAATGTGGAATTGTATTAATACAAACATCAATGTTTTTTACTTCTTCTTTTAAATCATTCAAACAAAATGGGGTGAGACCCATTTCGGTAATTCTTGCGAGGTGGGCAGTATCGTTCGCACCTACCTTTACATTTGCTCCTAGGGCTGAAAATGCTCTAGCGACACTCATTCCAACTCTTCCTAAACCTAATACAGCTACGTTTGAACCATGGATGGTAATATCAGTGTGTTGAATAACCATCATAATCGTTCCTTCAACAGTTGGAATAGAATTATATATTGCGACATCATCCCGCTCAAAAAATTGGATTAACTTCCGATTAGTTGATTGAACAATCTTATCTAAGTAAGAATTTGTTATTCCTGAATAAATGACACAATGGTCTGGAGTTATTGCTAGTAAATCTTCAGTCAATTGAACTTCTTCATTTGAAAATACCGTATCAATAAATCCCTCATGATTGGTTCCAGGGATTGGTAAAATAACTGCATCTATTTCATCGAATTTTACTTCATCAATCTTTACTTTGATTGCACCAGTAAAGCCATGATCTAGTTGGTCAAAACCAATGAGAAATAGCTTTGCATCCAGTTCAGTTAATTTACGGATAACTTCGAGCTGTCTTGCATCACCGCCGATAACAGCTACGTTTAATCCTGTTAACATCTCGATCGTTCACCTTCTTTTCGGCATGTTATCTGATTTCATTTCATGAATTTGTAGGATAACTTACTCCAACATACTATGTAGGGAATGGTGGATAGGTGATTAACAAGGAGAGATTTGGTATAAGCGCATAGATAGTTTTATAAGAAAGGTGCAAGAGCCTGTTTAGCGAGGTATAAATTGGAACACTTCGTAATCTGATAAAGTCAACATGAATAGCTCAAGCGATCCGATGTTGACTTATCTTAAGGAGGAGGGTGAAGTTCACTAGGCGCTGAACTTTATAGCTGAACACTATACAATTCCAAAAAACGGAATAAACGCTTATTTATAAAAGTAGGGAAACCATTTTGGCTTCCCTTTTACAAAACGTATTTGGTATTTGGTATTAATTATACATCGTTCATTCTTTCTACGGACAAGTTATTTCCTAATGCATGACCAATCGATATCGATGCTTATTCTATTTGTTCAATTTGTTCATCTGGAATATCGAGGATGATCATATCGGTTCCAATCTTTTTAATGTGTTGCCAAGGTACACGAATTTCCTGTCCTTGTTTTCTTAATCCAAACCATTTTAATGAAGGAATAATTAAAGAGGTTATTTGGCCAGTTTGTTCATTAATTTCTAAATCAGTTTGACCTAGGACTCCTAAACGTTCAGCCCGCTTCACATCAACAATTTCTTTTCCACTTAATTCACTCAATCTCATGTCCATTCCCCCTTTCTATTATCTTATCGTTCATAAGCATATAAAAATGCCTATAATTTTAAAATTATAGGCATTTACTAATTGTTTACATTTTAAAAGACCTTCTTAGCACCTCTAACACGTGAACCAAACCGTATTGGTATTATTAACTTATGTAAGAACGAATCTAGTAACAAAAGACAGCTTTCGTACTTGTCTGAGCTGCCAAGACCATTCAAATCAAAATGTTACTGAAGTTTCTCAGGAAAATGACCATCGGGACTTATTAAAGCAACGGAATAAGAGTCTGTAAATAATTGGTTCGCAAGAGTATTTACACTTTCTTCACTTACTTCGTTTACCATTTCAATAATAGAGTCTAGTGAACGGTGATGTCCTAGAAGTAGCTCATTTTTACCGTTTCTGCTCATTCTACTATTTGTACTTTCAAGACTTAGCATTAAGCTACCTTTCATTTGTTCTTTGCTATTGGCCAATTCTTTAGAAGTAATACCTTCAGCTTTAAGTGTTGTTAATGTGTCCTGAATTGTTTCAAATAATTGATTTAATTGTTTACTTCCAGTTCCTCCATAGATGGTTAGCAAACCGTTATCTGCAAATGATGAATGATAGGAAAAGACTGAGTAAGCCAAACCTTTTTGTTCTCTTACATCCTGGAACAATCTGCTGCTCATACTTCCACCCAATATATTATTTAGTACGATTAGGCTATAAATTTTTTCATGACCGACTTCTAAACCATTAAAACCAATACAAAGATGAGCTTGCTCTGTATCTTTTTGTCTAGATAGCTTTTGATTATTAAAACTCGGCTTCTCAAATTCGCGTTTTTTTCCGCTGGTTTCAAAGTCACCAAATAGTTTTTCTACAGATTTAAGGAAATCTTCAGAAACATTGCCTGCCACAGAAATCACCACATTATCTGGTGTGTAATGACCATCCATGTATTCTCTTAATGTATCACCATTAAAAGTTGCAAGTGTTTCTTCTGTACCTAAAATTGGGTAACCAAGTGGGTGATCCCCGTATGTAGCTCGACTTAGAACATCATGAACAATATCATCTGGTGTATCTTCATACATCTTAATTTCTTCATATACAACATTTTTTTCCTTTTTTAATTCATCTTCATCAAAAGTCGAATGAAAGAACATATCTGCTAAGACATCTAATGCGTACTCTGCATGATCATCTAAAACCTTTGCATAGTAGCAAGTATATTCCTTTGAAGTAAATGCATTTACTTGCCCACCGATACTATCAAAGGATTCTGCTATTTCACGTGCTGATCTTGTTTTTGTTCCTTTAAAAAACATATGCTCAAGAAAGTGAGAAACCCCATTATCTTTTAAGTTTTCATTCCGTGAACCGGTACCAATCCACACTCCAATTGCGACTGAGCGAACCGTCGGGATGTTTTCAAGTACAATTCTTACTCCGTTTTGACACGTATATTTTTTGATCAATCTTACTCCTCCTTCATAACTGCTCCATTTTCAGATTCATCTGTTTTATTGTTTTTTTTATTAATTGAAAGTCTAGATTCGTCTACCATCATTGTAACAGATCCGAACGAAAATCCCTTTTGTTTAATAGATAAAATTAGGGTTTCAAGACTCTCTGCTGTTGGAGATGTAGGGTGCATTAAGATAAAAGCCCCCTTATGGACTTTACTAATTACACGTTCTACTAATACATGTGGTTCTGGTCGCTGCCAATCAACTGTATCAACACTCCATAATACCGTTTTCAATGACATTTGGTCAGCAATCTTAATCACCTCACCGTTCATGCTACCACTAGGTGGAGCAAACCAGGTTGGGGTAATGTCTGTTACTGATTTTATAACATCATTTGTTTTTACTAACTGCTCTCTAATAGATGCATGGGAAAGTTTACTCATATCTGGATGTGAATAGGAGTGATTTCCAATTTCATGCCCTGCATCAACGATCATCTTAGCCATCTCTGGATTTTCTTTTACCCATCTACCTTCTAAAAAAAACGTTGCTTTTACATGGTGTTTATTTAACGTTTCTAGCATATCAGGAATATACTCATTACCCCAAGCCACATTAATTAAAAATGACACCATTGGTTTATCTGGATGACCACGATAAATTGGTTCCGCAGGTAAATTACTTAAATGAATAGATGGTTTGGTCTGTCGGTAGACAAGATGTTTTTCTTCAAACAAACCTTTAATCTTCATTTTTTTATAAGAAGCTTCAATATCCACCTCTAAACCATTGTATCCCGGAGTTGCCTTCCATACTTTATCTATTATTGCATTTTGAGCTGGTATGTTATACTCCTCTGATTTTGATACAATCTTTTCGTACAAATTGTCCTGGTGCTTTGAAGCAGCCAAGCTAGTATATTTCAATTGATCAACATATGAAGAGCTAAAAGGATTATTAATATACCCGATACTAACAGTTAAGATTAATAGAAATCCAGCGGTAAAGATTATCTTCCTTAGCATTATGTATCCCCCTTATTACTAAAAAATATGTAAAAAGGGGACAAGGTAGAACCGAAAAAACGAAGACTTAGTTGAATGTGAAGCAATCATCTAACAATTTTTAAGTATAGTCATATTTTAGTGATCCTTAGGATACCACGAAACAAGATGATTTGATATAATAGACGCTCAACCCAAAAAGAGCCCGGTTTTCCCGGCCTCCACTTTAACCTTCTTGCTTTTCTTTTTGCTCTTTTAAAACCGCTTTTCTTGATAAGTTAACCCGACCTTGCTTATCGATTTCAGTTACTTTCACTAAAATCTCATCCCCTAACGAGACAACGTCTTCCACCTTACCAACACGTTCTTCAGCAAGTTCAGAGATATGAACTAGCCCATCCTTACCATTGAAAATTTCAACAAAGGTACCGAATTTTTCAATTCGTTTTACCTTACCAAGATACATTTGACCAACAACAACTTCACGAACAAGATCTTCAATGATTTTCTTCGCCTTTTGATTCATTTCATCATTTACTGATGAGATAAATACCATACCATCTTGTTCAATATCGATCTTGACACCTGTTTCTTCAATGATTTTATTAATTTGTTTTCCACTTGGACCAATTACATCTCTAATCTTATCTGGATTAATTTTCATCGTTAAGATTTTCGGTGCATATTTGGAAAGTTCTTGTTTAGGTGTTGACAGTGTTGCAAGCATTGATTCTAATATTTCCATACGACCCTTTTTTGCTTGTTGTAATGCTTCTTCAAGGATTTCTCTGGATAGTCCATCAATTTTTATATCCATTTGTAAAGCGGTAACACCTTTTTCTGTACCCGCAACCTTAAAGTCCATATCTCCTAGTGCGTCTTCCATACCTTGAATATCTGTAAGGACAGTATAATGCTCTCCAGATTTTACAAGACCCATCGCAATACCGGCAACTGGAGCTTTAATTGGAACACCTGCATCCATCATTGCTAGCGTACTAGCACAAATACTTGCTTGAGATGTTGAACCGTTTGACTCAAGTACCTCAGAGACTAGACGAATTGTATATGGAAAATCCTTTTCTGTCGGAATAATTGGTTCTAATGCTCGTTCACCTAATGCACCATGTCCAATTTCTCGACGGCCTGGACCTCTCATTGGACCTGTTTCCCCTACACTAAACTGTGGGAAATTATAATGATGCATGAAACGTTTTGATTCCTCAATCCCAATCCCATCCAAAATTTGCACATCTCCAAGAGCACCTAGAGTACAAATACTTAAAGCTTGAGTTTGTCCTCGAGTAAACAAACCCGAACCATGAGTTCTTGACAATAAACCTACTTCAGATGAAAGAGGTCTTATTTCATCAACTCCACGCCCATCAGGTCGTACCTTTTCTTCTGTAATCAGGCGTCTTACCTCTGCCTTGACTAACTTAGATATAATTTGTTTTACCTGTTTAATTGTGGAATCGTCAGCTTCAGTTTCTTCATATTTGGCAACAATTGCTTTTTTCACTTCAGAAATGGCAGCTTCTCTTGCATGTTTTTCATGAACTTGAATAGCTTGTAATAAGTCCTTTTCAGCAAATTGACGAATTTCTTTTTCAAGATCTGCGTCTAAATCAAACAGTTTAACTTCTATTTTTTCTTTTGCTACTGCTGAAGCAATTTCTTCTTGGAATTCAATAAGACGCTTAATTTCATCATGACCAAACATAATTGCTTCTAGCATCGTTTCCTCAGGGACTTCATCTGCACCAGCCTCAACCATGTTAATGGCATCTTTCGTACCTGCTACAACTAAGTGAATATCACTTTGTTCCATTTGTTTAACAGTTGGATTAATAATAAATTCATTATTAATTCTACCTACTGTAACACCCGCAATTGGTCCATCGAATGGAATATCTGATACACAAAGTGCTAATGAAGAACCGAACATTGCAGCCATTTCAGATGAGCAGTCTTGATCAACACTCATAACAATACTAATAACTTGTACTTCATTTCTAAAACCATCTGCGAATAATGGTCTAATTGGACGATCGATTAATCGACTAGCTAGAATGGCCTTTTCGCTTGGACGACCTTCTCTTTTAATAAAACCACCTGGAATTTTCCCTACGGAATATAAACGCTCCTCATAATTAACTGTTAAAGGAAAGAAATCTAGAGGCTTTGGTTCTTTTGAAGCAGTTGCTGTACTTAACACAGCTGTATCCCCATAACGTATTAGAACAGCCCCATTTGCTTGTTTAGCTAATTGACCTGTCTCGACAGTAAGGTTTCTACCTGCCCAATCTATGGAGAATGTTTGCTTATTTTGACCCATATATGTAAAACTCCTCTCTTAAATAGTAACATTATGTTATGTACTAGTGTATGAACTATTTAAATTCAACATATCAATGTTGTTATTGTATGTAAATAGGTTAAGAAAAAAACATGATAGGATTAGAAAAAAACTAAAACTTTAACCTATTACATTATCCATATTTAAATACACTAAAAAAGCGGGATAAATCCCGCTTTTGAAGTAATTAACGACGTAAACCAAGCTTTGTGATTAACTCACGATAACGAGTTACATCTTTATTTCGTAGATAAGTTAGTAAGTTACGACGCTTACCTACCATTTTTAATAGACCGCGACGTGAATGGTGGTCTTTTTTGTGAAGACGTAAGTGTTCGTTTAAGTTATTGATGTCCTCAGTTAGGATAGCAATTTGAACCTCTGGTGATCCAGTATCAGATTCATGTGTTTTAAAACTAGCAATTAATTCATTTTTACGTTCTTGTGTGATAGCCATCCTTTTCACCTCCTTAATTTTACAAAAAACCCCGATTACCGAGCAAACGTTGGTGAATCGATTTGCCAAGCAATGGTTTTAAGTTACAATAATTAGAATACTATTTTTCAACTGCTTTTGCAAGCACTAAACTGTTTTTCGCTCAAAAAACTGTAGTGCATCTACTTTATCTTTGGAAATTTGTTGGATGAGTTCCTCAACATTATTAAACTTCTGTTCACTTCTTATCCGTTTGTACCAAGAAACTGAGACCTTTTCCCCATAAATTTCCTTATGAAAGTTAAAAATATGCACTTCAATACTAGGTTTCAATAACTTTTCCTTGTTAAAGGTAGGTTTATAACCAATATTACATACTCCACTATATTTAAGATCATTAACTAGAATTGATACAGCATAAACTCCAGTGGGTGGAACCAAATAAAGATCAGCTATCTCTATATTGGCTGTCGGAAAACCTATTGTTCTCCCCCTTTTATCCCCATGAATTACAGATCCTGTAACCATATGTGGTCGCCCTAAGAGCGTATGAGCATATGTTACATCACCACTTTTTAATACTTCACGTATCAGTGTTGAGCTAATTTTGCGATCATTGTCGGTTTGTTCTTCAACGGTCGTCTGGAGAAACTCCTCACGGGAATGAAATGGGAGAGTTTCCATAGTCCCTTTTCCCAAATGGCCATATGTAAAATCAAAACCGGCAACGACATGTTTTACATTTAGGTTGATAATAAACTCGTCAACAAATTGTTGTGGTAGTAAAGCAGCAAAGTCTTTTGTAAATTCAACTACAAATAATGTATCAACACCTAAGTCTTCAATTATTTGTATCTTTTCTTCAAGCGGTGTTAAATAATCAATTTCCGCTTGTTTTCTAAGCACAACAAGCGGATGAGGATGAAATGTCATAACCGCACATTTCATCCCTTGCTTTTGAGCAATTTCCTTAGCTTTTATCATAACTTTTTGATGGCCTTTATGTACACCATCAAAATAACCTAATGCCAATACTTGCTCCTTAAAGTCTTGCTTGTTAAATGTATGTGGTTGAGATAGTTTAATAAGTTTCACAGTCAACTTCACCTTTTTTCTAACTTTAAGCTGCTGTTCATTCTAGGAAAAATAGCTAACTACTTACAGGCGTCGGTTTCTACACTACTCTTACGTATAGCATACGTGAGATTTTTAGGTAGCTGCGATTCCCTGAGACCATCAACGCTATTTGCCTGCTTTTGAACACTCATACTTATAGATTCTTAAGTTTCATTCATAAGCACTTTTATCGGCTTCATAAACTGAGCCTTTGTTGGATGCTTAGCATATATAGCAATGCACCTACCGTCCCTATTGTATATAACTATTGGGGACCCAACTTCAAAGTCTTGAAATTCTATAGGTAATTCAAGTAGTGCACCATTTTTCACTTTCTCTGCTAGAGTATCATGGATAATTAATTTCGGCAAATCTTTTAATGCATCACCAATTGACAGCAAAGATGCCTCAAGTGTACCATTTTCTATAGCTGCCTCTATTTCATCAAAATGCATACAATTCGATAAATCAAATTCACCTGATTTCGTTCTAATTAGATGTGACATATGAGCAGGATAACCAAGTCTTTCGCCAATCATCACTGCCAATGTCCGTACATAAGTACCTTTTGAACATGTTACACGAAATCGAAATTTAGTCTTATTATCTACATTGTTTACTTCATCTAAAAGGACTAATTCACTAATAATAATTTGACGGATAGGCCTATCTACTTCTATACCAGCTCTAGCATATTCATAAAGCTTTTTGCCCTTCACTTTTACAGCAGAATACATCGGGGGTACTTGCTCAATGGTTCCCACTAATGAAACTAACACGTCCTCAACCTCTTGTTTTGTAATTGGGAAGCGTACCTCTTTCTTTTCTATTACTTCACCAGAGGCATCTTCAGTAGTCGTAGAGAATCCAATTGTTACTTCTGCCTCATAGGTTTTTGAAGATGCAGTTAAATACTCAACAATTTTTGTTGCCCTCCCAAGACAGATTGGTAATACCCCTGTCACATCTGGATCTAATGTACCTGTATGTCCGACTTTTTTTGTTTTCGCAAGCCTTCTCATTTTCGCTACACAATCATGAGACGTCATACCTGTGGGCTTATGTAATAAAAGCACACCTTCCATTTAAAACCCCTCCTATGCCTTATAGATTTTGTTCGGTTAGAAAAAGGGATAGACGAAGGTGTCTATCCCTTTAACAAAGGAGAGTTACTCCTCCTCTTTATTTTCTGCATTAATCTCATGTAATAGTGTGTCAATTCGATTTCCATAAGTAATTGACTCATCAAATTCGAAAAGAATCTCAGGTGTTTTTCTCAACCTAATTCGTTGACCAATTTCTGAACGAATAAACCCTTTAGCTTTTGCCAAACCTTTTAACGTATTTTCACGTTGTTCTTCATCTCCTAAAACAGAGATAAAAACTTTAGCAATTTGCAGGTCACCAGATACACTTACATCTGTTACTGTAACAAAGCCGATACGAGGATCTTTTATTTTTCGACCTATTATATCGCCTAACTCTTTTTTCATTTGTTCACCGACACGGTTTGCTCTTAAGCTCATGTCATCACCTCTTTACTTACAGCCAGTCAATAGTCGTAACCGTTCGCTCAATTTCAGGAAATGAATCAATAAATCGCAATACACTCTGCAATTCTTTTTCTGTTTGAACCTTTGAGGAACTAATCGCAACTATGCCAAACTTTGTACGCTGCCATGTATTTTGATAATCAATTTCTGAAATTGAAACATTATATTTTTGTTTTACCCTTGAAAGTACTCGTTGTAAAACAGCTCTTTTATCCTTTAAAGATTGCGCGTCATAGATCATGCATTCACAATCAATTGCTCCAATCATTTACGCTCAATTTCCTCCATAACATATGCTTCAATAATGTCGCCTTCTCTAAGATCATTATAATTTTTAATAGTGATCCCACACTCATAATTTCGAGCAACTTCTTTTACATCGTCTTTAAAGCGTTTTAATGTATCTATTTCACCTTCGAAAATTACGATTCCATCACGAATTAATCGTACACCACTATTACGAGTGATTTTACCTTCAGTTACATACGCTCCAGCAATCGTACCAATTTTAGATACTTTAAATGTTTGACGTACTTCAACCTGACCGATTACTTTTTCTTCGAATTCAGGATCAAGCATACCCTTCATTGCTGATTCAATTTCTTCAATTACTTTGTAAATAATACGATGCAGACGAATATCTACTTCTTCAACATCAGCTGTTTTCTTCGCTCCATTATCAGGACGTACGTTAAAGCCAATAACGATTGCATTAGAAGCTGCTGCAAGAATGATATCTGATTCAGTAATTGCACCTACGCCCGTGTGAATGATTTTAACACGTACCCCTTCAACATCAATTTTTTGTAATGCCGCTGCTAAGGCTTCAACAGAACCTTGAACATCAGCTTTGACAATTAAATTAATGTCTTTAATTTCACCTTGTTTAATTTGCTCAAACAAATCATCTAAACTTAATTTAGATCCTTCACTGCGTTGAGCATCCATTTGCTTTTGGGCTCTTGCTTCCCCTACTGAACGAGCTTTCTTTTCATCTTCAAATACCATGAACTGATCCCCAGCTAATGGAACATCATTTAGTCCAGTAACTTCAACAGGGGTTGAAGGTGCTGCCTCTTTCACTCGACGACCAATATCGTTAACCATTGCACGAACACGTCCAAATGTATTTCCAACAACAATTGGATCACCGACGCGTAGTGTACCGTTTTGAACTAGAAGAGTTGCAACAGAACCTCTACCCTTATCAAGTTGTGCCTCAATAACAGTACCAGTAGCACGTCTTGCTGGATTTGCTTTTAGTTCTTCAACTTCTGTTACTAAAAGAATCATTTCAAGTAGGTCTTCAAGCCCCGTACCTGTTAATGCTGAGACAGGTACAAAGATAGTATCCCCACCCCAAGCCTCTGGTACTAGACCATGTTCTGTTAATTCTTGCATAACGCGGTCTGGGTTTGCTGCTTCTTTATCAACTTTGTTTACTGCCACAATGATTGGAACTTCTGCAGCTTTTGCATGGTTAATCGCTTCAATCGTTTGAGGCATAACACCGTCATCTGCAGCAACAACTAAGATTGTAATATCGGTAACCTGGGCTCCTCTGGCACGCATCGTTGTAAAAGCAGCATGACCAGGTGTATCAAGAAATGTAATCTTCTGATCATTAGCTACAATTTGATATGCTCCAATATGCTGTGTTATTCCCCCAGCTTCCCCTTCAGTTACTTTTGTATTACGAAGAGAGTCTAAAAGAGTTGTTTTACCGTGATCAACATGACCCATGATTGTGACGACAGCAGGACGGATGACTAGATCTTCCTTTTTGTCTTCTTCTTCATATTTTTCAAATTCTGTTTTTTCAAAGACAATTTCTTCTTCAACCTCAACATTATATTCCCCAGCAATTAATTCGATTGAATCTTTATCAAGCTCTTGATTTATTGTTGCCATAGTGCCTAGTAGAAGTAGCTTTTTAATTATTTCAGATGGTTCAAGTCCAAGTTTTCCAGCTAATTCTCCTACAGTTAAGCTACCTGTAAAAGTGATTTTACTAGGTAATTCTTTTTTTGGTTTAGGTTGTAAGGGTTGTTGAAAATTACCTTTTGTTTTCTTATTGTTATTGTTTTTCTTACCCTTATTTTGATTAAAAGGTTTGTTGTTAGCTTGATTTGGTTTGTTGTTATTACGATTTGTATTTGTTTGAGCTGGCTTTTGCGTTTTGTTGGCAGCTGCATTGTTTACACTAGTTACTTTTGTATTATTTGTATTAGTTGTATTAGTTGTATTAGTTGTATTAGTTGGACTTGGTTTTGAATTATTCACTTGGTTCCCCGTTTTCTTAGTCGTTTCGTTATTTGTATTACTTGTATTTTTTGTTTTAAACTTTTGATCTAGTTTAACAATCACATCAGCTTCGATCGTTGACATATGGTTGCTAACTTCAACATTCAGCTCTTGTAACGTATTAATAATATCTTTACTTGATACATTTGATTGTTTTGCGTATTCATATACTCGCATTTTTGTCATACGTTCACCCCCAAGAATATTAATCGAGCAAGGTTTTTAACTTTGCAGCAAAGCCTGCATCATTTACCGCTACAACGACTCTCGCTTCTTTACCAATTGCTTTACCTAATTGGTAGCGATCTTCAACAGTCATAAAGGGGACCTGATAATAATTACATTTATCTGTTACCTTTTTCATTGTGTTAGCAGATGCATCTTGTGAAAGAAGAACAAGCTTAGCACGCTTTTGTCTTACTTCTTTAACTACAAGTTCTTCTCCTGATATTACTTTTCGTGCTCGATTTGCTAAGCCCAATAAGGACGTCCACTGTTTTTGCTGATTCATGTATTTATTCTTTCTCCTTCTCAGCCAATTGAAGTAACTCTTCGTAAACAGTTTCGTCAATTTTTGTCTTTAAATGATTGGCAAGAACATTCTTCTTTTTCGCTTGTAAAATACACTCTTTTTCTAGAGTGATATAAGCCCCGCGTCCATTCTTCTTACCGGTAAGGTCGATAGAAACTTCGCCCTCCTTTGATCGAACAACACGGACAAGCTCCTTTTTCGCTCTCATTTCACCTGTTGCAACACACTTACGCAAAGGTATTTTGCGATTGGTCATGGGATTTCACCTCTTATTCACTAAGCTCTGATTCGTGAAAATTTGTTAAAAGTGGTTCATCAAGGTTTTCGGATTCACTTTTTTGAATTGGATAAATCCCAGCCTTTTCTGCGTCAGTCTCACTTTTTATATCAATTTTCCAACCAGTAAGTTTAGCTGCTAGACGAGCATTTTGCCCACGTTTCCCAATTGCTAAAGATAGTTGATAGTCCGGTACAATAACAGTTGTAGCTTTCTCTTCTTCATTTACAAGGACGTCAACTACTTTTGATGGACTTAATGCATTAGCAACAAATTCAACTGGGTCTTGAGACCATTTGACAATATCAATTTTTTCACCTTTAAGTTCATTAACAATTGCTTGTACACGTTGACCTTTTGGACCAACACATGAACCAACTGGATCTACCTCAGTATTTTCGGAATGAACAGATATTTTCGAACGGTCTCCAGCCTCACGTGAAACAGATTTAATTTCAACTGTCCCATCATATATTTCAGGAACTTCAATCTCAAATAACCTTTTTAATAAGCCAGGATGTGTTCTTGACACAAAAATCTGTGGACCCTTTGTTGTCTTTTCAACTTTAGTAATAAATACCTTTATACGATCATGTGGTTTATACGTTTCATTTGGCATTTGTTCACTAACAGGTAAGAGGGCTTCAATTTTCCCTAGGCTTACATAAATAAACTTTGAATCGGTTCGCTGAACAATACCAGTCATAATGTCTTCTTCACGATCAATAAACTCACTATAAATAACACCGCGTTCAGCTTCTCGTACACGTTGTGTTACTACTTGTTTAGCTGTTTGAGCTGCGATACGTCCGAAATCTTTTGGGGTTACTTCCATTTCAATAACATCGTTAAGCACATAATTTGGATTAATCCCTTGTGCTTCGCCAATTGATATTTCTAGACGTGGATCATAGACCTCATCAACAACATCTTTTCTTGCATAAACTTTCATTGAGCCTGTATCCCGATTAAGATCTACACGAACATTTTGTGCTTGGTTAAAATTTCTTTTATAAGCAGAAATTAATGCAGCTTCAATGGCGTCAATAATAATTTCTTTACTGATGCCCTTTTCCTTTTCTAAAATTGTTAAGGCATCAAATAATTCACTACTCATTTTAACGGCTTCCCCCTTAAAAAATAAGCTATATGCTAATTCCTGTTTTGTACTATCCATCTTCTTCATTTAAGGTTAAGCTTACACACTTAAGAAGTAAGCGGAGAATAATTTTGATTATAATGTGCGTATTGTTAAAGTAATACAATTCCTATGCGACTCTATTTTTCACTAGATCTCTAGAATAACAAATAGTTAGAACACACTAAATTAAAAGGTAACGGCTAGTCTAGCCTTTGCCACTTTATCATAAGGGATTTCAAACTGTTTTTTTCTAGTCTTAATCGTTACAGTTATAACAACTGTTTGACCATCAAAATCAGTTAAGACACCTTCAAATGACTTTTCACCATTAATTGGTTCATACGTTTTAATATGAACATTTTTACCAATTGACTTTTTAAAATCTTCCTCTTTTTTTAAAGGTCTTTCAGCACCTGGTGATGACACCTCTAAAAAGTAGTTATGTTGGATGGGGTCTAGTTCATCAAGCTGCTCGCTTAAACGCTCACTTACAATACCACATTCCTCAATATCAATGCCTGTATCCGAATCAATAAATAAACGAAGAAACCAATTAGAACCTTCTTTTACATATTCAATGTCAACCAATTCTAAATTCATATCACTTAATATTGGCAACAATAATTCTTCGACAATTTCCGTTACTTTTTTGCTCATTCTCTTCCTCCTTGCTAAGAAAGCGCGATAGCCTGATCTTTGTCTGCACTATTCATCCTGTGCTCGTAGGTCCGTAGCGCTTGAGCTAGATATTTCTCTAACCAAAGCTGTTTGACACGTTTAATTGCTGAAAAACCCTGCCTTGTGAGCAGGGAATGATATGTAATATACAATCCGAGTAACGAGGACGATTACAATACGAAAGAGTGGGTTTCCCCACTCTTTTCCTCTGCTTATCGTTAGCATTTCCATTAAAAGCATAACATAACCGTAATTTTATTGCAAATTCATTCCTAATTTACCAAGTAGCTGAACCTTATAGTCTATAAAAATTAATTAACTATGCTTTGAGGGGTCAGGCCTTACTTAATGCACCATCTGTTGGAATTTATCATTATTTAGTGCAACAAATTAGTAATAGTGATCAACCACAATTAACTTCAGTAGACATTTTTTTATTACCTTGGCTGAACTAAATCCCTACTCATTGAATTAGAAGAGTGAAAGTTGGTTTTGGTCTGGCAATTCATCTAAACAACCATGATTTGTTAGGTACTCAATGATTGTTTTCGATACCTTACCACGTTGCTGAAGATCTTCTTTGGATAAAAATTCTCCGTCTACTCTAGCTTTTACAATATTCAAGGCCGCATTTGTTCCAAGACCAGGTATTGAATTAAATGGTGGAATTAGCGTATCTCCATCAATGATAAATTCAGTAGCACTTGATCGATATAAGTCAACCTTTTGAAATGCATATCCTCTTTCACACATTTCTAGGGATAATTCCAATACTGTCAGAAGATTTTTTTCTTTAGGTGAAGCATCTAAACCCTTTTGATTTATTTCATTAATGAGTGCTTTCATAGGGTTTGAACCTTTTACCATTGTATCAATATCAAAATCATCTGCTCGAACTGTAAAATAGGCTGCGTAGTATAACAATGCATGATGCACCTTAAAGTAAGCAATTCGGACTGCCATTAATACATAGGCCGCTGCATGAGCTTTTGGGAACATATATTTAATTTTCAAACAAGAATTTATATACCAAGATGGAACTTCCTGACTTTTCATTTCTTCTTCCATTTCGTCCGTAAGGCCCTTCCCTTTACGAACAGATTCCATGATTTTAAAAGCAAATGAAGGATCCAATCCTTGATAGATTAAATAAACCATTATATCATCACGACAACCAATTACTTCACTTAATGTACAAGTCTTATCATGTATCAATTCTTGAGCATTCCCTAGCCAAACATCAGTTCCATGTGATAGACCAGAAATTTGAACCAATTCAGAAAAAGTTGTTGGTTTAGTATCTTCGAGCATTTGACGTACAAAACGTGTACCAAACTCTGGAATTCCAAGAGTTCCTGTTTTACACATAATTTGTTCTTCTGTAACACCAAGAGACTCTGTACCACTAAAGATTTTCATAACCTCTGGATCATCAGTCGGAATTGTTTTTGGATCAATTCCACTTAAATCTTGAAGCATCCGAATTACGGTTGGATCATCGTGCCCGAGAATATCAAGTTTTAATAAGTTATCATGAATGGAATGGAAATCAAAATGAGTAGTACGCCATTCCGATTCTTTAGAATCTGCTGGAAATTGGATTGGCGAGAAATCAAAAATATCCATATATTCTGGTACAACGATTATTCCACCTGGATGCTGTCCCGTATTTCGTTTTACTCCGGTACATCCCTGAACTAATCGATCAACCTCAGCACCTCTTTGAATAAGATTATTATCATTCGCATACCCTTTTACGTAACCATACGCTGTTTTCTCTGCAACAGTACCAATTGTCCCTGCACGATATACATTATCCTCCCCAAAAAGAACCTTGGTATAATTATGAGCTACCGGTTGATATTCACCTGAGAAATTCAGATCAATATCAGGAACCTTATCACCTTTAAATCCTAGGAACGTTTCGAAAGGTATGTCATGTCCATCTTTTTGATACTGTATCCCACAATTAGGACACTCTTTATTTGGTAAGTCAAAACCAGAGCCTACAGAACCATCGTTAAAAAATTCAGAGTGCTGACAATTTGGACATACATAATGTGGTGGCAGAGGATTTACTTCAGTAATTTCGGTCATTGTTGCAACAAAAGATGAACCAACAGATCCACGTGAACCAACAAGGTAACCATCATCTAGCGATTTTTTAACAAGTTTATGCGAAATAAGATAAATAACCGCAAATCCATGGCCAATAATACTCTTAAGCTCTTTTTCTATACGAGCTTCAACTATCTCAGGAAGATTATCCCCATATATACCTCTAGCTCTTGAATAACTCATAGCACGAATTTCCTCATCAGCGCCATCAATTTTTGGCGTATATAAATCATCTTTTATTGGCTTAATTTCATCAATTATTCCGGCAATCTTATTCGTATTTGCAACGACAATTTCTTTTGCCTTTTCTTTACCTAAAAAAGAAAAACAGTTCAACATTTCATCTGTTGTCCGAAAATGAACATTAGGCAAATCATGACGATTAAGAGGGTTAGCACCTCCCTGGGAGTTAACTAAGATCTTTCTATAAATCTTATCAACAGGATTTAAATAATGGACATTTCCTGTTGCAACTACAGGCTTTTCAAGTTTTTCCCCTAGCTTAACAATATTAGTTACAATTTCTTTTAATGCTGTTTCGTCCTTAATATAATCCAAATCTATTAAATGCTTATAAACCTCTAGTGGCTGAACCTCTAAATAGTCATAATAAACAGCAATATCTTCGACTTCATCTGGGGATTTTTGCATCATCCCTTCAAAGACTTCACCTTTATCACAAGCCGAACCTACTAGAAGACCTTCACGATATTTATTTAATAATGATCGCGGAACTCTTGGGACCCGATAAAAATAATTCATATGTGAAATAGACACTAATTTAAATAGATTTTTTAAGCCAGTCTCATTTTGCGCTAGGATAGTTGCATGATACGGTCGTGAACGTTGGTATGAATTACCTTTACCCATATTATCATTAAATTGATTATGATTTTCGATGCCCTTTTCTGCTGCATCCTTTAGCATTTTAATTAGTAGATACCCCGTTGCTTCAGCATCATAAATCGCTCGATGATGCTGGGTTAATTCAATATCAAACCTTTTACAAAGAGTATTCAACCGATGATTTTTAAGTTCAGGGTATAAGAATCTTCCTAATTCAAGTGTATCGATAACAGGATTCTTAGCTTTTCCTACACCCAATAGTTGCTTATAGCCCACATTTAAAAACCCCATATCAAAGCTAGCATTGTGGGCAACTAAAATATCATTTCCAATCCAGTCCTTAAATTTCGATAGTACCTCATCAACATTCGGAGCATCTTTGACCAAATCATCTGTTATACCTGTTAAGTCAATCGTTATAGCAGAAAGTGGGTGATGAGGATTTGCAAATGATTCAAATCGATCAATAATCTCACCTCCACGAATTTTAACAGCAGCCAACTCAATGATTGTATCGTAAACAGCAGAAAGACCGGTTGTTTCTACGTCAAATACAACATATGTTTCATCAGGTAAAAACCTGTTATCGTCGTTATAAGCTATTGGGACGCCATCATTTACTAGATTAATTTCAACACCATATAAAATCTTCACACCATGTTTCTTACCAGCTGAGTATGCTTCTGGGAATGATTGGGCGACAGCATGATCAGTTAAAGCAATTGCAGAATGTCCCCATTTCATAGCCTGCTCTATATATTTACTTACAGGTGTAACAGCATCCATTTGGCTCATTGGTGAATGTAGATGAAGTTCAACTCGCTTTTCGTCCGCGGGAGCTTGATCCTGTCTCTCTTTAGGCGATACCTCATTAATATCATTTGCCATCATCACAAGGTCTCTTACAAATGTGTCAGTTTGTATGCTTCCACGTACTTTAAGCCACATACCTTTTTTTACAGCTTGGACTAAATTAGCATCCTCTTTATCCCTTGCAAACATTTTAACTAGAATTGAGCTTGTATAGTCAGTTATTTTAAATGTGAGAAGGGTTCTTCCACTCCTTAGTTCCTTCGTTTCAGCAAAAAATACATAACCTTGAATCGTAGCTCTTCTTTCTTCATCATCAATTGATAGAAGAGTTCGTATTTCCTCATCATTTTTGATTGTATAGCCAATTGTTAATGGTCCAGAGTATTCAGCTTGTCCTGACTCTTGCTGTTTCTCAGCATTGACCATCTCTGTTAAGGCTTGAAAACCTCTTTCTTTATCTTCTTGGAGTTTTTCTTCTTGAAACTTCTTTATTTCTTCTTCTGTCACACCAACTGATGTCTCCATTTGTAAAGCAGGAAAACCCAACTGCTGAAAGCTCTCTTGAATTAGCGGAGCATACTTTCGTTTTATTGTCATTGCTTCGGTATCATTCTTGGTTTTAACAATAACCTTTATTCCCTGTACAGTTGGTTTTTGTTCATTTAAAAGAGATAGCATTGGCGGAGATATTCCGTCCATTTGCTGTATACAAATTGACCAATAATCCTGTATATGTTTTTCTTCAAATAATTGGTCTATTGTTTCAATCGTAAAACTAACATCCGCAATATGAGCAAATGCCTTAGAAAGTCTTGTTTGAAATAGTTGATAGATATCAAAAGGAAGTATTTTTTCTAATTGAAAATGAAAATGCCACTGTTTTAATTGTTTATGAACAGTTAACTTTGCGATTGAACCATTTTTAAAATGAATGACAGCTGCATCTTCTATTAAATTTATTTGTTGGAGCAGAAGTTGAAATCGTTCTATTTGGTTAATTGGAGTATCCATCCTATATCCTCTCTCTCCAGGTTTCTCTATATCTATAAATAAAATCAGAAGAGGCTGCCTCATTTTAACAATAACCTCTATATACAAAGATTGTATATAGAGGTTATGTCTCCACTTTTGAGTCAGCCTCTTTCCGTTCATTTTCTATGTCTATTCTAGCAGATTTCTAACTTGCTGTAACCCATTTTAGTTACCCAGTATTTGGCTAATTTTATCTTGAAGATCATTTATCGCTACTTCAAATGACTCTCCAGTCTTTCGCACCTTTACTTCAACAATTCCTTCGTCAGCTCTTTTACCAACAGTAACACGGACAGGTAAGCCGATGAGGTCTGAATCAGCAAATTTTACTCCTACACGTTCTTGTCGATCATCAAGCAACACTTCATAACCTTGTTGAATAAATGAACTGTAAAGTTTATCTGACAATTCCTTTTGTGATTCATTCTTTACGTTTACTGGAATAACATGTATTTGAAATGGTGCGACATTTTCTGGCCAGGTAATCCCAAATTCATCGTTATGCTGCTCAATAATTGCGGCTAAGGTTCTTGATACTCCAATACCATAACAACCCATAATTATCGATTGCGCCCTACCATTTTCATCCAAAAACGTTGCATTCATTGCTTCACTATATCTAGTTCCTAGTTTAAAGACATGGCCAACTTCAATTCCTTTGGCAAATTTAATCAAACCTTCTCCATCTGGAGACATGTCACCCTCTTTGATAAAACGAAGGTCAGCATATTGACTAACGTTGGCATCGCGTTCGATATTGACACCTTGGAAGTGAAATGACTCTTCATTTGCACCACAAACTCCATTGACGATTGCTCTGATTGCATGATCTGCAACCACCTCAATATCATCAGAAACGTTAATAGGTCCAATAAACCCTGGAACACATTGTATACCTTCATTTATCTCTTCAGCTGTTGCCAATTCAACAATTGAAGCATCGAATAAGTTCTTTACTTTAATATCATTTAGTTCATGGTCACCACGAACTAAAACTAAAACAAAACGCTCATCCACCTTAAATAAGATCGACTTTATACATGATTCCTTCGATATATTCAAAAATTTGGAAACCTCTTCAATTGTTTTTTGATTTGAAGTTTCTACTTTTTCCAATTCTAACAACTCTTGATTACCTTTTTCATATTTCGCAATGACAGGAGCCATTTCAATATTCGCAGCATACTGAGAGGTATCAGAATAAGCAATTGTGTCTTCACCTATTTCCGATAATACCATAAATTCATGAGTATCTTTACCACCCATTGCCCCAGAATCAGCTATTACCGCTCTAAAGTCTAAACCACAACGAGTGAAAATATTTTGATAAGCTGTAAATATTTTTTCGTAAACCGCGTCCAGGCTATCTTGAGTAGCATGAAATGAATAGGCATCCTTCATAATAAATTCACGTCCACGTAAAATACCAAAGCGAGGCCGTTTCTCATCACGGAATTTGGTCTGAATTTGATATAAAGCTAGTGGCAAACGTTTATATGATTTAATTTCATCGCGAACTAGGCTTGTAATGACCTCTTCATGAGTAGCACCTAGTGCAAACTCACGATTATGACGATCTTTTACTCTCATGAGCTCTGGACCATAAGAATACCAACGATCAGACTCTTGCCAAAGCTCAGCTTGTTGTAATGCTGGCATTAATAATTCTGATGCGCCTGCTTGATCCATTTCTTCACGAACGATTTGTTCGATCTTCTTTAACACTTTTTGTGCCAACGGTAAGTAACTATAAATACCACTAGTGTTTTGCCTGATAAATCCAGCCCGAAGCATTAGCTGGTGACTTCTTACTTCTGCATCTGCTGGAACTTCTCTAAGAGTTGGAATAAACGTCATACTTTGTTTCATTACTAGCACCTCTATTTTAAATTAAACTAACATCTTCTATAAATATTACTTCATTCATTTCTTAAAGTGTTCAAAATGATTCCATTAGTTATGAATCACTTCTAGTTGAAACTAAGATATTAAAGGAACAGTCGTTGAATATCATTCCATGTCACAACAAGCATCAATAACATTAGCAATGAAAACCCAATAAAATGAACAATTCCTTCTTTTTGTCGATCTATAGGTTTCCCTCTCAATGCCTCGATGAATAAGAATAATAAACGACCACCATCTAAAGCAGGTATTGGTAAGAGATTAACAATACCTAAGTTAATGCTTAAAAGTGCTGCCCATCTTAGTAAGTTAATTGTTCCAGAATCAGCTACTTGATCGGTCATATCGTATATACCAACTGGCCCAGAAAGCATATCTATCGAGAATTGCCCTGTAACTAGTTTACCAAAACCAATTAATATTTCCTTTGTCCAAGTATACGTTTCTACAAATCCATATTTAATTGAGCTACCAAAAGATTTATCTACTGGATTATAAGCCCCGATACGACCAATTGTTTCCTCCCCTACCTTTGCAGCATCTGGGACAACTTCAAATGAGAGAATTTCACCATCACGTTCAACCTCAAAAGTAAGTTCTTTTTCAGGGTTATCTTGAATAATGGTTACGATTTCTTCCCATGATGATGTTGATTGTCCTTCAATTGTTTGAATGACATCACTTTCAAGTAAGCCAGCTTCTTTAGCGGAACCATCCTCAGTTAATTGTCCTAATCTAGGTTCATTTACTGGAGCTCCTTGAATAAATCCTAATGTAATCAATATAACAAGAGCTAGCAGAAAATTCATGAATGGACCCGCAAATATAGCTGCTATTCGCTGTCCAACTCTTTTAGACTGGAATTGACGATTATAAGGTGCAATTTGAATTTCTTGACCATCGACAATAAAGAAGGAAGTTTCACTTACATCAAACCGTTTAATAAGTTCCTCTTCACCATGCTCATATCCAGAAATAAACATATTATGATCTAAATCAGCATTTTCGACCTCAATAATACGAGCCTGTGGATACTTTTCTTTATTATTTAGAATAATTTTTTCAACTTTATCCTCTTTATTAAATAGCAAGCCGACATTATGACCCGGCTTAACTTCTATAACTTCTGGATCTTCACCTGCCATTTTAACGAAACCACCTATTGGTAATAAGCGGATCGTATAAACTGTTTCATTTTTTTTGAAGGATAAAATTTTCGGTCCAAAACCAATCGCAAACTCTCTACATAGTATTCCCGCTCTATTAGCAAGAATTAAATGGCCTAGCTCATGAAAAAATACAAGAGCACCGAAAATGAGAATAAACGCTATCACTGTATTCAACTTTTATGACCACCTTTAACTAGATTAATGTTTGTACAAAATTCCGAGTAAGCTGATCAACTTCTTGAATATGTTCCAAACTCGGTTGTGCGATGCTCTCATGTCTATTCATAGCTCTTTCAATAAATTCCTCTATTTGCAAGAAACGAATATGCCCCTTTAAAAAAGCAGCAACAGCTTCTTCGTTTGCTGCATTTAAAACAGTTGGCATTGTTCCCCCTATTTTACCTGAATCATAAGCAAATTGTAAGCATCTAAATCTATTAAAGTCTATCTTTTCAAAATGTAATTTACCTATTTCGGAAAGTTCAAGTCTCTTGGCATTTTCTAATGGTAAGCGATTAGGAAAGGTAAGAGCATATTGTATTGGTACCCTCATATCAGGTGTACCAAGCTGTGCTATCACACTTCTGTCTTGAAACTCAATCATTGAATGAATAATACTTTCTTTATGTAAGATAACATCTATCTTTTCATAGGGCATGTTAAATAACCAGTGAGCCTCAATAACTTCTAAACCTTTATTCATCATCGTTGCCGAGTCTATCGTAATTTTTGCTCCCATTGACCAATTTGGATGGTTCAATGCTTCGGTTACAGTAACTTCTTCAAGCTCTTCTCGTTTCTTATCACGGAAGCTTCCTCCTGAAGCTGTAACGATAAGTCGGTCAATCGCCTTTATACGTTCCCCCTGTAAACATTGAAAAATAGCTGAGTGTTCACTATCGACTGGCAAAATATCAACATTATACTTCAGTGCATATTCTGTCACGATATGTCCCGCAGTAACAAGTGTCTCCTTATTAGCAAGAGCAATTGTAATATGATTTTCAATAGCCTTTAAAGTGGGAATTAACCCAACACTTCCGACAACAGCATTAACTAATACATTTACTCCATCATAAATTGCAGCTTCTATTAGAGCGTCTGATCCATATCCAAACGTGACTTCCTCATTTGAAAACTCCATTGATAAAATTCTAAATGTTTCTTTATCTTTAACAGCTACAAAATGAGGTTTGAATTTTTTAATTATTTCACTTCCGGTTTGATAATTGGTTCCGAAAGACATTGCTACAAGCTCAAACTCTTCTGGGTGTGATTCAATGACATCAAGAGTCTGCATGCCAATCGAACCTGTAGCTCCTAATAAGCTTATTTTTTTCACAAAGTCACTTCCATTCAAACAGATTAATCAACTTTCTTGTGTGAAGGTTTTTTTCGCAAAGTTTGTTTTTTTGAGTAATAACCAGTTCTTTGTATTTAGTCTTTTTTCGTTCTGTTTTCGTTCTGTTTTCGTTCTCTTTTCGTTAAATCGCCTCGCCAATTTCGTTTTAGTTAATTCCTAATTAAACGAAAAAATCCGAAGGCTGCTTTTTTGTTTGATACGTTTAGTAAAGAGCCTACGAGAAAAAGATTCTCAAAAAATGTAACATAGGTAAAACAAATAGCAAGCTATCAAAACGATCCAAAATCCCACCATGTCCTGGAAGAATTGTACCAGAATCCTTAACTTGATAATGACGCTTTAGTGCTGATTCAACGAGGTCACCTATTTGTCCAAATACTGATAAAAATATGGTCACTACTGTAACAATTAGATAATTGTCTAGAACCCCAGTAAAAGCATGATAAATCCAAGCAAAGATCACTGCAAAGAGAATACCACCAACTGCACCTTCAATTGTTTTATTTGGACTTATTTCTGGCCAAAGTTTATTCTTGCCTAATGAACGTCCAACAAAATAAGCCCCTGAATCAGTTACCCATATCAATATTAATGCATAAAAAACAAGTTCAAGACCACCTGGGTACAAGTTTCTTGTTTCAATTAAAAAGTAAAAGCCAATACCTAGGTAAAAGACAGCAATGACGACAAAACCCACATCATCGAATGTAAATTTGTTTTTTGTCACAACTGTATACGTTAATAATAAAAGCAATACCAGAAATGCAAATTCCGCTTTTGAAAAATCACCTAATATATTTATATATGAGTTAGGAATTAGAAGAACCCATAATATAATTAAGCTTAATATCCCTGGAATACTTAGTAATGAAATTTTTTTCATTTTTAATAATTCATATAATGCAATTGATCCTAATAGGAAAACAAATATTGTAAACGGAAGCTCTCCGTAAATGACAAATGGAAGAAAAATAGCTACAGCAAGTACTGCAGTCAATATTCGTTGTTTCATAATATTATTTCATCACCTTTATACGCCGCCGAATCTGCGTCCTCTTTGTTGATATGTGTGTATTGCTTGTAAAAAATTTTGCTCTTTAAAATCGGGCCATAGTACATCCGTAAACCAGAATTCAGTATACGCTAACTGCCATAACATAAAATTACTTAGTCTAATTTCACCACTAGTACGTATTAATAGGTCAGGATCTTTCAATGAATGTGTCATTAAATAATCTGAAAACATATCTTCATTTATATCTGATTCATCCAACGCTCCACTTTTGACCTCATGTGTAATTTTCTGTATTGCTGTAATTATTTCTGCTCGACTCCCATAGTTTAAAGCAAAGTTTAAGATTAACCCACTATTTTCTTGGGTATCTTTCATCGCTTTGTCTACAGCCCTTAACGTATGTGCGGGAAGTCTAGTTTTATCACCGATGATTTGCACTTGGACATTTTCTGACACAAGCTCTGGTAAATAAATATTTAAAAATTCCTCTGGTAATTTCATTAAATAATCAACTTCTATTTTCGGTCTTTTCCAATTTTCAGTGGAAAAGGCATAAAGAGTAAGCGCCTTAACACCTAGTTCATTCGCCTGTTTTGTAATTCTACGGACTACCTTCATTCCTTCATGATGACCAGCAATACGTGGAAGTGCTCGCTTTTTAGCCCATCTTCCATTACCATCCATGATAATCGCAATATGTTCGGGAATTTCTCCCTTTAAAATATCTTCTTTTACAATCATAGTTTCATTTATGGTTTGAGAATTTCCTTTCCACCATTTTAATAAGTTGAGCATGTGATTCCTCCATCACCCAATAATTCATGATCTCTCTTTACCATGATAATGTTATCAGTATTAACAAAAAAACCCCCTGTAAACATTAGAGGGTCAACACATATCTATTGTACATATTATATCATTAAACTTCCATGATTTCTTTTTCTTTATCTTTAGCAACTTGATCAACTTTTACAATAAAATCATCAGTTAGTTTTTGGACATCCTCAGTATTGCTTCTTAATTCGTCCTCAGTAATTCCACCATTTTTCTCAAGTTTCTTCAAGTCGTCATTTCCATCACGTCTAATGTTACGAACAGCAACTTTTGCTTCTTCCGCATACTTTTTAACTAGTTTAACAAGCTCTTTACGTCTTTCTTCTGTAAGAGCCGGTATCGATAAACGAATCAACGAACCATCATTAGATGGTGTTAGACCTAAATCTGATTTTAGTATAGCCTTCTCAAGGTCGCCTAGAATTGTTTTGTCGTATGGTTGAATCACAAGCAAACGAGCTTCAGGGACACTAATAGAAGCAAGTTGATTAACTGGTGTTGGTGCACCATAATAGTCAACTGAGAGCTTATCCAATAAGTTAGCACTTGCTCTTCCAGCTCTTACTGATGCTAATTCACGACTTAAAGCAGTAACTGCCTTTTCCATTTTATCCTTAGTATTTGCCAATACTTGTTTAGCCATGTTTATTTCCCCCTAACAATAGTTCCGATGTTTTCACCTGTTACGGCACGTCTAATATTTCCTTCTTCCATTATAGAAAAGACAATTAATGGAATATCATTATCCATACATAAAGAAGAAGCAGTTGAATCCATAACAGCTAATCCTTCTTTAAGAACATCTAAATAGGACAATGTTTCATATTTTATTGCATTTTTATCAATTTGCGGATCAGCACTATATACACCATCAACATTATTCTTAGCCATTAATATAACATCAGCTTCAATTTCTGCTGCACGTAATGCCGCTGTTGTATCAGTGGAGAAATAAGGATTCCCAGTTCCAGCAGCAAAGATAACGACACGCTTTTTCTCCAAATGACGAATAGCTTTTCTTCTTATGTACGGTTCCGCAACCTGCCTCATTTCGATAGAGGTTTGCACACGTGTTTGGATACCTTGAGTCTCAAGACTGTCTTGTAAAGCAAGAGAGTTCATTACAGTTGCTAACATGCCCATATAATCCGCAGTTGCACGATCCATACCCATTTCACTACCGATTTTACCACGCCAAATGTTTCCACCGCCAACAACAACAGCAACTTCTACATCTAACTCAGCAATTTCCTTCACCTGTTTTGCTATCGACTGAATAACAGTAGGATTAATACCGAAGCCATTTTCACCTGCAAGTGCTTCTCCACTTAATTTAAGTACAATACGTTGATATTTTGCATTACCCATAATTACCTCCAGCTCTGTTTCCATTCGATTCTAAAAAATATCTTCAAAAGAAGGGAACACATCTTGTGTTCCCTTTTCACATTTTCAAAAATGTCCGACCTTTTACATAAATAAGGTATACTTTCATGCAATGATCGATACAAAAATTTACTTTTTCACTTGATTCATTACTTCCTCAGCAAAGTTGTCTTGGCGTTTTTCAATACCTTCTCCAACTTCATAACGTACAAATGTCTTAACGGTACCACCTTTTGATTCAACAAATTGCTTCACTTTTTGGTCTGGATTCTTAACAAAACTTTGATCTAAAAGGCAAATTTCTTCAAAATATTTGCTTAAACGGCCTTCAACCATTTTAGCTACAATATTTTCAGGCTTTCCTTCGTTAAGAGCTTGTTGAGTTAAGATTTCACGCTCATGTGCTGCTTCCTCAGCAGAGACTTGAGCACGAGATACATACTTAGGATTTACAGCAGCAATGTGCATAGCAACATCTTTAGCAGCTGCTTCTTCAGTTGTTCCTTCTAATAATGTAAGTACACCAATGCGTCCACCCATGTGTAAGTATGCACCAAAGGCATCATTATCAGATTTAGATACAATGGTAAATCGACGTAGCGTTAGTTTTTCACCAATTTTTGCGATAGCAGAGTTAATGAAATCGGCAACAGTTGAACCATCATCCATTTTTAGAACTAATGCAGCTTCTACATTAGCAGGTTTATTTATTAGTAAGAAATCAGCTAACCCATTGATTAACACTTTAAATCCTTCATTCTTAGCAACGAAATCCGTTTCAGAGTTTACTTCTAATATAATAGCTTCATTACCTTCAACTTTAACAAGAGTTGAGCCTTCTGCAGCAATTCTATCAGCTTTTTTAGCAGCCTTTGCAATACCCTTCTCACGTAGGAAATCAATTGCTTGGTCCATATCACCATTCGTTTCTGTTAACGCCTTCTTACAATCCATCATTCCAGCGCCAGTTTTTGCGCGTAGTTCTTTTACCATCTGTGCAGTTACTGCCATAACAGTATTCCTCCTTAGAAACATGTATTATTATCATTCATTTGTTAATTTAATTTCAGCTGTGCAAGAGATTTAACAGTTGCTTAGCTGTTCTATGTAATCATTTAAAAAAAAGGTGATAAAAGGCCAATTCCTCTTATCACCTTTTTGTTCATTAAGCAGGTGTAGTTTCTTCACCTTGTTTAGATTCCATAATTGCATCTGCCATTTTACCAGTAAGAAGCTTAACAGCACGAATTGCATCATCATTTGCAGGAATTACATAATCGATTTCATCTGGATCACAGTTTGTATCTACGATACCTACGATCGGGATGTTCAATTTGCGAGCTTCTGCAACAGCGATACGCTCTTTACGAGGATCGATAATAAATAATGCATCAGGTAACTGCTTCATGTCTTTAATTCCACCTAGGAATTTTTCAAGACGCTCAAGCTCTTTATTAAGTTGAACAACTTCTTTTTTAGGAAGTACTTCAAACGTTCCATCTTCTTGCATTCTTTGAATATCTTTTAAACGTCTAATACGTTTTTGGATTGTTTCAAAGTTAGTTAAAGTTCCACCTAACCAACGTTGGTTGATATAATACATGCCAGAACGTTCTGCTTCTTCTTTAACAGAATCCTGAGCTTGTTTTTTAGTACCAACAAATAGGATCGTACCGCCTTCAGCTCCAAGTTCTTTAACGAATCTGTAAGCTTCCTCAACCTTTTTAACTGTCTTTTGAAGGTCGATAATGTAAATACCGTTACGCTCTGTAAAGATGTAACGTTTCATTTTTGGGTTCCAACGGCGAGTCTGATGACCGAAGTGAACACCAGCTTCAAGCAATTGTTTCATTGAAATTACTGACATTTTTTGTTCCTCCTAATGGTTTTGTTCTCCTCCGCTCATGTCATCTTTAAGCATAACTATTTATAACAGCACCAATGCTTAAATCCACAAGCGTGTGTAATAACACCGAAAATTAATATACCATATCAAATTACGACAATCAAGGTTAAAGTATAACTTCTTTCTGTTTTGTTCGATAATACGTTGAAATTTGAACCTTGTTGAATTATACCACCTGATAAAGAAAGGCATTTATAGTTTGAATATTCAATGGATTCCTAGATATTCTACTAATTTTGTCGAAATTTAAGTAGTAACTCAATTTCAGTCTTTCCTTTTTTAAATTTTTTCGCAATTTGTTCAACTGTATAACCATTATCATGAAGAGATAGAGCTTCTATTTCAAAAGGAAGAACCTTTTGCGGAGATGATTGGCTGAGCTCTACAATATCAACAACTTTATCAAGTCCTGATAAATGGTCAGGAAGAGTGCTATCATTTTGAATGACCAATGTATCTTGATTAGCCTTTTTATCATGGTTCTGTTCAATTGATTGATTTTGCTGTTTTTTTATTTTTTCAACATTCTTTGGTTCTTCTTGTTGGTCATATGAATTGTTTTGAAATTGGATGTGTTGAATGAGCCTTTCATTTTCGTCCTTCATCTCAATTAGAAAGCTAGTCATTGAATCTTCAGTTTCCTCAATTAATTTCCTGTGTGAATCAGTAAGGTCCTTCATAGATGAGTACTTTGAATATAAAACAATGATAAAATAAAAAGCTACTACATGTAGTAGTAAACTTAGTAATAGTAATATTGTAGTCATAGACATCCTCTCTTAACCAAGTAAATCAATTTTTTTCCCTTTATAGGGATGATCAGAATTCTCATCTTGCTGTTTTTTTTCTTTATTCTTTTTATTATGATTACTTTGTTGTTGTTCAGAGTCATCCTTTTTAAGGTGCACTTTTTCACTATCACTATTTCTTTCCACTTGTGTTCTTTTTATTTCAACTTCTTTTTGTAAAGAATGAGCCAGCTGATCCTGGGCAAGCTGGCTCCGTTGGTTAAGTTGTTCCTGTACTTTACCTGCATCATGAGTTCTAGGTAGAGCAATTTGCATTTCGATATTTTTAAAACTCAGAGTATATCACTCCTTTAGCAAGCTAAAATCTAAAAAATAGATGAGGGCAATAAGCGAATTTTTAATCGTAACTAAACTTATCTAATTAATGAATAACATTATCCAAAATTTTTCTAAGTTTAAATAATGCTTTTGAATGAATTTGGGAGATTCTTGATGTTGATAAATTCATGATTTGTCCAATTTCAGTTAAGGTTAATTCTTCCTTGTAAAAAAAGCTGACCACAAGTTGCTCTTTTTCACTTAATTGAGTGATCACTTCAGATAGCTGTGCGATTAATTCATCCTTTAGCATCTTATCTTCTGGTGATTGCTGATTGTCATCTTTAATCGTAAATCCTATACCTTCCCCATCTTCTTGATCAAAAAGTTGGTCATCAATAGACAGAATGTTGGCAAAAAAGCCTTCGTTCATCACATTAACTACTTCTCCTTCTGATAAGCCTAATTCATTTGCAATCTCTTTAGAAGTTACATTCCTTTGATTTCTTTGTTCCAATTTCTCAACTGTTGCCTCTACGCGTTTCGCCTTTTCTCTAGAGCTCCGCGGTAGCCAATCCTCTTTCCTAAGTCCATCAATAATGGCCCCTCTTACACGAAACGATGCATACGTATCAAATTTCAGATCACGGTTTGGGTCAAACTTTTCCAAAGCATCATACAAGCCAAATAATCCTAAACTCATCAAATCATCTTTACTTACACTTTTAGGTAGACCGACAGAAATTCGTTGCACATGATAAGAAACAAGGGGCATGTATCTTTTGATGAGAACATTGCCTGCCTGTGTGTCACGAACATCTATCCATTTTTGCCAAATTAATTGTTCTTCAGTTATTGATAATTGTGTCACTACTATCCACCTCACCAAGTATGTTCAAATTACCTCTTATTTTCATATCGTCTTTGTACCTTGATTTACTGTTCTAATCATTAATTCGCAGGTTTTCGGATCAAATTCAATCGTTCTTCCGCTGTTTCCACCTACCTCTTCACTAATTAGTTTTATATTATGCAGAATTAATATCCGCTTTATTGCTTCAACGTTTCTTGGTCCAATTCTCATCATGTCACTAGAAGCTTGAAATTGAAACATTTGTGCCCCACCTGCAATTTTTGCCTGTAATGATCTCGGTCTTGCACCTGCATCTATTAACCGACAAATTAGTTGTGGTATAGCTGTATCAGCATATTTAGCATGATTCAATGATCCTTTATTAGCAAGTGATGAGTCTGGTAACATGATATGTGCTAAACCTGCTACTTCATTTATCTTGTCAAATAATATTAGCCCTACACAGGATCCTAATCCAGATGTTCGAATATGATTTGGTGATCTCACTACGTTAAGATCTGCAATACCTACTTTTACTACCTCTGGGGATTCTAGCATCATTCTGTTACACCTAAAGCATCAAACAATTTTTTAAATGATTCCGGGTCTGGTAAAAGGAAAAAATGTCCATTAACGGAACCTTCCTCTACTTGTTCTGCTTCGTTTATTACGGTATCGATAATAATCGCATAGTCGCTTATGTGTGATAATTCAATCAAACCATGACTAATCACAGCTCCAAACATATCAATTGAAAGCGCTGGTACAGATGGAAAAAGAGTTAAATCAGTAAGGTCAGATAAAGATGATAAATAAGAACCCGTCACAATATTTCCAAGTTCTTGGAAGGCAGATAATCCAATTTCATCATTAGGAGCATCCCTGAAGGAAAAGTTTGCATCAGCAATTAATTGTCTAATAAATCTTTCAGCTTGTTCAATACTAAGGACAAAAAATAGCGAGCCCGGAATATCTCCTTCAATACGTAAAAACACACTTGCTATCACTACTTCAGGTCCACCAACCCAGTCCATTAATTCATTAAAGGAAACAACTTTAACATTTGGAACCATCATGTCTATTTTCTTATTTAAAAGCTTTGAAAGTGCTGTAGCTGAATGCCCAGCTCCAATATTTCCAACTTCTTTTAATACATCCAAATGTTTCGTGGAAATTCGATTAATATAATCCATTTGTTCACACCTATACACTTAGCAAAGAACGTTTAGCTTCCACTTTCAAAATTTCTTCTAAATCGATCATCACGATTAATCTTTTTTCTAGTTTCGCTACCCCTTCAATATACCCAACCTCGATAGCTCCAACAACTTCTGGTGGAGGTTCGATTGTTTCTGCAGAAAGATCAAGCACATCATTTGCAGCATCAACAATAAATCCCACTTCTATATCGTCCTTCGAAACAATGATCATTCTAGAACTCTCCGAATCTTTAAGTGGTTCTAGACCGAAACGTGAACGTAAATCAATTATTGGTGTTACTACACCTCTTAAATTAATAACACCTTTTATATATGGCGCTGTTCTCGGTACACGAGTAATATGTTCAACTTTTTCTATTGATTGTACTTGTTGTACTGGGATTCCGTATTCCTCATCTTCCAATTGGAAAACGATAACCTTTATATCTCCTGATAACAATTCACTCATAAGTAGACCCCTCTCATTTTAAGCCGAAAACTAGACTTAACTATTTAATATCGTTATTTTATTAAGGAATTGCAATCTACGATCAGAGCTACTTGACCATCACCTAAAATTGTCGCACCTGAAATCGCAAAAACATTATTTAAATAATTTCCTAGAGATTTTAAGACAATTTCCTGTTGACCGATAAAAGAATCCACTACAAGTGCAGCCATTTTATCACCTTTTCGGACAATAATTATTGACACATAATCCTCATTTGTATAGTCTACCGGTACTTCAAAAATTTCTGTTAAGAATACGAGAGGTACAATTCTCCCGCGGAAATCAATGACCTTTTGGCTATGAGCCTGTAGAATATCTTCCTTTTTAATCACTGCTGTTTCTATAATTGAAGATAATGGGATAGCATATTTTTCCTTTTGTAATTCAACTAACATAACTGAAATAATAGATAGCGTTAGTGGTAGTTGAATAGAAAATAGTGATCCCTTTCCTTCGGTTGCATCTATCGAAACAGAACCACCAAGTGATTCAATCGTACTTTTAACTACATCTAATCCTACCCCACGACCAGAAATATCAGAAATTTGATCTGCAGTTGAAAACCCTGAAGAGAAGATAAGTTCATACACTTGTTTATCTGTTAAAGTTGCAGCGATTTGTTCGGTTACAACACCTTTGTCTAAAGCCTTCTTGAGAATTCGATCACGTTTGATACCCGCACCGTCATCCTCAATCTCTATGAATACATGATTCCCACTATGGTATGCTCGTAAAACAACATTACCTACCTCTGATTTACCATTCTTCACGCGCTCATCAGGCATCTCAACACCATGATCAATAGCGTTACGTAAAAGATGAACGAGTGGATCACCAATTTCATCAATAACAGTTCTGTCTAATTCCGTTTCAGCGCCGATGATTTCTAGATTTATTTTTTTATCTAAATCTTTTGCTAGTTGACGAATCATTCGTGGGAAACGATTAAAAACAGTTTCTACCGGAACCATACGCATATTCAGAATGATATTTTGTAAATCACCTGAAATTCTTGACATTCTTTCCACTGTCTCATCAAGTTCACTATTGTTTAAATCGTTAGAAATCTGCTCTAATCTTCCACGGTCAATGACTAATTCTTCAAATAAATTCATCAAAATATCTAATCGTTCAATATTTACACGAATTGTTTTTGAACTAGTAGCAGCAACTTGTTTTGCTGCAGTTTTTACATTGCTCTCTGTTTTTTCAACCTCTATGGTCGTATGTTTATCCTGCTTAGAAGATATAACGGTTGATATACTGCTTGTCATATTTGAGGAATCGATTACTTTAAGTTCCACGTCTACGATTTCTGATACTTTCATCACCTTGTTCCGAATATCATTAGCCGATTCCTTTGAAACAATCGCCACAGTAAACTGTGTATCAAACTTCTCATCTTCTAAAAGTTCAACTGAAGGAATCGCCTTTATGACTTCACCGACTTGCTCCAAAATTTCGAATACCATGTATACTCTTGCGGCTTTTAATAAACAATCTTCACGAAGTGAAATCGTTAACTCATATGCGGTAAACCCTTGTTCTTTTGATTGTTCAATCACTGTAAATTCAAAATCATCGTATTCTTGAATTGATTGATTACTAGACTCATTGTTAGCACCACTATTATTATTAACTACTTCACTGATAGCATGACCGTTTTCTATCTTTTTTAACATCTCTACTACTTCAGAAACATCTTTTTTGCCGTCTCCACCTTCTGCAATCGAAAAGACCATTTCCTCTAGATTATCTACAGAAATAAATACTGCATCGAAGAGCGCCGGTGTTACTGTTAGCTTTTCATTACGAATAGCATCTAAAACATTTTCCATTTGATGTGTCAAATTTGCTATATCCTCATAGCCCATTGTTGCACTCATCCCTTTTAAGGTATGCGCTGAACGGAAGATCTCGTTTACTATTACTAAATCAGTAGGATTTTTCTCTAATTCTAATAGTTTTTCATTACATGACTGGATATGTTCTTTACTTTCTTCTATAAAAACCTCTAAGTATTGGTTCATGTCCATACGGTAACACCCCTTAACTTCTTATATAATTCACGATAGAACTAGCAATATCTTCTACGAGATCAACTTTATCAACAAGATGTGTCGCAATCACTGCCTTAGGCATTCCATACACTACAGCAGTCTGTTCTGATTCAGAAATCGCTTTAACAATTCCCGTCGATTTAAGTTTTTTTAAACCATTTGTTCCGTCTGTACCCATCCCTGTCATAATAACAGCAACCTTATGATAATTCTTTAATTCACTAATTGACTCAAACATCACATCAACAGAAGGACGATGACCATTTCTGATTTCTGATTGATCTATATTTATCGTTAATGTACTCCTACTATTTTGTCTTACCTTTAGGTGAGAACCACCTGGTGCAATATAAGCCACTCCCTTTTGAACCAATTCACCGTTTTCAGCTTCCTTTACAGTAATAGCAGAAATAGAATTCAGCCGATTTGCAAGTGAATGAGTAAATCCTGGTGGCATATGCTGCACAATAAAAATTGGCGCATTAATATTTGCTGGTAATTTCGGTAATACATGCTGCAATGCTCTAGGTCCTCCGGTGGAGGTTCCGATACAGACTAATTGTTCATCTTGACTAATTTTGTCTATAAAAGTAGTACTTTTGTCTCGGTGTATGTCTATTTTACTATATTCTTTCTCTGAAAGGGGATTATTTTTTTTAATTTGCAATTTGTTAAAATTTGCTAATTTAGCTAGTTTGACTTTTTCAATTAATTCTTCTTTAATTTTGTATAAGTCCAGAGAAATTGCACCAGAGGGTTTTGAAATAAAATCAAATGCACCGTACTCCAAAGATTGAATGGTATTCTCTGCTCCCTCCTTAGTTGTGCTAGAAAGCATAATAACAGGCCTCGGAAACAGAACCATAATCTTCTTCAATGCCTCTAATCCATTCATTTCCGGCATTTCAACATCCATTGTCACAACATCAGGATTTAATAATTCAACCTTTTTTATTCCATCTTGTCCATTTCTAGCAGTCCCGATGACATCTATATCTTCTGCTTCATTAAGAAAATCCGAAATTAATTTACGCATAAACGCAGAATCATCAACGACAAGTACGCTAACTTTGTCCATTTAATTCACCTACCCTTCATGAAGAAATGCTTTAATTTCGAGATAAAAGGTGTCTGTTTGTCTTCAAACACTTCTGATGAATGCCTTCTTATATAATCATTCGAGATGTTAATAATTGCTTTACTAGCATAACAAGTAGGCTGATATAATAAAAATGGCTTTTGTGCAATTACAGCTTTCATAATCGTTGGATCGTCAGGTATAAATCCCAATAATGAAATTTCTCTTTTTAAAAAGTTCCCTATCGTTAGGGATAATCTGTTAAAAGTAGAGTCACCGATATATTGATTAAATACCCTATTTACTACTATTGAAAAGGTCATCGTATCATTTTGCAAACAAATATGTTTAATGGCTGCATAAGCATCTGTAATGGAAGTAGGTTCAGGCGTTGTAATGACGATAATTTCGTCTACTGAGAGAATAAAGCGCATACTATCTTCAGAAATCCCTGCACCCATATCAAAGATAATATAATCATATGCTTTAAATAATAGATCAAGCTCGCTAACGAAGCGATCAAATTTATCTCCATCTAGTTTAAAAATTGAGCCTAATCCCGTACCCCCAGAAATATAATCAAGACTATTTGGTCCAGTAGTAACGATGTCTACTAAAGATACTCCCTTATCAAAAAAGTCTACAATCGAGAATTCTGAAGCTTCACCAATAAGAATATCAATATTACCCATCCCAATATCTAAATCAAATAATAATACCCGTTTATTTAGTTTTTGCAGGGATAGTGAGAAATTCAGAGAAAAATTAGACTTTCCCACGCCACCCTTTCCACTCATTACTGCAATTGATTTAGCTTGCGTTTTTAATGATTTTAAACGCTCTCTTAAGCGCGCTGCTTGATCATTCACCATATCACTACCTCAGTATCTGTTCGACTATGCGAGTTCTAGTTGCTGCTTCAATATCATCAGGAACATTTTGACCATGTGTTGTATAGGCAACACCTTTATTCGTGTTTATCATGACATCAAATAAGGGGCCTCTTGTTGATGTTTCGTCGAGTTTTGTAAAAATAAGTTTATTTATTGGAATCACTGAAAATTGTTGATAAACAGCAAGCATATCTGTTGCCTTAGCAGTTGCAGCTAACACGAGAAATGTTTCCATTTCATCATCAAAATCAATGATTGATTGTAAGTCAGTTACATACTGGGCCTCCAAAAAATTTCTTCCTGCTGTATCAATAAAGATATAATCATACATTTCAAGTTTCTTTTTCGCTATTTTAAGATCATCAATCGAATAGCAAACCTCAATTGGTACATTTAAAATTTTAGCGTATGTTTTTAGTTGATCAATTGCTGCAATTCTAAATGTGTCAGTTGTGATAAAAGCTACCTTTTTCTTTTTTTGCAAGACACATTCTGCTGCAAGCTTAGCCAGTGTTGTTGTTTTCCCCACTCCAGTTGGACCAATTACATTAATGTACTTCTTTTTATAAGAAACCCCACTAAAATCAAGACCTTCAAGTTTTGTTTCGAACAGTTCTTTTTCTTTTTCATTCAATTGGCTAGGAGTTAAATTCCCACTTTTTTTATACCAATATTCTAGTAACTCTGACATAATCTGAGACCTTAAGACAGAATTAACCTCTAATTTAATCAACTTATCTACCATCAATTTTAATGGTTCAGGATATAATCCAATTTGTTCATTTGTAGTGATCGATTGAAGCATACCTTTTAATTCTTTTAACTCAGCTATTAAATCTTGATCTTCCTCGTTAACCATTTGTTGTTTAACCTGTGAGATTGACTGTTCATTTTTAATAGGGGGATTCTGTATTGTTTTTTCTCCAAATTTAGGCTGAGCTGTTTTTTTCTGCGTAGGCACATCTGGATCCATTGCAGCTATTACTTCAATTCTTTTCTTTGCAAAAAGACCTAAAAATCCGCCAGATTGAACAACCTTTGAGTTTAAAATAACTGCGTCATTACCCATTTCTTCGCGAATTTTTTTCATTGCATCTTGCATAGTAAGTGCAATATACTTCTTTACCTTCATTCAATATTCACCACCCCTACACTTTGTACTTCTACATCTGATTCTAATTCATTATAGGATAAAATTGGTACTTGTGAAAAATATCGATCCGTAAGTTGTCTAACATACATTCTTACTGCAGGTGAACAAAGTAAGATAGGAGTTGTTTGTTGTAATGAAAGCATTTCTACCTCTTTTGCTACTGCCTCGATTATAGATTGAGATACGTCAGGACTTAATGATAGGTAATTACCATGGTCTGTTTGTTGAACACCTTCAGCAATCACCTTTTCAATTTTCCCTGATAAAGTAACAACCTTTAATAGCTGATCTTGATCTGTATATTGTGCAGTAATTTGCTTAGCCAAGGCTTGTCTAACATACTCACCAAGTAATTCTGTATCAGATGTCATTTTCCCATAATCTGCTAACGTCTCAAAAATGATAGGTAGGTTACGAATTGATACCTTTTCACGTAATAATTTTGCAAGTACTTTCTGGATTTCACCTATACCAAGTGGTGTAGGAGTGACTTCTTCTACTAAAATAGGATAGGATTCCTTTAAATGGTCTACTAGTTGCTTTGTTTCTTGTCTACCAAGTAATTCATGTGCATTTTGTTTGATAACTTCAGTGATATGTGTAGACACAACAGATGGCGGATCAACTACTGTATAACCATACATTTCAGCTGTATCCTTTACGTCTTCATTAATCCACTTTGCAGGGAGACCAAATGATGGCTCAATGGTATCAATTCCCTCGATTGAATCATCTTCAATCCCAGGAGCCATTGCCAAGTAATGATCCAAAAGGATTTCACCTTTTGCAACTTCATTCCCTTTAATTTTCAAACGATATTCATTTGGTTGTAGTTGAATATTGTCTCGTATTCTGACAACTGGAATAACAATTCCCAATTCAATCGCCAACTGTCTTCGAATCATGACTACTCGATCTAAAAGGTCTCCTCCTTGATTAGTATCTGCAAGTGGGATTAATCCATAACCAAATTCGAATTCAATAGGATCAATATTCAAAAGATTTACTACACTTTCAGGACTTTTCATTTCATCCATTTTAGTTTCTTGTTCGATTACTTCTTCATCAATTACAGGCTTATCATTTGATTTGGAAATCATATAGCCAGCATAACCGAAGATCCCAGCAATTGGGAATGTAATAAATAGACCGATTGGAGTAAAAACACCTAAAAGAAGAATACTACCACCCGTTACATACAGCATTCTAGGATAAGCAAATAATTGTGAAGTAATATCAGATCCTAAGTTCCCTTCGGAAGCCGTTCTTGTGACGACAATTCCTGTAGCTGTAGATATTAATAGGGCCGGGATTTGACTAACAATTCCATCACCAACCGTAAGCATTGTATATTGGGAAGCCGCTTCGCCAATTGCCATTCCTTTTTGCATCATACCGATAATGATCCCAAAAAGCATATTTATCAAAACCATGATGATACCAGCAATTGCATCTCCCTTGACAAACTTACTAGCACCATCCATTGCACCATAAAAATCAGCTTCATTTGCAACTTTCTCACGTCGTTCTCTTGCCTGTGGTTCAGATATCATCCCCGAATTTAAATCAGCATCAATACTCATTTGTTTACCAGGCATTGCATCGAGAGTAAATCGCGCTGCAACTTCAGATACACGTTCGGATCCTTTAGTAATAACAACAAATTGGATCACAATTAAAATAATAAAGACAACAAAGCCAACAAGAACATTTCCTCCCGTAACGAAGCTCCCAAATGTTTCAACAACTTTCCCTGCGTCACCTTCGGCTAATATTGCACGAGTGGTTGAAACATTTAATCCTAAGCGGAACAACGTTAACAGTAATATTAACGATGGGAATATGGAAAATTGTAATGGTTCATTCATATTCATTGATGTAAGGATCACTAACAACGCAAGAGAAATATTGATTATTATTAGAAAGCTTAACATCCATCCTGGAAAAGGGATGATAAGCATAGCGATGATTAAGATAACACTTAGTAATACAGATAAATCTCTTGCTTTCATTTATATTTTCTCTCCTTAAATACCCAATCAATTCTTTCGATCAAAAACTATTATTATAAATAAATGTTATTTTTCCATGTATTTATACTGGCTATCTCCCCAAGTCAAACAAGTAAGCATTAAGATGTTACATTGATTTTGCTTGATATACATAGGCAATAATTTCTGCAACCGCCTGGAAAAACTCTTCAGGCACAGCTTGGCCAATATTCACTTGATCATAAAGGGCTCTAGCAAGCGGTCTGTTTTCAACCATCATAATATTATTTTCTTTTGCTACTTCTTTTATTTTTTGTGCGACTAAGTCAACACCCATTGCCACAACATAGGGGGCATCTGATTTTGATTCGTCATATTTTAATGCAATTGCATAGTGAGTAGGATTAGTAATGACTACATCCGCAGTAGGGACGTCTTGCATCATTCTTCTCATCGACATCTCACGTTGCTTTTGCTTAATTTTCGATTTTATTAAGGGGTCACCCTCAGATTTTTTGTATTCATCCTTAATGTCTTGCTTCGACATTTTTAAATTTTTCTCGTAATCAAATCTCTGATAAAGATAATCTAATAAAGATAAAATTAACAGTGCACCTGAAGCAAATAAACCCATTTTCACTGTTAACGAAGCAATGTATAGAAAAGATTGTTCCACTGTCAGTTGTGATAAGCGTAATATATTTTCAATATCAAGCCATATGACAGCGAACGTAACTAAGCCGACAAAAGATATTTTTAAAAGTGACTTAAACAACTCAACAATAGCTCGTATTGAATAAATCCTTTTAAACCCTTGAATTGGATCTAATTTATTTAATTTCATTTGAATAGCCTCGGCTGAAAACAAAAACCCAACTTGAAGGTAATTACTTAAAACACCAGCAACTAATGCAATGGCCATAACTGGTGCTAGGATTTGTGCAACTTGGAATGACATTGTTAGAAAGAAATCATGGACATTTTGATCGGTTAAATCTAGAAGTAAATAATCCTGAAAGGTACCCTTCATCATAAGCATAATATGATCTCTCATATAGGCACCAATGAATAAAAATGAAAGAAAAACAGTTAACAGTGACAAGGCAGTATTAACGTCAGCACTTTTAGCAACTTGACCCTTTTTTCTTGCATCCTGTTTTTTACGTGGAGTCGCTTTTTCTGTCTTTTCTCCGGCGAAAAATTGTAAATCTAATTTAAGAAGGTTCATCATTTATCCCCCAAATAACTCCATAAGTCCCCGCATTGTTAACGTCATCGTTTCAAATAATTGTTGCATTAATAAAAATAATGCACCCATAACTAAAATTAACATGATAAAACTCACACCAATTTTCAATGGAAGTCCAACAACAAAAATATTTAGTTGTGGCACAGTTCTCGCGACAATACCTAGTGCAATATCTACTAAAAATAGTGAACCAACTACTGGTATTGACATTTGGAAAGCAATAATAAACATTGAATTGAATGATTGTACAAGGAATTCAATTACATTCTCATTACCTAAAGGCAAAAAGGGTTGATCAATGGGGACAAATTGATAGCTGTAAAATACTCCATCCAACAATAAGTGATGGGCATTCATACTAATCATTAATAATAAAGCAAAGGTATATAGAAACTGTCCAATTAGTGGACTTTGTGCACCAGTTTGCGGGTCGATAACATTTGCAATCGCAAATCCCATTTGGAAGTCGATAAAGCTACCTGCAATTTGAACAGCTGCTAAAATAAAGTAGGCTGAAAAACCAATGAGAAGGCCGAAAAGTGCTTCCTTTAAGATTAGTAGAAAAAACTGACCATCCACCTCTATAACTGGTGGCTCAATTGCAAAGAACATAATCCATGCAAGGAAGAAAGAGAGTCCGATTTTATGGGTATTTGGTATGTTTCGATATGAGAAAAATGGTAAAGTAACAAAAAAGGCTGTAATTCTCATTAAAATTAGCAAAAATGCTGGGTAATTCTCAATAATCGTAACCATTTACCCTACAAACCTATTTAAATTACCAAAAATATCTTGAGCATATGAAACCAGAGTTGAAAGCATCCATGGACCGAAAAAAATTAATCCTAACAATACAGCGACAATTTTAGGGATAAATGCAAGGGTTTGTTCTTGTATCTGAGTAGTAGCCTGAAATATACTAACAACTAAACCAATAATAAGTGCTAATAAAAGAAGTGGCCCACAAATGATTAAAACCGTATATACCGCTTTTTCGGCTAAAGAAATAACAAATTCTGAACTCATTCGTAATCACCCATTCTAAAAACTTTGTAACAAAGATTTTATTATTAAATACCAACCGTCAACTAAAACAAATAGTAAAATTTTAAATGGTAGAGAAATCATCACTGGAGGTAACATCATCATCCCCATAGACATTAAGACACTTGCAACAACCATATCAATAACAAGAAACGGAATAAAAATCATAAATCCTATTTGAAAGGCTGTTTTAATTTCACTTATTGCATATGCAGGTACCAGTGCTGTTAATGGGATATCCTCAACAGTTTCTGGACGATCCATCCCTGCATAGTTTAGAAATAGAGCCAAGTCCTTTTGTCTTGTGTGTTTACTCATAAATTCTTTAAATGGTATGGCTGCCCTCTCATAAGCCTCTTCCAATTGAATTTCTTCATTAAACAAAGGTGTTAACGCTTGTTCATTTACCTCTGTAAAAGTTGGGGCCATAATAAAGAATGTTAAAAACAGGGCAATTCCTAGCAATACTTGATTTGGGGGCATTTGTTGAGTAGCAAGCGACGTTCTAACAAAAGAAAGAACAATGATAATTCTAGTGAAACAAGTCATTAAGATTAAAATACTAGGGGCAAGTGACAGCACTGTTAGTAGTAATAATAGTTTTACAGATGTACTAACACTTTCTGCGTCACTATTATTAAAAAACTCCATAAATTCATTCATGCTTGTTTAAACCCTTTCTTTTAACATCTTCTAGCTGTTTCGTTCGTTCGTTCTTCATTTTGTTTAATTGTTCTTTGAATGATGTAGATTCTGTTGACTGATTCCTAGTTTGGCTTTGAGATTTAAAATTCCGATTCAGTAACTTAGAAGCCTTCTCCATCAAATCCTTAGGCTCAATTGTCTGTTCTTGCTTTTGTTCAAATTCTTCTATTAAATCCAACCGCTCTATCTCGTCGTCAATTTCTTTTAAAAATGTGATCGTTTCACCAACACCCACAACTAAAACACGTTTTCCTACTTTTACAATTTGAATAGATTTATTCTGTCCGAGATTTGTCCCACCTAGGTTGATAACCGATTGACCTTGCTGAAAGATCCGATTACGTTTAGTGACAAATTTCAATAAAAAGTAAACCAAAAAGAGCACAAATCCTAAAGCAATAAACATTTTTATAAAATCAAATGCTGTAACAGAAAGTGAGTCGCTTTGACTGGGTGTTTCTGTTTCTTCGGCTTCCACAGTTTCTTCAGTTGATTCATCTACTGTTGATGGCTCTTCACTATTTTTTTCTGTAGTTTCTTTATCTTTATTTAAATTTTGATATACACTGTCATTTACATTTTCCTCCGCAAGAACCACAATAGACACTTGCGGGGAAAAAAGAATGAAAGTTGCTAACACCAGTAAGATGTATTTTCTTTGAAGCAATTCCACTCCACCTTTAGCTTAATGTTTTACCGATAGCCTCTAATACTCGGTCTGCTTGAAATGGTTTTACAATAAAGTCTTTTGCTCCAGCTTGAATCGCATCAATTACCATAGATTGCTGACCCATAGCTGAGCACATAATTATTTTTGCATTTGGATTAATTTCTTTAATTGCCTTCAATGAAGCAATACCATCCATTTCTGGCATTGTAATATCCATTGTCACTAGATCAGGTTGGTGCTCTTTATACTTTTCTACAGCCTGTGCTCCATCAGCTGCCTCTGCAACAACTTCATAGCCATTCTTCGTTAAAATATCTTTAATCATCATTCTCATAAAAGCCGCATCGTCAACAATCATAATTCTGTGTGCCATAATTATCCCCACTCCTAATATATCTATTTATTTTAGTTTGTTTAAGCGTTCGGTTTGACTGATGATATCTGTCACTCGTACTCCAAAATTTTCATCGATTACAACTACCTCACCTTTAGCAACTATTTTACTATTGACTAGTATATCTACAGGTTCACCAGCAAGTTTATCGAGTTCAATGATTGAGCCTGATGATAGTTCTAATATCTCTTTAACAGAACGCTTAGTTCTCCCTAATTCTACCGTAACTTGCAATGGGATATCGAGTAACATATCCAAATTTTGAATGTTTTGTTGTTGATATTGCATCGGTTCAAAGGAAGTGAAATCAGCCGGTTTAACATTTACGGCTGGTTGCTGCTGTTTTGCTTGAGTATATTGTTGTTGTTGTGGTGCATGATTCATTTGTTGATTTGGCTGTTCCATATGTTGCTGTGTTTGATTTTGGTTCATTTGATATTGATTTTCATTTTGTTGAACTTGAGACTCTTTCATTGCTGATGAATCTAGTTGTACCTCTCTAACAGCTTCAACTGTAGCTGCGGACTCTTCTTTTGGATTAATTAATTCGTCTATTAAATCTTTAGCGAATTTTAAAGGTAATAATTGCATGATATTCGAGTCAATTAATGTACCAATTTTAAGTCTGAATGAAACTTGTACAAATAACTCTTCATTAGGAATCGTATTTGCATCTTTGGTTTCATCAATATCGAGTAATTCGACTCTTGGTGGAGATATATCAACTTTTTTACTGAAGATTGTCGACATAGATGTAGCTGCAGAACCCATCATTTGGTTCATTGCTTCCTGAACGGCACTAACTTGAATATCACCTAGCATTTCATCAGGACTTGTTCCATCTCCCCCCATCATTAAATCAGCAATAATTGCGGCATCGCTTTGGTTAATAACCAATATATTACTACCTGTAAAACCTTCTGTATAATTCACTTCAATTGCCACATAAGGATGTTGGAATTGTTCACCAAGATGATTCTTTTTAACAACAGAAACACTAGGGGTAGTTATTTCTACCTTTTGCTGTAATAGAGTTGATAGTGCTGTTGCTGAACTACCAAAAGATATATTCCCTATTTCACCAATGGCGTCCTCTTCCATTTCACTGAAGTAATCTGCATTAATTAATTTCTCTTCTTCATTTGTTTCCGTAGGAGTTTCAATATTATCTGTGCTCGATCCTTTAAGCAAAGCATCAATTTCGTCTTGAGATAACATACCATCACTCACCATCTTCGTCACCTCTCGATAAGTGGTCAATAATTTGAACCGCTATTTTTTTGTTCAATTTCCCTGGTTGTCCAGTATACTTTGGCTTGTCACCAATTTTAATTATCAAAGGTTTGTTAATAGAACTATCTAATTGAATGACATCCCCTTGTTGTAAATACAGAAAATCTTGAATTGATAATTCAGATGATCCTAACTCTGCAGCAATTATTAGGTCTGCTAGTTGGATTTGCTTTCTTAGCGTTTCTATTTCATGTGCTTTAGGTTCTTTTCTGTCAGATTGCATCCAGTAATGAACTGACAATCTAGGGATAATCGGTTCTAACACAACATGTGGTATACATAAATTAATCATTCCACTCGTATCGCCAACTTGAATATTCAAAGAAATAACAACCACTGTTTCATTTGGTGATACCATTTGTAAAAATTGCGGGTTTACCTCAAAGTCCTCCATAATTGGGTCAATTTCTATAATGGATTCCCAAGCTTCTTGATAATTCTCTAATGATTTTTCAAAAATACCAGATATGATTTTTGTTTCAATTTCAGTTAAACTCTCAATTTTATTCATTCCTGATCCTAGTCCACCCATAATTCGGTCCATCATAGCGTATGCTATATTAGGGTTAACTTCCATCAATACTCTTCCTTGAAGAGGTTGTACCTCAAAAACATTTAAAACAGTCATTTTCGGAATGGAACGAATAAATTCTTCATAAGGTAATTGATCGACAGAACCAACTGTAATTTGGACATAGGTACGAAGTTGTGCCGAAAAATACGTTGTAAGTAATCGAGCAAAATTGTCATGTATTCGTGTTAAACTTCGTATTTGATCCTTAGAAAAACGCAAGGCTCTCTTAAAATCATAGACTTTAACTTTTTTGGTGGATTCTTCCTTTTTTAATTCATCTGCGTCCATCTCACCAGTTGATATTGCTGAAAGCAAAGCGTCAATTTCATTTTGTGATAAAATATCACCGGCCAAAGTTTTCACCTCCTAGAATTTTGTTTGTTTAATATACTATTGAAGAATGTAGGAAGTGGTATAAACCTTATTGACCTGGCCTTCTTGCATTAGTTCATTTGTTTTCTGTTTTATCGTTTCTTTTAACTTGTCCATACCTTCTTTACCGTCTACCTGATCTGCAGTCATGTTTGCTAATTCTGAAATGATAATATCACGGATTTGAAATTCACGAAGTGTCAATTCCTCTTTAGCCTTTTTTGAATCTGTTTCAATCTTAAATGATAGACGTACTATATTACCACTGGATAAATTTGTGGTGATCTCGGGAATTTCTACAGTTGCTTCTACTACCTCTTCAATTGAAGGTTTTTCATGGTCTTTTTCCTCATTACCCATAAATTTCATAACAACGATTAGTGCCGTAACTCCAATTAATGTAATTGATATAATAATGACAAGCATAATACTTAATAGCTTTTTATTCATTCTCCAAGACCTCCGAGCCCTTACGTAACGACAGAACATTTATATTTCTATAAAAAGAAGTTATTTTATTACATACCTCTTGTTCTGGCTCCTTCACAATATATTTATGCCCATTTGTTAATGTTATCGTTGTATCTGGAAATGATTCAATGACCTCTATAAATAATGCATTTAATGAAAATGTTTTACCGTTTAACTTTGTAAGCTGAATCATTTTTATAGAAGGCTGACCAAACAAAGTTTTATTCTATTCAGCCAGCCTCATCCCCCCTTATTTAACGTTTTAAGCCCATGATTTCTTGTAAAATTTCATCTGATGTGGTAATGATTTTTGTATTTGATTGGAAGGCACGTTGAGCAACGATCATCTCAGTGAATTCCTCTGATAAGTCAACATTTGACATTTCTAATGCACCAGCAATGATGGAAGCAACACCATCTGTACCTGCGACAGAAAGTTCATTAAGCTGTATACCATTATTATTCTTATCAATCTTCCCAGAGTTAGTAGATTCTTTAAATAAATTCCCACCCAATTTTTCTAAACCGCCTGTGTTTGCGAAAGTTGCTAACCTTAATTGACCTGCAACATTTAATTCACCATTAGCATTAACAAATGATACTGTACCATCTGGACCAATACTAAAACTTTGGGCAGTAAGTGGGATTTGGATAAGACCCGCTTCTCCACTTAACTTATCGGAGAATTTAGCATTTTGTAATTCTGTTGCAACATCTTCAAAGTTTATTACATTTTTCCCTACTTTATTTAAATCAAGCAAATAGTTATTTAAATTAACTTCAAGATCATTCATTTGTGCTTGAGTTGCATCAGGAACAACTTGTCCTATTGTAGGTGCAGCTGTTGGATAATCACCTGTGATTGGTGCAACAATAGAAGATATTTGCTTAACAATGGTTCCAATTGGATCAGCTACATTAAATCCAGTTATACCTCCATTTAAAGTTGTAAGATTAGTTTGAAAGCCCGTGGCTAATGGAGTAAATTCTGTTGCAGCAGTATTAAACTGACCTAGAATGGATCCTAATGCACCATGTGCACTTTGCATGGCATTATGTGATGAAGTACCTGTAGCAGGACTACCACTTTTCTCCCATGTCTTTTGGGCATCGATATATTCATTGTAGGCATTCATCAATTCCTTTGCTTGTTTGGAAATACCTTCAAGCGAGTCAGCCATATTTGCAAATGCTGTACTGAAATTTTTAACCGCATTCAAAGCGTCTTGTGATTTATCTATCGCTGCTTCAGAGGGGATCGTTTTTTCCCCAGCTTCCCCAACTAGAAACATACCTTCTGCAGTAACTAAATAACCACGATCATCTAAATAAAAATTACCTGCTCTAGTATAATTTAGATTTACTGCACCATCGATCGAACCCATTATAAGATTATTATTCATTTGAGTACCTTGGTCGATATTGACACTGTTTAAATCTTTGATTGTAGCAACTGGGAAAAATCCATCACCTGATAATGCTAAATCCAATGTTCTTGAAGTTGTTTGTGTTGAACCACCTGTATGAATTGTATCGATAGAACTTACTTGAGTACCTAGACCAATTTGTTGAGGATTTGTACCACCTTGTGTTTGTGTTGCAGCTGATGCACCTGCCAGTTGTTGGTTTACTAAGTCGGAGAATGTAACCCGTGACTTTTTAAAACCGTACGTATTTACATTGGCAATATTATTACCGATAACATCTAATTTTGTTTGAAAGTTTTTCATACCACTAATTCCTGAATATAATGAACGTAACATTTATTTTTCTCTCCTATAATTTTATATTTAGTTGCTTCGATCATTCCGCAACTATAGGCCTCCGATACGGTCCAGCCGTTAATCCATAACAATTGTTCCATTTATATTAGTGAAAATTTGTGCTTTAGCTTCTTCACGATCCATGGCAGTAATAACTGTACTATTTTTCGCATTAATAATTAGTGCTGCATTACCTAGTAGGACGAGAGAGTCATTCACACCCATCTTTTTTGCCTTACCAATTTTATCGCCAATTGATGTCCAATCTTCATCGGAAAGCGAAATGTTCCTCTGCGTTAGTCGTTCTTGAGCATGTTTGCTAATTTTAAGTTGTGAGTTATTGAGTTCATTTTTAAAGATTTGGTTAAAAGAGATCTGCTGTTTTGTAACTTGATTAGTTGGTTTAATCGGTTGATAATTATTTAATTGGTCAATTTTAATTGACATTAAATGTACCTTTTACTCAGCCTTACTTACTTTTTCTATTGAATCACTTGCAATTTCTTTCCCATTATCAAGCTCCAAAACAATCCCGTTCTCACTTTGTTTGATCGATTTTACAATACCTGATTCACTTTCACCCTTAGCATTTTTCCATTCAACCTGTTTGCCAATCATCTCTGAATACCTTAAAATTGAGTCACTTTGTGTTTGAGTATTAAGAAACTTTTCCAACATGCTTGTCATATTTGTTGTTTGTTCAAGTGTTGAAAATTGAGCCATCTGTGCAATAAATTCTTTATCCTCCATTGGATTCATTGGATCCTGATTTGCCAGTTGCGCCATCAAAATTTTTAAAAATTCATCTTTTCCAAGACTAGAACTACCCGCTTTTGATGTACTAGGCTTATTTGATAATAGTAAACTAGTATCAATTGAAGTCATCGTTACCCCTCCTTATACAGTTGTATTTAATATTTCTTTTAATGATTCAATAAAGCTTTTTTCATTATCCTGTTCATCTTCAGGTTTTGAATCACTATTTTCTTGCTCATGCTTTTCATTTTGCTCAGGACTTTCTTTAAACGTTTTTGCGGATTGTTCCGTAAAAACTTCAAAACGCTCAACCTCTATTTGGACCGATGGTAGTGCTTGTCTAAGTTGAGTTATACTGTGGTCTAATAAATCCTTTGCTGATCCAGTAGAGGCAACAATTTTCGCAATCATTTCACCATTTTTTTGGACAAGCCTTACTGTAAGTGATCCAAGGTGTACCGGATTTAGTTTAATCACTAAACGATTAGCACCGTTAGGCATTTGAGCAAACTTACTCGATTTAAACGCGTTTAATAGTTGATTGGTAAATTCTTGTCTTGTTGTTGATTCTGATTTTTGACTTTCAATTTGCGTAACAGTTTGTCTAGACATAAATTTATCTAATTGAATCGTAAATGTTTCTTCCCTAACATCTATATTTTCGGATGTAACATCTAGATGATGCTGGCCGGAATTTTGTCCTACTAATTGTTGTTTATTAAGAAACATAGTATTGTTTGTTGCAATTCTCTCTTCTAGGGTTCCAGCTTGCTTCAACAATTTAGATAGAAAGGGTAGTAGAACCTTATCATTCAGTTTACCGTTTTGACTATTATTGATATATTCTAAAACTTCATTCAAAACAGGTTGAAGATTAACAGCTTGTTTATTTGCAACTTGATCTGCTAATTTTGTGAGGGTATCACTCATTAAAACGTTCTGTTGACTTTGATCATTTCTCAATAATTCAGTTTCATCAAATAGCATAAATTTTTCTAAACTTTCAACATTATTTAATTGAGTTACCTGCCGATCTTCGTCAAATATATTTTCAGTTATTTTGTTGAAAATTGTTTTGAGTGTTAATAAGTCGTTTTTTTCGATAGTCGTTTTAACACTATTTTCAAGAAAATTATTAGCCGCGCCTAATTCATTTATCAACTTATTTTTCACATGAGCTTCACTATTAAGTAGTAAATTTGATTCATTTAATGCATCAGTAATCGTTAATAATTTATCAATATTGTTTACGGTAGTACCATCATCACCAAGAGCCCATTTATTAACAATTAATTGACCTTCTAATAATTTCTCATCTTCCAATTCCATCTTAGACAGTGAATCTACTATACTAGAAAATGTATATTCATCATTATGATAACTAGAGTACTCTTCCTCTAGAATATTATTTAAACTGGATAAAACTGGAGTTAAATCAACTTCTGACTCTTCAGGTAATGCTTCAATTGCTTTAACTAGAGTAAGAATACTCGTAGCTGTTGGTGCTAGTTGCACCTGATCAATCAACTCTTGAAGCTCCATGGAATCTTCTTGTCTACGAAGTATTTCACTTTCAAGGAGGGATATTACTTGAGAATCCTCATCAGTATGGGTATCTTTTATACCAATATCCTCTGTTTTCATCCCTTGCTCAACTGCTAAATGTTCGCTGAAGCTTTTGCCACCTATTTTAGTGTTAGCATTATTAGGCCTTGTACTTACTTGCATCATCTGAGATAGTGCTGCGATTTTCACTTATTCACCTCCTTTTATTCAGTCTCGGAATCTGTTGCTATTAAGTTTGTATATTTCACTGCGTCCTCTACTGACATTTTTGTTAAGATATCAGCAACTTGCTTATCGTCTAGTGAAGTTAAAATAAGCATTGCCTCAGCTTCTTTTAACTTCGGAATAATTTCAGCTGCCTTTTTACTCGACATATTATCGTAAAGCTTTGCAATATCCTTCGACTTCTTTTCAGGTTCAACATTATTTAAACTTTCAAGTTGTTCTTCGAGAGATTTTACTTCTTGATTTAGATTTTGGACCTCTTTTTCTTTGAGGCTTAGGTCTTTTTCAAGTGCATCGATCGCTATATCTTGTTCGTCGATCATTTGCTCTAGTTTTAATTTTTCGGCTTTAGCTTCATTATCCGTAGCCGCTTCACTTACATCTTTACCGGATGTATCTTTTGTTTCTTTTTCCTCATCCTTAAAGAGCTTTTCAACAACTGGTATTTCTGCTAAAGCCATTTTTGTTTTACCAAAAACATCAAAGCCTGCAACAGACAAAATAACAATCACTAAAGTTAATGTAAAGATAATCGGGATTAATATAACGAAGAAAAACCATTGTAACTTACCATATTCCTTTTTTTCGTTTTCCATCTTCCTTCACCTAATTTCCATGATACATATAGGACTGTATTGAGAGATCATCCATAAGCTTATTATCTAGCTGATTCATACCAAATAGGTGATCTTTCTTTTGTTTTTCTTTTAGTTTTTCATACTTTTTCACTTCTATATTATGGTGCATTAATTTTGCCTGTTTTTCATTCATTCGGTTTCGAGTTAAATGGACAAGTTTTTGATAATGTGTAATTGATTTCTCAATATTACTGACAAATTGTTGGTTATGCCTAATTTCTTGAACTGACATCCCTGTATTAAGTTTAGTAGTAGTAGCTTCTTCGAGAATTTCCTTTTGTTTGAGAGAGTCATAGAGTTTATGTGCTACATTTTCAAATTCACTGACAGATTGATTGTATTCTGCTAACGATTTCTCTTTTTCATTTTCTTTAATATCCATAATCTTTTGAAATCTAAATTGGTACGTCATTAAAATTCACCTTTTTCCATTAACTGAATAAGCGAATGTATACTTTGCTCAATTGTCACTTTATCTTCTACCTCTTGTTTCAAGTATGAAATGATCTTTGGGTAATACTTTATTGCTTCATCTATTTCACGAGAAGAGCCTCTTTTATAGGCTCCAATATTAATTAAGTCCTCAGAATTTAAATAGGTAGATAATAGTTCCCTCAGCTTCGTAGCTGCTACACGGTGGTCTTGGTCGACAATTTGATTCATGACACGGCTGATACTTTTTAATACGTTTATTGCAGGAAATTGACCTTTATTAGCAAGATCACGATCCAACACGATATGTCCATCTAGTATTCCGCGGACAGTATCAGAGATGGGCTCATTCATATCATCACCATCTACCAAGACTGTATAAAAGGCAGTAATTGTTCCAAGCTCGTTTGTCCCTGTTCGTTCTAAAAGCTTTGGCAGAATTGCGAACACAGATGGTGTGTATCCCTTGGTTGTAGGCGGTTCACCAACTGCTAGACCAATTTCACGCTGTGCCATTGCAACACGTGTAACTGAATCCATCATAAACATCACATTTAACCCTTTGTCGCGAAAATATTCAGCAATAGCAGTTGCTGTATAGGATGCCTTTAGTCTCATTAATGCTGGTTGGTCTGATGTAGCAACGATTACAATCGATCTTTTTAAACCTTCTGGACCTAAATCACGATCGATAAATTCACGAACCTCACGGCCACGTTCCCCAACAAGAGCTATGACATTTATATCTGCATTCGTATTTCGAGCAATCATTCCCATTAATGTACTTTTACCTACACCACTACCTGCAAAAATCCCTACCCGTTGACCTTTCCCTACTGTTAATAGGCTATCAATCACTCGAACGCCGACCTCAATCTTTTCGTCAATAGGTGGTCTCTTCATTGGATTTGGTGGTGATTTTTCTGTTGGTGCATAGTTTAAACCCTTAGGTAAGCTTGACTCATCAAGAGGTTTCCCAAAAGCATCAACTACTTTACCTATTAATCCGGCACCTACTTTGATTTTTAAAGGATTATCCGTAGCTTCTACAATACTACCAGGTGAAATGTCGGTTACTTGTAGATATGGCATTAACAAAACATTTTCATCCTTAAAACCGACTACCTCTGCTGGGATCTTTGTGCTTTTATTAGATCCTGTATATATATAGCAAAGATCCCCAATTGAGCTTTCTGGGCCCCTTGATTCAATCATTAGTCCTACTACCTTTTTTACTTTTCCAAAGCGTTTATATGAATCTAGTCTGTCAATAGTATGAATCAAGTCCATTGCTCTCAATTTGGGATCACCTCTCATCAATTAGTTGCATTAATTGATCTTTCAATTGTTTTAGCTGTGTATCAATACTAATATCTATCCTGCCAAATGCTGAATCAATAAAGCAGCCATCACTATCTAATTCTGTATTTGCATAAATACTTATGTCCGTTTTATTCGTTAGTAGTAATTTTAATTCATCCTTTTGACTTAACAAAAACTCGTAATGAGTAGGATGGACATGGACTTTTATGTTCTCGTAATCTTTCACTTCAGATAACCCTTCCTTAACAACAGCCAAAAAATTCCCAGAGGATTCATCTAACTTCATAGCGATAATTTTACTTGCGATCTTTGTAGCAAGTAATAATATTGCATTTTCAGATAGTTGAACTGTCTCATCATAATCCTTTTTAGCCATGTCTATTATCCTTTGCGATTCTTCAATATTTGTTTGATACTGCCTTAAAGCCTCTTGTCTACCTAGCTCTAGGCCTTCTGCGTAACCTTCTTGTCTAACTTGTTCATAAAGTTGCTCTTTCTCTTGTTCCCATGACCCTTTTTCATATTCCACTTGCTGAAGAATTCTTGATGTTTCTGCTAGTGCGGATTGTCTAATTTGTTCTGCCTCTTCTTTTGCCGTTTGAATCATATGACTATTTTTTATCATTATATCTGGTTCATCTATATCTTTATATTTACCTTTCAGGAGTTCTTGTATAGCTTGGACAGCGATAGGTTGTTTTTCATTGTCATCTTTAAAGGTATTCTGAGACTTTATAAGTTTAGACAATAATATCATCTCCTCCACCACGTGCGATGACAATTTCACCGGCTTCTTCAAGCCTTCTAATAACCCCTACTATTCTAGATTGCGCCTCTTCAACATCACGTAATCGAACAGGTCCCATGTACTCCATTTCTTCTTTAAATGTATCTACCATACGATTAGACATATTTTTAAATACAACATCTCTAACTTCTTCACTTGCAACTTTTAATGAAAGCATTAAATCGTCATTTTCCACATCTCTTACGACGCGTTGGATGGCACGATTATCAAGCGTAACGATATCTTCAAATACAAACATTCTCTTTTTAATTTCTTCAGCTAAAACTGGATCTTGTATTTCTAGTGAATCAAGAATCGTTCTTTCCGTTGATCGATCAACTCCATTAAGTACTTCAACAACTGCTTCTATTCCACCAGTTTGCGTGAAATCCTGTGTGACTGTTGATGAAAGCTTTCGCTCAAGAATTTGTTCGACCTCATTGATAATTTCTGGTGAGGTGCGATCCATAACAGCTATTCTTCTTGCAACATCAGCTTGAAGTTCCTGTGGAAGCTCAGACAATATTTGACCTGATTGTACTGGTTCAAGATAGGATAGAACCAAGGCTATTGTTTGTGGATGCTCATTTTGTATAAAGTTTAAAATTTGTGATGGATCTGCCTTTCTAGCAAAATCAAACGGTCTAACCTGAAGTGACGAGGTTAAACGCTGGATAATGCTAGTTGCTTTGTCTCCTCCCAATGCTTTCTCAAGAATTTGCTTAGCATAAGAGATTCCTCCTTGCGATATAAAATCCTGAGCCATCGCAATATCATGAAATTCCTCAATGATCTCTTCCTTTTTATTCGCTTCAACTTTTCGAACTCCCGATATTTCTAAAGTTAACTTCTCTATTTCTTCCTCCGACAAATGTTTATATATTGATGCCGAGACTTCAGGTCCTAAAGAGATTAAGAGAATGGCAGCCTTTTGCTTGCCTGTCAATACATTACTATTATCTTTTCTCGCCATATTCTTAACCCCCTATTCCTCTGAAATCCATGTACGTAATAGCTTAGCAAAATCTTCCGGGTTTTCTTTAGCCATTTTTTCCAGCTGCTGTTTTCGTACTGTTCCTTCTGTTTCTACTTCTTTATTAATATCTTGAACTCTAATTGGTTCTTCGAAAGGTAGAGCATCATCCTCTTCAATCTCTTCTTCAGCCTGTTTTTTCTTTCTAACTAACAGTATGACCAAGATGACTATAACTAGTAATAGAACGCCTGAAACAACGTAAACCCACCAAGGAATTGATTGTGCAGTTTCAGTTTCAGTGGCAAATTGTTGTTTTCCATCAAACGTTTGGACAGAAACAACTACTTTCTCCTCTATTTGTTCATCAGTTAATGGTTCTTCTGTTGTATCCTTGTTTATTGATGTACGGATAACTGTTGAAAGAATTTGTTGAATATCTTCTTCACGTTCAGCTGTAAATGATAGTGGATCCTCCGGATTAGGTGGTTCCACCATTACTTGAATACCAATATCACGTATTTTGTAAGGACTCTCTACAATTTGTTTATTTATTCTATTTACTTCATTATTAATTCTTTCTTCGATACGTTCATAATCACCATCGCCGGAACCTTCTGCAGTGGCTTCATATCCAGGTATGTCTGTTTCTCCTGTCCCATTCACACCACCTGCTGCAGCAGCGCCATTACCCGTGTATGCTTCTGTGATTCTTTCAACGCTTACGGCAATTCCTTCATCACTATCTTCTGTTACCGGACTAACAAGGTTTTCCTCACGACTTTCTTGAGTGAAATCAATATCAGTAGAAACTGAAACGACTACTTTGTCTTGTCCCATCATTGTACCTAACATCTTTTGAACATCTCTTTGAATATCTTGTTCAATTTGTGCTTGTATACCTTGTTGGGATGCATAGTTAGTACTTGTTGATGAACTCCCACCATTATTTAGATCATAATAATTAAAGTTTTGGTCCATAATAACAATATTATCAGTAGCCAGATTCGGAATACTTTTTGATACTAAATGGAAAAGTGCATTCACATTTTCCTGATCCAACTGTGCACCAGGTTTTAAATCAAGAACAACAGAGGCTGATGACCCTTCTGCTTGTTCGCCAACAAATACAGATTCTGCAGGTAGGTTTATCATGACTTTTGCATCATTAACCCCATCGATCCCCTTCATCAAGTTGGATAATTCAGTTTGTGTTGCTTTTAGCTTAATAACATCAAACTCTTTATCCGTCATACCAAAGCCTGAATCTTGACCAAAGTATGAATAATCTATCGTACCTGAATCTGGGACTCCTTCTGCTGCAAGCTCTACCATTAATGTATCTACTTGCTCTTTTGGCACCATTATAGTCGTACCATTATTGGTAATTTCCGATTTAATACCTTTAGAATCAAGCGTTTCTTTTATCTGACCAGTTTCCGCTGCAGAAAGGTTTGAATATAAAGGAACTAAATCTGTTTTTGATAAAAAGTATGTTAAAATTCCTGCGAGCAAAAAAAAGAAAAGTGCACCAGTAATAAGTAATGTTTTCTGCACTTTACTTCTTCCTTGCCAGGAGTCACTTAATTTATTTTTCGTATTCATTAACTTTTCGTTCATTCCATAAAGTCCCCCGGTTATGATGACATTAGATAGTTTTGTAGTTACCATTAACCGTCCTTAAACTTAAGAACAATTACTACACCTGCATTCTCATCATTTCTTGATATGCTTCAATAGCTTTATTACGAACCTCTGTTGCAAGAGTCATTGTTACACTAGCTTTTTCGGCTGTGATCATGACATTATGCAAATCTACATTCTCACCAGCTGCAAGAGCAGTAGTCATTTTATCCGATTCGACTTGTGATTGATTGACCTTTTCAACTGCCAGTTTTAGTGAATCTGCAAAACTTACTTTATTTGTATTTAGATCAGCCTTTTGCTGGAATGGACTCGGTTGTGTTGTTATTTGTAATGGATTGACACTATTTATCATTCATTTCACCTATTTTCCAATTTCTAATGCTTTCATAAGCATTCCTTTTGTTGCATTCATCACAGTTACATTCGCTTCGTATGATCGAGTACTACTTATTAAATCAACCATTTCTTTTAAAGGGTCAACGTTTGGCATTGCTACGTAACCATCGTCATTTGCATCTGGATGCTCAGGATCATAGATAAGTTCAAATGGTGTATCATCTCCAACAATTTCTGTTACTTTTACACCATCTGTGTTATCCGATGAGCCCATAGCCTTACTGAGAAAGGAAGAGAATTGATTACCCTGAGGCTGTGTTACAATCATTTTCCTACGATATGGTTGCCATTCACCGTCAATAAACTCACCTCTAGTTGTATCCACATTTGCCATGTTAGAGGAAATTACGTCCATTCTAACTCTTTGCGCCGTTAGGGCAGAGCCAGATGTATTGATAGCTTGAAATATAGACATTATTAATTGCCACCTTTTATAACTGTTTTTAAGGAATTAAATTTACTACTTAAACGCTCAACTAATGCATTGTATTGAATTTGATTTTTAGCCATCTCAGTCATTTCCTTATCTATATCAATGTTATTCCCATTGTGTTGGTAGCTAGTATTATTCCTAGAAACAACTTGGTACCCTGATGAAGTAGTTCCAAATTCTATATGCTTATTAGTTGTTTTCTTTGCACTTAGTTTTTGCATCTCATTACCTAAGGAATTGCTAAATTTAACCTCTTGCGCCTTATAATTTGGAGTATCCACATTTGCAATGTTATTTGATATGACTTTTTGCTTAGTACTTGACTGATTTATTGCTCGCTCTAATGTACTTATTGAACTAGAAAATAAATTCAAAGTTTCACCCCCACAAATAAAAAAAACCAACGTATTCTGTCAATGTCGAAATATGTTCTTTTGATAGTTACATTGTATGAAATTATAGTCTTAAAGTCTATGAAGTTTTTGTAAAAAAAAGTCGGATTTTCAAGTAAATTTTTCCTTTAGGCATTTAAGCCTATTAAATAAGCGCTTATCAGCACGTTAATTAGTGATAATTTGAATATCATTACGGATTTTTACTATTGCCTATAAACAAAATATCACAAATATCGACATTTGCGTAGATAAATTCTTTCCCATATTTTTAGGAAAATAGAATTAGTTATATTTGCACACTTATATTATTTAAGCTTTTATCTATTCGTTTTTTTCGAATCGATCGCTATTTTCATTAACTTGCCATTTATAATTAATCTCCTTCAAAAGAAAAAAAAAAAAAACAACATCCACTACAAAAACAGCCGTTTTAGCTATTTCTGTAAAGATTGTTGTTTTTATTTTTATAATAAAATAATGCTATCCATACCTAATTACTTCTTTGTTAATTTGCTTTTAATTTTTCTAATTCTAATAGGAACTTATCATTTAATACTTTGATATATGTACCTTTCATTCCTAATGATCTAGATTCGATAACTCCTGCACTTTCTAACTTTCGTAGGGCATTAACGATAACAGAACGTGTTATCCCCACTCTATCTGCAATCTTACTTGCAACCAATAGACCTTCTTTTCCACTTAATTCTTCAAAGATATGTTCAATAGCTTCTAACTCACTATATGACAATGAACTAATTGCCATTTGAACAACAGCCTTACTACGAGCTTCCTCTTCTATTTCATCTGTTTTTTCACGTAAAATTTCCATACCTACAACGGTAGCACCATATTCTGCAAGAATTAAATCTTCATCTTCAAATTGTCCTTGTACTCTTGCTAAAATTAGTGTTCCGAGACGCTCTCCTCCACCGATGATTGGAACAATAGTCGTTAGTCCATTTTTAAATAATTCACGGTTTTCCACTGGAAAAGCTGTATATTCACTTTCAAAATCTATATTTGAAGATGTTTCTGTTACATTAAACAAATTATTGGTATATTCTTCAGGGAATTGACGGTCTTCAAGCATTTTCTTCATTCGTTCGTTTTCGATTTGTTGATTTACTGCAAATCCTAGTAGTTTTCCTCTTCGACTAACAACAAATATATTTGCTTCTATTACATCACTTAATGTTTCGGCCATTTCTTTGAAATTCACCGGTTTACCTGCTGCTCTTTGAAGCATTGCATTTATTTTTCTTGTTTTTTGCAATAATGCCATGATTGTTTCCTCCTGTAACATATTTAATTGTTATCAGCTCTTTTCAAAAGTTTTGTTACCTATTTCTTCAATGATTCACTTTTTCTTTTAATCACGGAAATAAAGTACTCTTTACGGCAACAAAATTTCGAGTAATAGCCGTTTATAATATAAATTGACTTAAATCTTTGTTTTTTGAAATCTTTCCTAGTTTATCTTCTACATACTGAGGAGTGATGACAACCTTCTCCAAATTAATGTCTGGCGCTTCAAAAGATAAATCTTCCAATAGGCGCTCTAGTATAGTATGAAGTCTTCTTGCACCGATATTGTCTGTGTCTTGATTTACTTCAAAAGCAACTTCTGCGATTTTACGTATAGCATCGTCAGAAAATTCTAATTGTATACCTTCTGTTTCTAATAATGCTTGATATTGTTTTAATAATGCATTATCTGGCTCTACCAATATTTTTACAAAGTCATCTGCACTTAACTTGGTTAATTCTACACGAATCGGGAACCTTCCTTGAAGCTCAGGAATAAGATCTGAAGGCTTTGCAATATGAAAGGCACCTGCAGCTACAAATAATACATGATCGGTTTTTACTGTTCCATACTTCGTTACAACAGTTGATCCTTCAACAATCGGAAGAATATCTCGTTGTACACCTTCTCTCGATACGTCTGCTGATGATCCACCATTCGATTTCCCGGCTATTTTATCAATTTCATCGATAAAAATAATACCAGTTTGTTCTGCTCGTATGACCGCATCTTGTGTTACTTCATCCATATCGATAAGCTTACTTGCTTCTTCGTTTGTTATAACTTTTCTCGCATCTCTTACAGTAAGTTTACGCTTTTTCTTTTTCTTAGGCATAAAGCTACCTAATGCATCTTGCATATTCATTCCCATTTGCTCCATACCCGAACCTTGAAGCATATCAAACATCGATGCTTGTTGCTCTTCAACCTCAATAAACACATAGTGATCCTCAAGTTCACCTAAAGCTAACTGATGCGTTATTCTACGGCGTTTCTCGCGAAGTGTTGTTTCCTCATTCGTATCATCCTCTTGCTCTTGATCTTGGTTCCCAGCACCACCAAAAAACATTTCTAAAGGGTTTTTAACTGATGACTGTTTCTTTTTACCTGGGACAAGAAGCTCAACTAAACGTTTATTGGCGTTTTCTTCTGCAAGACCTTTAACATCCGAAACTTTCTCTTCTTTAACTATACGAACTGCTGTTTCAACTAAATCACGAACCATTGATTCAACGTCTCTGCCTACGTAACCAACCTCTGTAAATTTCGTCGCCTCTACTTTAATAAATGGTGCCCCAACAAGTTTTGCAATCCTTCTTGCAATTTCCGTTTTTCCAACACCCGTAGGTCCAATCATTAATATGTTTTTAGGAACGACTTCATCACGAAGCTTTCCATCTAATAAGCTTCGTCTATAGCGATTTCGTAATGCTACAGCTACAGCTTTTTTTGCATCCGTCTGACCTACAATATATTGATCTAATCGTTCAACAATTTGTTTTGGTGTTAGTTGTTTATTCAACCTGTTATCCTCCCTTATTAAAGCTCTTCAACAATTATATTTTGATTGGTATAAACACATATTTCACCTGCGATAGATAAAGCTCCTTCAGCAATATCCTTTGCAGTTAAGTTATCTCCAGCATAACGCTTTAATGCTCTACCAGCAGATAAGGCATAATTACCACCTGAACCAATTGCTAATACACCGTCATCCGGTTCAATTACCTCACCGGTACCAGAGACTAATAATATATGCTCTTCATTCATAACAATTAGCATTGCTTCAAGTCTTCTCAACACCTTGTCACTACGCCATTCTTTTGCTAATTCTACTGAAGCGCGCTGGAGGTTCCCGTTGTATTCTTCCAGTCTACTTTCAAAAAGTTCAAATAATGTAAAGGCATCTGCTACTGATCCTGCAAAACCAGCAAGTACCTTTCCATTAAATATCTTGCGAACCTTTTTTGCGGTATGTTTCATAACCACTGCATTTCCGAAAGTTACCTGGCCATCTCCAGCCATCGCTGCTTTTCCATTATGTTGAATTGCAAATATTGTTGTCGCATGAAATTGAGACATAATTTACCTCCTTAGAATATGCTTTTATGCACGAGGATGATGAGTCATATAAATCTTTTTTAAATGGTCTTTCGTTACATGTGTATACACTTGTGTTGAAGATAAATGCGAATGCCCCAGTAATTCTTGGACACTTCTCATATCTGCTCCTTCATTTAACATATGTGTAGCAAACGTATGTCTAAACATATGAGGGTGTATATGTAATGTCAGGGATGCCTTTTTAATTAGTTCATTTAGGACATGTCTAACGCCACGATCGGTTAATAGACTTCCTCGATGATTGACAAAAAGATAAGAATGTTCGTCAACTGTTTTTAATTTATTTATTAATGTTTTTCTACCTTGATTTACATATTGTTCAATAGCGTCTTTGGCATAGCTCCCAAAAGGGACGTATCTTTGTTTGCCACCCTTTCCATGAACAAGAACAGTACCAATATAAAAATCAATATCAGTTAACCGTATTTTGCAGCATTCACTAACACGAATCCCAGTTCCATAAAGGATTTCTAGTAAAGCCTGATTTCTTTGTCCTAAGGGTGTCTTACAATCAGATATAGAAAACAATTCTTCTATTTCCTGTTCGTAAAAGAATTTTGGGATTTTCTGCTCCTTTTTATGTAAAGACACTAATGAAAAAGGATTTTCACTTAATTTCTCTTCTCGAACGAGAAATTTATAAAAGCTCCTTAAAGAAGAAACTTTCCTTGATATTGTCCTTCTAGAATAATTTCTTTTATGTAACTGCGTTAAGTATAAACGTGTATCATTATATGTAACTTCTTCTAGGTGAAGGATTGATTGTTCCTTCATAAAGGAAAAAAAATCCTCAATATCTCTGGTATAATTCACAATTGTATATTGTGAATGGTTTTTTTCTATTTGTAAATACTCAATGAAAAAATTTAAATAAACCTTTACAGTTACCATTTAAACACCTCACAAGGGCTACTAAATGTTATCACAACTTTAGTAGCCCTTGCAAATAATAACTATAAATTTTTCGAAATTTTTTGAATTGTTTCTATCGCACGATTAGCATGCATTTCATTACGCTCTTTTTTACTTTTAATTCGAGTAGGTAGATCAGCAAAAATACCAAAGTTTGCATTCATGGGCTGAAAATTATCCGCGTTCGTAGTAGTAATATATTGTGCCATACTTCCGATCGCTGTTTCTTTAGGGAATTCAACTAAATCCTTCCCTTGTACTAAATGGGCAGCATTAAGTCCCGCTACCAAACCAGATGCAGCAGATTCAACATACCCTTCAACACCAGTCATTTGTCCCGCAAAAAATAAATTTTCTCTATCTTTGTATTGATAAGTTGCCTTTAAAAGCCTTGGAGAATTAATAAATGTATTTCGATGCATAACTCCATAACGGACTATTTCAGCATTTTCTAAACCGGGAATTAATGATAGAACTTCTTTTTGCGGTCCCCATTTAAGGTGGGTTTGAAATCCAACAATATTATAAAGTGTGCCAGCAGCATCATCCTGACGTAATTGAACAACTGCAAATGGTCTTTTCCCAGTTTTAGGATCTTCTAACCCTACTGGTTTTAACGGTCCAAATAACATCGTTTTTCTACCTCTTTGCCCCATTACCTCAATAGGCATACAACCTTCAAAGAAAATTTCTTTTTCAAATTCTTTTAAAGGAACTGTTTCTGCAGCAATTAACGCTTCATAAAAGCGATCAAATTCTTCCTCGTTCATCGGACAATTTAAATAGGCTGCTTCACCTTTATCATAACGAGATTTTAAGTATACCTTATTCATGTCAATACTATCTTTTTCAATAATCGGTGCAGCTGCGTCATAAAAATATAGGTACTCTTCACTTGTTAAAGTTTGTAATTGGTCTGATAGATTTTTCGAAGTTAATGGACCTGTAGAAATAATCGTCGGACCTGTAGGGATTTCTCCTACTTCTTCATTGATGACTGTTACATTCGGATGTCCCTTTACTAGTTCTGTTACCCTATTCGCAAATTCGTGGCGATCAACTGCTAAAGCACCACCTGCCGGAACTGCACATTCATCAGCAGCCTTAATAATAACTGAATCAAGAATTCTCATTTCTTCTTTGAGGACACCTACTGCATTTGTTAGCGTATTAGCCCTTAAAGAATTACTACAAACTAACTCTGCAAACTTATCAGTATGATGTGCTGGCGTTTGTTTAACTGGTCTCATTTCGTATAATCGAACTTGTATACCTCTTTTTGCTAATTGCCATGCTGCCTCACTTCCAGCAAGACCTGCACCAATTACATTTACTGTTTCATTTTGATTCATACTATCTTACCTCCGTAATATAAAAGAGGTGAGCTGAAAGAGGCTCACCTACTTTTGTTGTTCTTCTTTATAATCACATTCCATACACTGAACTTGTATACCTTTTTTCAGCTTCTTCTCAACAAGCATATTATCACATTTCGGACAACTTCTGGCAATCGGTTTATCCCATGATAGGAATTCACATTCTGGATATTGATTGCAACCATAAAAAATTCTCCGTTTTTTTGATTTCCGTTCAACAATCATGCCTTCTTTGCAATTTGGACACTTTACATCAATTTCTTTTACAATCGCTTTTGTATTTCGGCATTCAGGAAAATTTGAACATGCCATAAACTTTCCATATCTACCCATTTTATAAACCATATCGTTGCCACATTCTTCACAATCAATACCTGCTGGTTCATCTTTTATTTCAATTTTCTCCATTTCATTCTCTGCTTTTTCAAGTCTTGGTAAAAAATCTTTATAAAAATCATCTAGAATTTTCACCCACTCAATTTGCCCGTCTTCCACTTCATCTAGACTATGTTCCATATTAGCAGTGAATTCAACATTGATAATTTCTGGAAAAAACTCCATTATTAGCTCCAGTACGATTTCTCCTAGCTCAGTAGGAATAAATCGTTTATTATCTAACGAGACGTAACCACGTCTTTGAATGGTATCAAGTGTTGGAGCATAGGTTGAAGGACGTCCTATTCCTAATTCTTCTAAAGTTCTTACCAAGCGTGCCTCTGTAAAACGTGGAGGTGGCTGTGTGAAATGCTGTGCTGGTTCAATATCTTTAGAAAAGACTTCATCGCCTTCAACTAAGTTTGGTAATAAACGATCTTTCTCTTCAATCTGATCGTCATTTCCTTCAACATACACTTTCATGAATCCTGGGAATTTTATTTTCGAACCAGTTGCTCTAAACATAACTCCATTATTAATAAGATCAACACTCATTGTATCCAAGATTGCTGCTGCCATTTGACTGGATAAAAAACGCTCAAATATTAATTTGTACAATCTAAGTTGATCTCTGCTTAAAAACTCTTTTATAGATGCTGGATCACGTAGCGTCGAAGTTGGACGAATTGCTTCGTGGGCATCTTGTGTATTTGTATTTTTTTTCTTCGATGTGTTTGTCCGATCACCTAAAAATTCTTTACCATATTTATTTTCAATATAATCCACTGCTTCAGCTTGAGCGGTTTCAGAAATTCTCGTGGAATCTGTTCTCATATATGTGATTAATCCAACAGTACCTTCTTTACCTAATTCAATACCTTCATAAAGCTGCTGAGCGATCATCATTGTTTTCCTAGCTCTAAAGTTTAACTTCCGTGCGGCCTCTTGTTGCAGCGTAGATGTTATAAACGGAACAGCAGGGTTTCTTTTTCTTTCTTTTTTGGTCACTTTATTAACATTGAATTTATTTCCGTCGATAACCTGTAAAATTTCATTTACATCCTCTTCAGAATTCAACTCTTTCTTCTTACCGTTAACCCCATAAAATGAAGCTTCAAAATCCTTTTGTCCCTTTAAAAACTGACCTTCAATTGACCAGTATTCTTCTGGAATAAACTTTTTAATTTCTTTCTCTCTATCAATAATTAATCGAAGTGCCACAGATTGTACTCGACCAGCACTAAGGCCCTTTTTTACTTTTTTCCAAAGAATTGGGCTGATTTTATAACCAACAAGTCGATCAAGAACACGTCTTGCTTGTTGTGCATCAACTAAATCCATGTTAATTGAGCGTGGATGCTTGAAAGACTCCTTTATCGCATCTTTTGTAATTTCATTAAATACAACTCGACAGTCAGAATTAACGTCCACATCTAAACTGTGCGCTAAATGCCAAGCTATTGCTTCCCCTTCACGATCCGGATCGGCTGCGAGATAAACCTTTTTAACTTTTTTTGCTGCTGTTTTTAATTCTTTCAGTATAGGACCCTTACCTCTTATCGTAATATACTTCGGTTCAAAGTTATGTTCTACATCTACGCCAATTTGACTTTTAGGTAAATCCCGTATATGTCCCATTGAGGCTTTTACTTTATATTTTTTTCCTAAATATCGTTCTATTGTTTTTGCTTTTGCTGGTGATTCCACTATGACTAGATAGTCTGCCATGCATTTTGTCCTCCTTAAGAGGTATTCTCTCTTTTATATTTCTTCTATTTTAAATGTTAATCGACTAAATATTTTGATGGTGTAAGGTTTACATTATATTATTTTATTTAAAGTTTCCTTTTTATTGTGATTAGTGCTTTTCTTTATAACGACAAACGTTAACATTTATAATGAAGGAATAAATAAATAATTTATCTACATACAGAAAGAGATAAAATATCTCGCTTCACATAAATCAGTTTATTATTTTTCAACAATGATTCTTTTAATAGTCGAGAGTACGTCTACTCAAACCAACTGACAAAGTATTTTTATTAACTTAGACCTGAGAAATTAGACTTTACTAGGTTTTTATTTATTATCTCTTTTAAAATCAAGAAAGAGTAAATAAGTATCCATCTACCATATAGAATATTTAAGTTTCGCATTATAAATCTCCACTATTATTAAATATTCCTATACGATTTGTCAAACGTTAATAAAGAAATTACCCTAATCATATACTAATTCATTCAGAAAAAACATGTATATTTTCACAAATTTTACATATTCCCCTTCATAATCGTCTTTCCTTTTGGGACTTTTCAAAAAAATTCGCCTATTTAGTAAAATGGTTATTAGGTTTTATTTAGAAAAAACATCAAAAATTTAAATGAAATAAAAAAGAACAACACAGCCTAACTATTGGAATGCATTTTAAGTAGAGCCCTGTACATTGTAAAATAGTACGTTTTTAAATGGCTGTTTTCGCAAAGATTGTTGCTTTCCATACAAAGTACACATGTACACGTTTTAAGCCGTGCTCTTTTCGCTAAATGACTCTGATACCCCTCTGGAGATTGCTTGAAATTTACATCATAAAAATCCAAAAGCCGATTTTTATTAGTTCTAGAGCAACAAACTTTTAGAAAAGAGCCTTTTAAATAGAATTACTTCACTTTATCAGCGAACTCTTCTAGTATATGACCTGCATTTTGAACTAATTTTGCACCACTTTGAATTAGTTCATTTGTCCCTACACTAAAGTCATCAAAAATAGATCCTGGGACAGCAAATACCTCTCTATTTTGTTCTAAAGCTTGTTGAGCAGTGATTAATGATCCACTTCTCTTTTTAGCTTGGATGATAATTGTGCCTAGTGATAATCCGCTTATTATTCTGTTCCTCATTGGGAAATGCCATTTTTGAGGTGGAAAGGATGGGGGATGTTCTGAGAGAATTAAATGATCAGTCATCATTCTTTTTGCTAAGGGTATATTTTGCTTTGGATATAGATGAAACAAACCACCTGCAATAACGGCAACTGTTCTTCCTCCATTATTCATCGCTGTTTCGTGAGCTAGTGTATCAATGCCTGCTGCCAATCCACTAACTATTGCCCAATTGTCCATGATTAGAGGCTTTAGGATATGCTTTAAAACAGATTTACCATATTGATTAGGATGCCTTGTGCCTACGACACTAATTACTCGACTACTATGAGAAAGACTTAGATCCCCAATGTAATACAATATTGGTGGAGGGTCAGATATCTCTTTAAGAAGAGGTGGAAAATTCTTGTTATTGTGCGTTATAAAGGATACTTCTTTGTTCTTATATACTTGATAGAGACTGTCAAAATGTAGAGAATTATACTCTTTTTTTAAAGCTAATACTTTCTCTTTAGACATATTAAAATATCTTTTCCAGTCCTCATCTTTCAGCATATGAACGATATTTAATGATGGATCTACTTTCAATAATTTGGATAATAGCTGATTACTTATACCTTTACAATGAGATAGTAAAAATATTTTTTTAGTTACAACTTCCATAATGTCCTCCCTTTTTATTACTTGCATAACAATCTAATCATTTCTGTCTATACAGTTCTTATCAAAAATGTTTGTTCCTCTTACACAAGAAAAAGCAACTTTTGGATTTTCTATTATTATCGGAAGCTATTTTAAAGGAACCTGGAAAAATAGGTAAGAAAAAGAGGCAGACAAATAACCAAATGGTCAAAACCTTTTGTCAGCCTCTTCACTCAAATTAATGTGTTTTACATTTATCTAATAGCCCTTGTTCTTCAAGTACTGTAATAAGTGTTTCTCCCATAACTGAAGGTGTTTCAGCTACTTTAATACCACATGCATTCATTGTTTTAATCTTTTCTTCAGCAGTACCTTTACCACCAGAAATAATCGCACCAGCATGGCCCATACGTTTCCCTGGAGGTGCTGTTTGTCCACCTATAAAGCCTACAACCGGTTTTGTCATATTAGCTTTAATCCATTCAGCTGCTTCTTCTTCAGCTGTTCCACCAATTTCTCCGATCATAATAACAGCATATGTGTCCTCATCCTCGTTAAAAGCTTTTAGAACATCAATAAAGTTTGTTCCGTTTACAGGATCCCCACCAATACCTACAGCAGTTGATTGACCAATACCAGCTTCTGATAATTGATGGACTGCTTCATATGTAAGTGTTCCAGAACGAGAAACGACTCCTACATGACCTTTCTTATGAATATAACCTGGCATGATGCCAATTTTACATTCATCAGGAGTAATTACTCCTGGACAGTTTGGTCCAACTAAGCGTGTTTTTCTACCTTCCATGTAACGCTTCACTTTTACCATATCAAGAACCGGAATATGCTCAGTGATACAAATAACTAAATCTAGTTCAGCGTCTACTGCTTCCATGATTGCATCAGCTGCAAAAGGAGCAGGTACATAAATGACAGAAGCATTGGCACCAGTAGCCTTCACTACTTCTAAAACGGTATTAAATACTGGTACTCCTTCTACTTCAGTACCACCTTTACCAGGTGTTGTTCCACCGACGATATTTGTACCATATTCAAGCATTTGCTTTGTATGAAATAATGCTGTAGAACCAGTGATACCTTGTACCATTACTTTCGTATCTTTATTAATAAATACACTCACGTTTGTCCCCTGCCTTTCTTACTTTACTAATGAAACGATTTTTTGTGCGCCGTCAGCCATAGATTCTGCAGAAGTAATATTTAAACCTGATTCATTTAAGATTTTCTTACCTAAATCAACGTTTGTTCCTTCTAAACGAACAACAAGTGGAATATCTAAGCCAACTTGTTTGGTTGCTTCAACTACACCTTCAGCAATGACATCACATTTCATGATTCCACCGAAGATATTAACAAAAATACCTTTTACTTTTTCATCAGATAGGATAATTTTGAATGCTTCTGTTACCTTTTCAGCAGTCGCGCCGCCCCCAACATCAAGGAAGTTTGCCGGTTCGCCGCCATAATACTTAATAATGTCCATTGTAGACATTGCAAGTCCTGCTCCATTTACCATACAACCGATATTCCCATCTAATGAAATATAGCTTAGGTCATATTTTGATGCTTCAATTTCCTTCGCATCCTCTTCTTCAAGGTCACGATATTCTACAATATCTTTATGACGATATAATGCATTTTCATCAAAATTTAATTTAGCGTCAAGAGCCATTACATTGCCATCACCCGTAACAACAAGCGGATTAATTTCTGCAATTGAGCAATCTTTCTCTACAAAAGCTTGATAAAGGCTTAGCATAAACTTCACTGCTTTACCAACTAAAGCTTTTGGGATGTTTATGTTAAAAGCAATTCTTCTAGCTTGATAGCCTTGTAGACCAACAGCTGGGTCAATGACTTCTTTAAAAATTTTCTCTGGATTTTGCTCAGCTACTTCTTCAATTTCCGTTCCGCCTTCTTCAGAAGCCATCAAAACGACACGTGAAGTTGCACGATCTAGTACTAGGCCTATATAATATTCCTTTTTAATGTCACAACCTTCTTCGATAAGTAGGCGTTTTACCTCTTTACCTTCAGGTCCTGTTTGGTGTGTTACTAGTGTTTTACCTAAAATTTCTTCAGCATATGTACGAGCTTCATTAAGGTTCTTAGCAACTTTTACCCCACCAGCTTTACCACGTCCACCTGCATGGATTTGAGCTTTTACTACAACTACATCTGTTCCAAGTTCTTTTGCAGCCTCAACCGCTTCTTCAACAGTAAAAGCAACACGTCCATTTGGTACAGAAACCCCGTATTTACGAAGGAGTTCTTTTCCTTGGTACTCATGGATATTCATTTGCCATCCTCCTAACCTATTTGCAAGAATAAAAAATACTACGCTTTCATTTTATATTAATAGTTTGTACCTTGTCTACTATTCGACAAAAAAGAATCCATTCCTTCAATAAAAATTAATTTTATTAAAATAAGAGTTTACTACTTTAATTTGTTATGCATTCAGCTCAAATTGAATAATTGATTAAATATTTAGTATTCTACTCCTATATACCTTTATCTATTTTATAAATAAATGCAAATATTTCTGCAACGGCTTCGTATAGTTCTTCAGGTATTTGTTGATCTATTTCTAATTTAGATAAAATTTCTATGAGGGCTGGGTCTTGTTGAATGTGTATATTATTTTTTCTTGCAGAGTCTAGAATTTCATCTGCTATTAAGCCCTTACCTTTTGCTATTACTTTAGGTGCACTTTCCTTATCGCTATATTTTAATGCTATAGCTTTTTTTGTTCCATTGTCGGCTGTCATATCCTTATATCAACTCCGGTATAGGAAGTAGCTGCAAATGATGAACTTGATTGAGGAATTCCTTTTCCAATTGTTTCATCGATCTCAAAGGGTTTTACAATGATAGCGGAAACATGATAATTCATTTGATTCAATACTCCTTTCAGGCCATCACCAGCCGAAGCAATAATTTTTCCTAATGCTTCATTATCATTTCTAATTGTAATATTCATGATCCGATTTTGTATTTGAACATCTATCATTATTTCTTTCAAAGAAGGTAGCTGCAAATAAAATAGAATTCGGCAATATGCCGGGTCTATTTTTCCGTCATCCTGTTTCTTTCCATTCCATTGAATTGTCAAGTCTGTATAATGATTGTTCATAAAAAGCGGTATTTGCGTCACAATATGTTGAATTGGACCACTATCATGTTGCAATAAGGTTTGACCATTTAAACGATTGATAATGTGTTCCATTTTCTCTCGTAAATGAGGATTGTCCACTTGTTTACTTGCTGCAACTAACAAATTTTTAAATGATAGCAATTCCTTAGGAATTTCTTCTTTATTAACTAAGCTTTGCCACAATTTATTTTCATCGTTAATTCCTAACTTTCTTTCAGAAGACAATAGAAAATCCAATACATTCCCTTTTGTTGAAAGCAAAGAGACATCATTAGTAAGCTTACGTAATATCTCAACCTCATCTTCACTAAACTCAGGTTGATTAGTAGCTTCTTCGGTTAATTGATTCATATTAATAGGTGATCTAATTAGCTCTGTAGAAGATTCAAGATTAGATCCTCGACCATTTAAGAGTGAAACATTTAAGAGTTGAACGACATCATTTTCACTGAGATCAACTCTTGAAGTCATATTAGTAATAATTTGTTTTTCTCTATCTGTAAGTGTTTGGATTGTTTGTGGAGTTTTCAATCCCTCGATAAGTTTATTTACGTCATAGACTAAGTAGTTTTTCATTAGATTTGAAATGATTTCGGTTAACTGTTTCATTGGTGGTGTTAGTATCTTTTCTTGTTGAATTGCTAGTTGTAAATTTTCTATTTGACTAACTAAGGGGGCACTTGTTCGAGACGCTGTTAATGCTTCAATAACACCTGAAGATAAAGGATAATTTTGCTTTATTGCCGATATAATCGACTGGTTTTTTTCTGGAAGTCCATTATTAGATGATTCTTTTAATAGCTTGTTTGCAGCCAAGAACTGTTCTTTTGTAACCGGGATATTTTCGCTGATGAGTTCCTTAGCTAACATGGTATTAGCTTTTGTAGGACGCTGTTGAAATAAGTCTAACAAGCCTCTTGCTTGTGATGTTTGGGAACTTGTGTCCCCCTCAACTTGTTTTAATATTTTCAGTTTAAGTCCTTGTTGTTCATTCCCTTTAACTGTGAACCAATAGTTCTGATTTACATTTATTGTTGTTTCAAGTTGTGCAATAAGTTTTGATTGACCCACCTGGACCATAGCTTTTTGATTAGGAAAGAGCTTAAGTACATGTCCCATAACAACTTGATTCTCTTTTAACACAACACGATCCTTTGCCGTTGATATTTGTGATAAAGTATGTTGAAAAAGATTTTTTATTGTAGTTGCATGTTCCACTTGAGACGCCCCTTCCTTTTAGTTTTTTATAAGCTCTTTAACAGGTGCAAAACTCTTCCTATGATGTTCAGTTATTCCATGTTTTTGCAACGCCTCTAAATGGTGTTTTGTTCCATATCCCATATGTTGTTCAAAGCCATACATAGGATATTCATTACCCATTTCAACCATCATCCGATCCCGGGTAACTTTTGCGATAACAGAACTTGCTGCAATAGAAACACTTTTAGAATCACCTTTAATAATTGATTCCTGAGAGATAGGTAAAGGTAGTTTCATAGCGTCGAGTAATAAATAATCTGGCTTGATAGATAACTTATTGATGGCTATTTCCATCGCTAGTTTTGTTGCCATATAAATATTCTTTTGGTCTATGATCTCTGGTGAAACAATACCAACACCAATTGCATGAGCATTCTCTTTTATTAATCGATAAAATTTGTCTCTCATAGTAGCTGACAGCTTCTTAGAGTCCGTTAGACCTGGTATGTAACAATCAGTCTTCAAAATGACAGCTGCGGCTACTACAGGGCCTGCTAAAGGTCCTCTCCCTACCTCATCTATTCCTGCTATCAACTGATAACCTTGATTCCATGCCGCCCTTTCATAACTAAGCATGTCATAAAACTGTTGTTGTAACATTTTTTCATGCTGATAATTTTTCAACCATTTTTGAACAAGAAGTTGAACACCTTTTCTAGTATCATTTATACAATCCTCTAAAAAAGGATCTTCTTTATTGGTAATATCTGATAATTTTTCCTGTACTTCTTTCGTCGTTAATTGCATCTTATTTCCCCTTATACGTTGTTCCAATTTCTGATTAGCATATCTCAAATTGATTTTATTCTTATTTCACATATTGAATATGACGCATTCGCTTCACTCTAAAACGAGGTAAACAATTAATTATACTACTATCTACTATCTATTCACCTAAATTCTAGAGGATTAACGACTTTTAGCACTATTATTTATATCGACAAGGTTTAAAATAACTAAAGCAAATTTGAACGATTAGATGTTTAAATATGTACTTATTAGTAATTATAAATGGCTCATTGTCGTTTATATTTTTAAGAATTTCAACACAACGGAATAAGAAAAAAAACGATAAATAAAGACCCGCATATTTTGCGAGCCGCCTTTATTACTTATGAGTAGATTCTAATTCTTTTGGTGTTTCAAAAGATAATCTACCTAATTTATCCGCGCGAAGCTCTCTTAAAACGAGTTCTGAGGTTTTGTCATAATCTATATAGCCACCTTGCATCATACAACCTCGCTTTTTCCCTATTTCATCAAATAAAGAAACAACCTCTTCAGGTATTTCATCTAATTTATATCTCTCCTTAAGTTGGTTAGGATAGTTCTCTTTAAGGAAATTCAACGCAAAAACAGTAACCTCTTGTAAATTTAGAATCGTATCCTTAATTGCCCCGGTTGTAGCTAGCTTGAATCCAACTAGCTGATCTTCAAATTTCGGCCAAAGAATTCCAGGTGTGTCTAGTAGCTCAAGCTCAGTTCCTACCTTAACCCACTGTTGAGCCGTCGTCACGCCAGGCCTGTCTCCAGTTTTGGTAATATTTCTCTTTGCTAGTCTATTGATCAATGTGGATTTTCCGACATTTGGAATGCCGATAATTAGCGCACGTATTGCCCGAGGCTTAATTCCCTTAGCAGCCATTTTATCAAACTTCTCTTTTAATATGATCTTTGATAAAGCAGTAATTTGCTTTAATCCAGTACCTGTTTGCGAATCAATCGCGATTGCAGGGATTTCATTGTCTTTAAAGTAATCAAGCCATTGCTTTGTGATTGAATAATCAGCCTTATCTGCTTTGTTTAAAAGAACGATACGAGGCTTGCTTGAAACAATTTCATCAATCATCGGATTTCTAGAGGACATTGGGATTCTCGCATCAACAAGTTCAAAAACAATATCAATTAATTTAATTTTTTCAGTTACTTGTCTTCTTGCCTTTGCCATATGTCCGGGAAACCATTGGATTGTCATATAAACACCTTCTTTCCATTACTCCACAAATCTTATATCTGAGATCGGCCAATAAACAAAACTGGTCTTACCCATAATCTCTTCTATTGGTACAGTGCCTATATGGCGGCTATCCTTGCTTTGTCTTCTGTTATCACCCATAACAAAAATATGCCCCTCAGGGACAGTAGTTTGTCCAATAATACTTTCTAGTTCAAAAGGCTCAGTTAAGGGTCCGTCAATTAATTGGTTTTTATATTCATCAAGATACGGTTCTTCATACTTTTTTCCATTTATATAGAGAGTATCCTCTTTGTATTCAACATGATCACCAGGTAAACCAATTACTCTTTTGATATAATCCTTGTCAATTGTTGCATGAAAAACGACAATGTCGAACCGTTTTGGTTCTCCAACTTTATATGAAAATTTATTCACAATCATTCGATCTTGTGTATGTAATGTCGGCATCATTGAATAACCATCAACAACGATCGGAGCAAAAAAGAAATACCGTATAACTGCTGCTAATAATACTGCTATTGCTAGTGCCTTTATCCATTCTAAAATTTCATTTCTCTTTTTTGTCATCATCTTCACCTACTCTAGCAATCATTTGACCACAGTTCTACTTACTACTATTCCCCAATATATGATGACACAATCGAAGTAAATAATGAATTTCAGAAGTTATCGAAAGAAAAATCCCTACATTTATTATCTGTCACTTCAATTGAATAAATTGAACCATTAGAAAAGTGCTTAGATAAAAAAGGAGCTTGTTTTATAACAAGCTCCTTTTCATCTATATGGACAGCAGCCAGCCACTGGCCATATATTTAGAACTCAGGATTAACTGAGCAATCTTATCGAATTTCTTTAATACGTGCAGCTTTACCACGTAATTGACGAAGGTAGTAAAGTTTCGCACGGCGAACTTTACCGCGACGGATTACTTCTAAATTCGCAATCTTTGGCGTGTGTACAGGGAATGTACGTTCTACACCTACACCGTAAGAGATCTTACGTACTGTAAATGTTTCACTGATTCCACCACCACGACGCTTAATCACAACTCCTTCAAACAACTGAATACGTTCACGTGTACCCTCGATTACTTTAACGTGTACACGTACTGTATCTCCAGGACGGAATGAAGGAAGATCAGATTTTAATTGTTCTTTTGTGATATCTTCAATTAGTTTTTGCATCGTTTTCAACTCCTTCCAACAGATGTTCATTCCAACATTTAAGATTGCAGCGGAACATCGTTATAAGTGACTTTACTTTTTAAAAACACAACGTGAATTTTTCAAGGCAACAAGCCACGAGATACATCATACCATATTGATACTATGCCTGCAATAGCTAGTTCCCATTTCCCCATTGCTTTATGAGAGATTTTTGCTGATCTGTTAAAGGGTATGAATCGAGTAGATCTGGTCTCCTTGTAAAGGTCCTTCTTAGAGACTCCTGCTCACGCCACTCTTCTATTCGTTTATGATTGCCAGATAAAAGAACATCAGGTACTTTCATCCCTCTAAAATCGGCTGGCCTGGTATAGTGAGGATGTTCCAGCAAGCCAGAACTGTATGAATCCAAAATAGGCGAATCTTCATTTCCTAATACTCCTGGAAGTAGGCGCACCACACTATCTGCTATCACCATCGAGGCTAACTCCCCACCTGTTAAAACAAAGTCTCCTATTGATATTTCATCTGTGACGAGGTTTTCCCTTATTCGTTCATCATACCCCTCATAATGGCCACAAACAAAGAGTAGATGTTTTTCAGTAGCTAATTGTTCTGCTTTAGCTTGTGTAAATCGCTCCCCTTGTGGGCAAACAAGAATGACCTTTGGTGTTGTTTCTGTTTGCTTTTGGATATCCTCTACCGCATCAAAAATCGGCTGTGGTTTTAGGACCATACCAGCCCCACCACCATATGGATAATCATCTACATTATGATGCTTGTTAGTAGAGTAATCTCGAAAGTTAATGGTCCGAAACTGAACAGCTTCTTTCTCTTGAGCTTTTTTTAGAATAGATTCATTCAATACTCCTTGAAACATTTCTGGAAAAAGTGTCAAAAAATCAATTTTCATTAATCAAGCAATCCTTCCATCGGGCTAATCACAATTTTTTTAGCTTCAATATCTATCTCTTTTACGATATCATCGATATAAGGTATGAGTAGATCCTTTCCAACTTTTCTCTGCACTACCCAAACATCGTTTGCTCCGGTAGCTAAAATCTCACGAATTGTTCCAATTTCTTCTCCCTCTTCAAGCTGAACACAGCAACCAATAATTTCGTGAAAGTAGTATTCTCCTTCATCTAAATCAGATAATTGATTCTCATCTACTTTAATTAATGCACCTTTAAATTGTTCAACATCTTGGATAGAACCCATTCCCTTAAATGTAAGTAAGTCAAAATTCTTATGTACACGATGCTTATCAACAACCACCTCAAGAGGTTTGATTGAATCTTCTTTAAAGATGTATAAGGTATTACCTGGTTCATACCTTTCATCTGCAAAATCTGTTTTTGATATAACCCGAACTTCGCCACTGATACCATGTGTATTGACAATCTTACCAACATTAAACCATTTTTCAGCCATATTCATCACCTCAACGTATTTGATCTACAATTCCATCTTTTATAACAATTGTTTTTTCCTTCATCAACTCATCCCAATTGTCCCCAATATTTACTTCAACAATCGATTTGACTTCTTTTTCCTTTAGTTCACTTCCAATAGGTAGGGTATCTACTTGTTTCAACTGAAATTCAACGACTAACATCTTCTCCCGTCGTTTATCCATTTCTTTTAAAAATTGGGCTGCAAGTTGTTTACTCGTCCTTTCAACCTTTTTATACTCAAAATATAGCTGATCGCACTCTTGCTCTAATAATTCTTTCTTATTTGTAAACTGATCAATTAACATTTGTCTACTTGACTCGGTCAGAATTTGTTTAACAGTTACATGGTGGAGTATTTTCAATTAGTGTTCCTCCCCTACTTGAGCTTAATACTATTAGAAAAGCGCAAGGCGACCGTTTTTCGGCGACAAGCATAAGATTAGACGATAGTTGGTCGTCTAGACTAATTGGATTTATGATCATTCAAAGTATTATTACACTTAATGAGTCTACTTACATGAACCATATAGCTATTTCTATGTACAAAAAAAGGGGAGGATCTTCCCTCACCCTTTTTAATCATTAATTTCTAATTGAATTCTTTTAGATGAATTAGAACCTGCTGCATAAACAACAGTTCGAATTGCTTTTGCTATTCGGCCTTGTTTTCCAATCACTTTGCCAATATCTTCTTTATGAACGGATAGGCGGTAGGTAATTTGAGACTCATTTTCCAGTTCTGTTATTTTAACATCTTCTGGAGAATCAACAAGTGGTTTAACAATTGCTTCGATTAGCTCTATCATCTTGTTCACAGTCATTACTTGCTGTTTTTAGCGTTATGGAATTTTTCCATAATGCCTTGTTTAGAGAACAAGTTACGTACTGTATCAGATGGTTTTGCACCATCTTGCATCCATTTCAAAGCTAAATCTTCATTGATTTTCACTTCTGCTGGTTGAATAACTGGATTATAAGTACCAACTACTTCGATGTAACGTCCATCACGTGGTGAACGAGAATCTGCTACTACGATACGATAGAATGGTGATCTTTTTGATCCCATACGTTTTAAACGAATTTTAACTGCCATTATTTAAAGCACCTCCGAAAATATTTCAACAAGATAGTATGTTATCAAATAACTGATATGATGTAAAGGTTTTTTTCTTGTCAGAAGAAAATTCCCTATAAAAACACTTTTTCATTTGTATATTTATACACGTTTCTTACATGAACGGGAACTTCATTCCCTTTTTCTTACCCTTTGACATTGATGTCATTTGCTTCATCATCTTTTTCATGTCATCAAATTGCTTGATAAGTCGGTTAATTTCTTGAACAGAAGTACCGCTTCCTTTTGCAATTCTTTTTTTACGTGAAGCATTCATGATTTCTGGATTTTGCTTTTCATGTTTCGTCATCGATTTAATAATCGCTTCAACATGACTAATTTGTTTTTCATCAACCTGAACGTTTTTAAGTCCTTTAACTTTATTAGCACCTGGTAGCATACCAATTAAGTCTTCTAGCGGACCCATATTACGAACTTGTCCTAATTGTTCGAGGAAATCGTCAAATGTAAACGACATTGTTCGCATCTTTTGTTCAAGCTCTTTTGCCTTTTCAGCATCAACATTTGTCTGTGCCTTTTCGATAAGGGTAAGCACATCACCCATGCCAAGAATTCTTGATGCCATACGCTCTGGGTGGAATGCCTCTAAGGCATCAAGCTTCTCTCCAAGACCAACAAACTTTATTGGTGTATTGGTAACAGAGCGAATCGATAATGCAGCTCCACCACGAGTATCCCCATCAAGTTTTGTAAGCACAACCCCAGTTAGTCCTAATTGTTCATTAAAACTTTGGGCAACATTTACAGCATCCTGTCCTGTCATTGCATCCACGACTAGGAATATTTCATCAGGATTCGCAATTGTTTTAACTTTTTCAAGTTCGTCCATTAGCGTTTCGTCTATATGAAGTCTTCCTGCGGTATCAATGATGACATAATCATGATGCTCTTCTTTTGCATATTCAAGAGCCTTTGTGGCAATCTCAACAGGACTTACTTGATCTCCTAATGAGAATACAGACATATCGAGTTGCTTACCTAATGTTTCTAATTGTTTTATTGCCGCAGGACGATAAATATCTGCTGCAACAAGCAATGGCTTACGATTGTATTTCTTCCGCAAAAGGTTTGCAAGCTTTCCAGTTGTGGTCGTTTTACCAGCACCTTGTAACCCAACCATCATAATGACCGTTGGCGGGCGATTTGCAACAGCAATTTTGCTTTGTTCTCCACCCATAAGTCCTGTTAGTTCTTCCTTTACAACCTTAATGACTTGTTGTCCTGGTGTTAAACTTTTCATTACCTCTTGACCAATAGCACGTTCACTAACACGTTTGATAAAGTCTTTAACGACCTTAAAGTTTACATCCGCTTCAAGTAGAGCGAGGCGAACCTCTCTCATCATTTCTTTTATATCGGCTTCAGAAACCTTACCTTTACCGCGAATTTTTGCCATCGTATTTTGCAGTCGGTCGGCTAATCCTTCAAATGCCATAATGCCGCCTCCTAATCTAAATTCTCAATTTCGTTAAGCAATGAATTAATTTCATGTATGTCTGTAATAACAGGATTTTCACGTAGTTTAGTCATTAACTTTTGACGCATTTGAAATTTTTGAAATAGTAATAGCTTTTCTTCGTATTGCTCCAGCATCGCTTCAGTACGTTTAATGTTATCATAAACGGCTTGTCTACTAACATTATATTCTTCTGCAATTTCACCTAGGGAGTAATCATCCAAATAGTATAACGACATATAGCTTTTTTGTTTAGGCGTTAACAACGTTTGGTAAAAATCAAACAAGTAATTAAGCCTCGTCGTTTTTTCAAGCATCATGTCGTTTTCACTCCTTTGTTAAGTGAATTACCTTTACAACTAAATAGTCTACATATATAGCTTTTCCTTGTCAAGTAGTAAGTAATTTCATATATAGTCTTTTATCTAAAATTAAGATAAAAAGCGCTACCTTTTTCAAGTCTTACTCATTGAAAAAGGTAGCGACACATTTATAAAGTTTAGAAAGTATAACTTTTTACTCTCTTTTAGCGGCTAACCAGACAGGCGCTTTTTCGCTCTTCTTATTCTTTTTGATCATCTATTATTCCTGAAAAAAGACCATATACATACTGCTCCGTATTAAACTCCTGAAGATCATCCATTTTTTCTCCGAGCCCGACTAGTTTAACAGGGATATCTAGCTCACCTTTTATTGCAAGTACGATGCCACCTTTTGCTGTACCGTCCAACTTAGTTAATACGATCCCTGATACATCTGTGGTCTGGGAAAATTGTTTCGCTTGTGTCATTGCATTTTGTCCTGTTGTTGCATCTAAAACTAGTAAAACTTCGTGTGGTGCACCAGGAATTTCTTTTTCTATTACACGTTTAACCTTTTCAAGTTCTTTCATCAGATTGACTTTATTTTGCAGTCTCCCTGCTGTATCACACAATAAGACATCAACTTTACGTGCTTTTGCAGCCTGTACCGCGTCATACATTACAGCAGCAGGGTCTGAACCCTCTGACTGCTTTATAACATCGACACCTACTCGTTCTCCCCAAACTTCTAATTGCTCAATAGCACCTGCTCTAAACGTGTCTCCCGCAGCTAACAAGACGGTATTACCTTCTGTTTTTAACTTATGTGCTAGCTTTCCGATTGTTGTTGTTTTACCTACTCCATTAACTCCTACAAATAACACAACGTTTAATCGGTCTTTTCGCAAAGCAAGTTTGTTATTTTCTCCATCTTGATTCCCTTGATATATTTCGATTAGTTTTTCTGATATAACAGATTGAACCTCTATTGTATCTTGAATATTACGACGTTTAACTTCCATTTTTAATTCGTCAATTAAATCCATAACTGTTGATACACCAACATCGGCAGTAATCAATAGTTCTTCCAATTCCTCAAAAAAATCTTCATCAACTTTTCGGTATTTTGCAACAAGGTCATTCATTTTCCCTGAAAATGAATCCCTTGTCTTTGATAAACCTTCTTTAAACTTTTCTGTTACAGTATCTGTTTGAAGTGTAATTTTTTCCTTAAGTTTTTTAAAAAAGCTCATACTAATTAGTCCTTTCAGCTAGTTTCCACTAGTTCCTTTGATTCCTCTAATCTCACTGATACAAGTTTAGATACACCTGATTCCTGCATCGTAATCCCATACAATACATCAGCTTCCTCCATAGTTCCTTTACGGTGAGTGATCACGATAAATTGTGTTTCATGACTGAACTTTTTCAAATATTGGGCAAAGCGATGAACATTTGCCTCATCAAGTGCTGCCTCAACTTCATCAAGAATACAAAAAGGCACAGGTCTAACCTTTAAAATAGAAAATAGTAAAGCAATAGCTGTTAATGCACGTTCCCCCCCTGATAGCAAACCAAGGTTTTGTAATTTTTTCCCAGGCGGTTGTGCAATAATATCAACACCTGTATTTAATAGGTCACTTGGGTTCGTAAGCTTTAACTCAGCTCTCCCTCCACCAAATAATGATTGAAATACCGGTTCAAAATGAGAACGAATCGCATTAAAGGTATACTCAAAGCGCTTTTTCATTTCGTCATCCATCTCATCAATGACTTGATAAAGAGTATCCTTTGCCTCTATAAGATCGTCTCTTTGCTCAGTAAGGAAAGTAAACCGCTCAAACACACGGTCAAATTCATCTATTGCTCCTAAGTTTACCGTTCCCAACTCATCAATTGCAAGCTTGATTAATTTAACACGTTTCCTAGCATCATCTATGTCCAATTCCAATTTAAATTGTTCCTTCGCACCTTCAAAGCTTAAAAAATATTCTTCACGCAAATGGTTAAGTCGATTATCTAACTCTACATCTAATCGATTCAATTTAACTTCTTGATCCTTTAAGCTATCCTGAATCATTTTCCCCTGACGTTTTAACTCCTTTAATTCACGTTCTTCAAATTCGAGTTTACCATGTAATTTGAGTCGTTCATCACGTCTACTAGCAATTAATTCGATTGTTTTTGTTTTATCCTGAAGCTTATTCATTGCAGCTTCTTCGAGTTTTTCCTCACCAGATGAGCTTGAATTCATTTCAGTGGATAACAAGGAAAGATCTTCTGTTACGTCTTGTAATTTTTCTTCTGTTTGTTCGAGGTCTAAGAAAATTCGTCCAACCTTTTCCTTTTGGTTTTCATATAACTGTTGCTTACTAGCATGGATAACTTTTAATTCTGTTAGCTCTTCTTGCAGCTCGTCTTTTGATGTTTGCTGAGAGACCTTTTTCTCAGACAACTCTTCAATTTCTTTATCTAAAACTTTAAGTTTCGCAGACACTGTTTCCAAATTTGTTAAAAGTTCACTTTTTCTCGTGATTGCTTTTTCTCTTTCAGACTCAAAAGAATCTCGCTCTGTATCATATAGTTTCAAATGATCATTTAGATTTTTTTCTTTTAATTCAATTTCTCTCATTACACTTCTAATCATTTGGTCTTCTAATCGTAGCTTTTCACCCTGTGATCGCATATTTTGAAGTTCTGTTTCTTGGGTCTGTATTAATTCTTTCGTGTGTTTTACATCAAGTTCAAACGCTGTTGTCTTAACTTCCATATCTGTTAACTTCACTTTGATTGATTCCAATTCGCGACTGCGGCTTAATAATGAATTATTTTTTTGCTTAACTGCTCCACCTGTCATTGAACCTCCAGGGTTTACAACATCTCCTTGAAGAGTAACAAGGCGATAACGATAATTCATCAGTTTAGCAATCTCATTCGCACCTTTTAAATCAGATGTGACAATGACAGTCCCTAACAGGTTACCAATGATTGATTTAAACTGTGGTTGATACTTAACTAGTTCAGTTGCTATTCCCACAAAAGCATGATGGGTTTCTATTGTTTTAAGGTCTTGTACACCAATAAATCGTTCTTTAATAACAGATAGCGGTAAAAAAGTTGCTCGACCATACGAATTTTGCTTCAAAAACTGAATGGCGGAACGTGCTGAAGCTTCATTATCTACAACAATATGCTGCATGGTACTGCTTAACGCAATTTCTATAGCCATTTCATAGTTTTTCTCAGTTGAAATTAATTCGGCAACCGCACCATGAATTCCTCCAAGTTGATCCTTGGCTTTTAAAATTTCTTTTACCCCTTGGAAAAATCCAGCATAGTCCTCTTGCATAGATTCTAATACTTCTTTTCTTGAACGAGTTTGCTGAAGTATTTGGTGCGCCTGATACAATGTTGTTTCTTTCTTCTGATAGTTATTTTTTAAATTTTCTAATTTTGATTGAGCATCACGGAATCCCTTTATATGATCTGACAATCTCTTTTCAATTAGGATATATTTTTCTTCGACCTCTTTTTTTTCTTCAACAATTTCTATACGTTCATTTACATATTGTTTATTAGAATTTAGAAGCCTAGTATTTTTATGTTCCTGTTTACTTAATTGCTCTTCTAAATAATGAATTTCATTTCGTGCTGTTGCCTGCTCATTTAACAGTTCAAAATACTCACTTTTTAAGTCTTCAATTAATTCTTCAATATTTTGATCATATGAAGTCATTAGCTTCAGTTTTTCTGCTAATTGATCTTTGATAGAACGTAATTCATTCAGAAATGTTTCTAATAAGGAATTCTGGTGCTGTTTATCATCATTTAATCGTGTTCGTGCCTCTGTTAAATCCACTCTTGATTTTTCAAGTTGCGCCTTATTTTGATGAGCATTTTTCTTTCGTTCTCTAAGTACTTCCTTTTTACCTTCTAGTTTTTCCAATTCTTCACTTGCCAATAAAAGAACTTGTTGAAGATCATCTATTGAATCATCTAATGCTGTTAAGTGATCTCGCATCTTTTCTACATTAGCTTCTCTTTTTTGAATCGATGTAGATAGACTGAGTTCATGGTCTTGTCCCTCTTCAAGGGATTTTGCCAAAGATTCATATTTGTGATGCAATTCTTCTATCTCATAAACCGTTAATGCAACTTCAATCTTCTCTAATTCTTCCTTTTGCACAAGATAGTCCTTAGCGATAGAAGCCTGAACTTTCAATGGTTCAACTTGACTTTCAAGCTCATATAAAATATCTTGGACTCTGTTTAAATTTTCTTGAGCTTCTGCTAATTTATATTCTGCCTTCTTTTTTCTTGACTTATATTTTAATACCCCTGCAGCCTCTTCAAAAATACTTCTTCTTTCCTCGGACTTACTACTAAGAATCTCTTCAACTTTCCCTTGGCTAATAATCGAAAATGCTTCTTTCCCTAAACCTGAGTCCATAAACAAGTCAACAATATCTTTTAATCGACAGCTCTGATTATTAATGAAAAATCCGCTTTCACCAGATCGAAATACACGACGTGTAACACTTACCTCATGATAGTCAATTGGCAAAAAATGATCTTCATTATCCAATGTAAGTGTTACTTCAGCTAAGTTCAGCGCTTTTCTGGAATCACTTCCAGCAAAAATGACATCTTCCATTTTTGCTCCACGTAGTGACTTAGCAGATTGTTCTCCTAAGACCCATCTAATTCCATCAGTAATATTACTTTTCCCACTACCATTAGGTCCTACTACTGCGGTAACACCTTCTACAAAATCAACGGTTACTCGTTCAGCAAAGGACTTGAATCCAACAATATCCAATCGTTTGAGGAACATTGTGATCCTCCTTACTATTTATATCGTATTTTTATCTAAAATTGTTTTAGTTGCACCTATAAAGGTTTGTTGATTTTTTCTAATCATTATATTTAATTATCTTAGCATAATGAATATTCGAGGTCGCACTTTCTTATTTATATAACGGATTACGAAGAAGATGACAAACCATATCATATTTTATCACAATATGTCGATAGAAGGGTGATATCTTTTAGTAGTTCTAGTCACTTCATTTAAACGACTAAATTTAAATACCTCAACTTTAATTAAGTAACTAAAAAAGGGTAACTCTTTTATGTCAAATTTCTCAGCAAAATTCACTTACTAGTTTGATGAGATACGACATGTTATAAGAGTCTACCCTTTAAATGTTATTTATTAATCTGTTGTAGCCTAGAAAGAGCCTCTTGTGCCGCATGCTGCTCTGCTTCTTTCTTCGAGCGACCACTTCCTGTACCGAGTACTTGTCCCTCTAACGATACGGTTGATACAAATTCACGATTATGAGCTGGTCCTTTTTCATGAAGGATTTTGTATTCTAATGTTCCTCTAGAATCTCTTTGAACAAGCTCTTGTAGTTGACTCTTAAAATCCATCACATGTAAAAATGCACCTTCATTAATCTTTGGAATCACAAACTCATCTAGAAATTGCACAACAATATCTAAACCTTGATCTAAATATAACGCCCCAATAAATGCTTCAAATACATCTGCAAGTAATGCCGGACGGGCACGCCCTCCAGTCATTTCTTCCCCTTTCCCTAATAAAACCAATGAACCAAAGGAAAGATTGTTAGCGAATATCACCAATGAAGGTTCACAGACAATAGCTGCCCTAAGCTTAGTTAATTCACCTTCACTCATCATCGGATACTTTTTATATAAAAATTGTGAGATCGTAAGTTCTAACACAGCATCTCCTAAAAACTCAAGACGTTCATTGTCCTCGTAAGGCTTCTTGCGGTGTTCATTTACATAAGAAGAATGTGTAAATGCTTGATATAATAATTTATCATTCTTAAATGAATAACCTACTCGCTCCTGAAACTGTTTAAACTCCTCTGCCTTTTTAGCAAAAGTTCTTCGCTCTTTGTAATTAATATGTCTTGGCATTTGTACCTCCATCTAAAAAGCAACAGCGCCTTTTTAACCCGATAGCAATAAGTCACTCCATAATAAAAGGTTTCATACCTTTAATTATGGAGGGGCTTATGACTGTAAGTCCGTTATATGTATTGATGTTCATTATGAGATCTCTGTTACACATTCCGGCATATTTGGCTAAAAGTTACTGATGCTACACAGTCAGACTCCGTCGCATTTTATTTTTTAAAAAGCTAGTTCAAAAAAGTTGTTGTTTTTAGCTAGATCGTTATTATGAACATTTTCAACAAAAAACAACAAAAAATTTAATATTTGCCTTTTTTATAAGAAGATGACTTAATAAAAAGGTTGACTCAAAACAGAGGGTCTGTCCACTCAAAAGTTGGAGGGATCAGATCCTTTTTAAGTCAACCTTTTCTTTGCATATTACTGTTTGCTATTTATGTAGTTAACAGCGTCACCCACTGTACCGATTTTTTCTGCATCTTCGTCAGAAATTTCCATATCGAACTCATCTTCAAGTTCCATAACAAGTTCTACTACATCAAGGGAATCTGCACCAAGATCATCTTTGAATGAAGATTCGATTTTCACCTCTGCCTCATCAACGCCTAAGCGATCAACGATAATCTTTGTTACACGTTCTGTTACATCTGCCATTTTCCTTCACCTCCCCTCAAGTATTATAAATGATTTTTCATATAAAAACTAGATATTATCCTAGCATTTTTTCAAGTGACCATATTCTAAAGAATTGTTGCTCTAGGATCACTATTACATCACCATTCCACCGTTCACATGCATTGTTTGACCAGTAATATACTTACTTTTCTCTGACGCAAGGAATGTAACTAGATTTGCAATGTCACTAGCTTCACCTAGTTTTGCAAGTGGGATTTGCTTAAGCAGTTCACTTTTGAGCTCATCTGTTAATTGATCTGTCATATCGGTTGTAATAAAACCAGGTGCAACTGCATTTACCGTAATATTCCTTGTTGCAAGCTCTTTTGCAGTCGTTTTCGTTAATCCAATCACCCCTGCTTTGGCAGCTACGTAATTCGCTTGCCCAGGATTTCCACTAACCCCAACAACAGATGTTATATTAATAATTCTACCACTACGCTGCTTCATCATTTGACGAGAAACACCTTTTGTACAAAGGAATACTCCTTTTAAATTGGTGTTTATAACATCGTCCCATTCGGCATCCTTCATTCTCATCAATAGATTATCACGAGTAATACCTGCATTATTCACAAGAATATCTAGTTGTCCAAAATGGGTAATAACAGATTTGATCATTTGTCCAACATCTTCACTACTAGAAACATCTGCTCTTATCGCAAAAGCATTTCCACCATTCGCTTTTATTTCATCAACTACTTCATTTGCCTTTGCTTCATTACCAGCATAGTTAACAGCAATACTTGCGCCATGGCTTGCCAAGTCAAGAGCTATCGCCTTGCCTATGCCACGTGATGCTCCAGTTACTAATGCTACTTTGTTTTCTAACATCAAAACTCCCCCTTAAGCTTAGAAACAGTTAATTTCAGAGTCTCAATATCTGAAACGTTATAAATTTTTGCAGTTCGATCTATTTTCTTAACTAAACCTGCAAGTACCTTGCCTGGTCCAATTTCAATAAATGTTGTAACACCATTTTCAATCATTGTTTTTACTGATTCTTCCCATCTTACAGGAGAGTATAACTGTTTAACTAATAATTCCTTAATCTCATCCTGTTGTGTAACTGGGTTAGCAGTAACATTTGCAATAATTGGTGTTTTCGCTTCCTGGAAGCTTAATTCAGAAAGTACTTGATGTAATTGGTTAGCTGCTGGTTTCATGAGCTCTGAATGAAAAGGTCCACTAACCACAAGAGGAATTGCTCGTTTGGCTCCTTTTTCCTTTGCAAGAATAGACGCATGTTCAACGCCTTCAGCAGTACCTGAGATCACAATCTGTCCTGGACAGTTTAAGTTTGCTAATTGGACAGATCGACCTTCGCTTGAGATTTCTTTTGTGATATTTTCAAGATCTTCAGTAGCCATTCCTAAGATAGCAGCCATTGCCCCTTCACCTGCAGGTACAGCTTCATCCATAAACAAACCGCGTTTTTTCACTGCATAAACGGCATCCTCAAAACTTAATACACCTGCTGCTACAAGCGCTGTGTATTCTCCAAGACTATGACCTGCAACATAATCTGCTTTTATTTCAAATTGCTTAAAATATTCTAGTATTGCAATACTCGTTGTCAGTAAAGCTGGTTGAGCGTTGTATGTTAATGTTAACGTATCTAGTGGACCATTAAAAATTAGCTCTGTTAGGTTTTCACCCAAACGGGTATCTGCCATCGTAAAAATATCTTTAGAAGCTTGAATTTGGTCAAAGAGTTCTTTCCCCATACCAACTGTTTGCGACCCTTGTCCAGGAAATATAAACGCTATTTTTGTCATGATAATTCCCTCCCATTTCTTAATGCCATCTATCTCTATCTTTTTGATGCCTCTTACTCTTTTTCAAGTGATGCATAAATCGTTTCTGAAACCTGATTTGCTACCATTTCACGAGTTTGGCGAATTGCATTATAGACTGCATTCGGATCAGAGGAACCGTGTGCTTTAATAACAGGTGCTTTTAAACCGAATAGGGCAGCACCACCATATTCTGAATAGTCCATTTGCTGTTTAATTACTTTTAATTGAGGTTTTAAAATACTAGCCGCTATTTTTGATTTCACATTGCTGGTCAAAGCAGATTTTAACATTGAAAACACTGCTAGTGCCGTTCCCTCAATTGTTTTTAAGGCAACATTACCTGTAAAACCATCTGTCACGACAACATCTGCTACTGATTGCATTAAGTCCCTTGATTCTACATTTCCGACAAAGTTTAATGGTGCGTCTTCTAACAGTTGGAATGTTTGCTTTGTTAATTCATTTCCCTTTTTATCCTCAGTACCTACATTTAAAAGACCAATACGAGGATTTTTTATTCCTCTAACCTTTTCAGCATAGATAGATCCCATTATTGCATATTGAAGTAAATGCTCTGGTTTAGCATCTACATTGGCACCTACGTCTAAAAATAAAAACCCAGTTCCATCTAATGTCGGTAATGTTGGTGATAATGCAGGACGTTCGATTCCTTCGATTCGGCCAACAACTAGTAAACCAGCTGTCATAAGAGCACCAGTATTACCCGCAGAAATACATCCATCTGCACGCCCCTCTTTTACCTCTTTTGCCATAAGCACCATTGATGCATTTTTTTTTCTTCTAACTGCACGAACTGGTTCATCAGTTCCTTCAATTACCTCATCTGTATGTATGATAGATATTCGTTGTTTATCTGTTAGATATGGTTTTATTTTTTCTTTATCGCCAATAAGGGTAATTTCTAAGTCTGAAAATGCAGCTATGGCTTTTATTGCACCCTCTACTATGGCTTGAGGGGCATTGTCTCCACCCATTGCATCAATCGCTAGCTTCATAAATAAGATACCTACCTTTGTGTGGGATTAGAGCGATACATGTCAAAGTCACCTGAAAAGACTAACTCATTACCTACATAACTATTTACTTCTACAATCGTACGTCCTTGTTCAGATTCACTGATAACAACTTTTGCCTTTGCTACCACTCTTTCATTTTCCTTTACTTGACGAGTGAATCGGATATTTGCTTTTGTAGTAAGAGCTAACTCGTCATTAATAACTGCTACTGCTAAAGAGTTTGCTTGAGCAAATAAATGATGACCTCTAGCAATTTGATTTCTATTAAAAACATGCTCATTTTTAATTTCTAAAATAGAAATGGCTGATTCGTCTAGCTGTAAATCGATGATGTCACCAATAACTTCTTCTATATGCAACGACCTTACTTCATCGTCTAGTTTCTTTTCTGCAACATGTTTTATCCGTTCTCTTAATTCAGGAATTGATAATTCTAAACGGTCAAGACGAATTGTTTGGATACTAACTTGAAATTTCTCTGCTAATTCTTCATCCGTTATAAATGGAGTTTCAGCAATTGTTTCTTGTAACAATTGTTGTCTCTCTTTTTTATTTTTCCTCATATGTCTATGACACCGTCCATACTATTAAGACTAGGTACTAATAGTAGTATATAGATAATAAAAAAAGATTGCAAGCAGAAAAAACAGCACAAAGCTAGTGTCAGAGAGCCTTGTTTCTATACTTTATCAGGGTTTTTTGTATGGATTCTGTGTGAACAGAGATCGACCCTCCAGCAACGATTTTGCAAGAAATTTACCTATTAGTCTAACTTCTCACCCTCAAGTACTCCACTTTGAATTAAACATTTTCGTAACTCTTCGTATTTTTCTTCGACCCAAAAAGCATGTGAGCCTACTAATTCAACTGCGTCTTGCCTTGCCACTTCTAACGCCCGATAATCGTGAACCATGTCTGCAACCTTAAAAATCGGCATACCGCTTTGCTTTTTACCAAAAAAATCACCTGGACCTCTTAGTTCCAAATCTCGTTCAGACAAGACAAAACCGTCATTGGTTTCCGTCATGATACTCATTCTCTCTTTACCAGTCTCAGATTTAGGATCAGCTAGTAAAATGCAATAGGATTGTTCACTACCTCTCCCAACACGACCACGAAGTTGATGTAGTTGCGATAAACCAAACCGTTCTGCATCATAAATCACCATCATTGTTGCGTTTGGTACATTCACTCCAACCTCAACAACTGTAGTAGATACTAAAATATTGACTTCGTTTTGGCTGAAACTCCGCATTACGGTATCCTTTTCATCTGATGTTAATTTTCCGTGCATAAGTCCAACACGGTATCTATCTTGATAATAATGAGTTAGCATACTATGAACATCAAGTGCATTTTGAAAATCAAGCTTATCTGATTCCTCGATCAGGGGACAGATTACATATGCTTGGCGACCTTTCGAAACCTCTCTTTCAATAAAGACTAAAATGCGTTCAATCATATCAGGTTTTACCCAATATGTTTCGATCGTTTTTCTACCAGCAGGTAACTCATCGATAATTGATACATCCATTTCACCGAATACAGTGATTGCTAAAGTTCGTGGTATTGGGGTTGCCGTCATAAACAAGACATCTGTATGTACACCCTTTTCACGTAGCAAACGTCTTTGCTCAACTCCAAATCGATGTTGTTCATCTGTGATCACTAATCCAAGCTTGTTAAACTCGATATCATCCTGTATAAGCGCGTGCGTTCCAATTAATAACTGAATATCGTTATTTTTCAACTTTTCTAAAAGCTCACGACGTCGTTTACCTTTTACCGAACTTGTCAACAGTGCAACATGTACACCAAACGGTTCAAATAAAGAAATTAACGATTCTGCATGCTGTTCTGCTAGTATTTCTGTCGGTACCATTAATGCACCTTGATATCCCGAGAGAATAGTGGCATAAATGGCAATTGCTGCTACTACTGTTTTACCAGAACCAACATCACCTTGAAGTAATCTATTCATTCTGTATGGAGATTTCATGTCACTTAACAGTTCATTTATTACCCGATTTTGTGCTTTCGTAAGTGGAAACGGCAATAATTTAATAAAAGCATCAAGTTTATCTTCAGGAACAACATGGTTAATTCCTTCCGATTGTTCTCGTTGTACCTTTCTTAATGCTTGCATTTTTAATTGAAACAGCAAAAACTCTTCGTAAACAAACCTCCTTCTCGCTTGTTTTAGTTCATTTTGTCCTTCTGGTAGATGAATTGACCTAAGAGCTTCTTTTCTAGTTTGCAGTTTATACTTCTGTAAAAGATCAATAGGTATTATTTCATTCACATCATCTATAAACTCTTTTAAGGCAAGAGTTATAAATTTCCTTATCCCTTTTATCGTTAGTTTACCTTTTACTGAATAAACCGGTTCAATCCCGACAATCTCCCGTTTAGGTCCAAATGATAGTTCTTGAACAGTGATTGTTTGTCGATGTTTGTCCCATTTCCCTGTAACGGTCACTGTTGAATCAATGATTAATTTACTTTTATAATATGGTCGATTAAAACAGACAGCTGATAATAAATACCGGCCAACCAAAATACGGAATGTTAGTCGTGAACGCTTTTTTCCATAGTAGGTAAGAAGAGGTTCACTATGAACCCTTCCTTCCACAGTAACGCGTTCTTCATGCGTTACATCTGCTAAATCCTTTATACTATTATCATCATATCTATATGGAAAATACTCTATTAAGTCATTAATTGTATAAATTCCTATATCATTTAAGAGTTGTTCAGTTTCTTCCCCAACACCTTTTATATAAGAAATAGGTTCAACAAGTCTATTCATCGATTTTTTTGCGATCGTTATCGTTTTTTCATAAGCTAGTATGAGAAATGAAAATCGCAACTAACCCTCCTTGTGTTGGTTTTTGTTTCGAACTTATATGTATGTACCTTATTAATTCTCTTGTATTAATTATATTTATCTTAGTTTACCAGATTGTTAACTCTACTGTATCAGTATAAACCTTAAAAAATAAGTAGAAGTGTTTTGAATCAGTAAATTCGATTTGGGAGTGGAAATATAAAACATAGCAAAAAACTCGGCAATAAGCCGAGCTTTTTATGGTTATTATTTATTCGACAGAGAAGATGTAAGAATATATTGGTTGTTCCCCTTTGTGAATTTCAACTTCTATATCCTCAAATTGTTCTTCTGCGAATTGAACCAGTTGTTCTACATCTTCATCACTGACACCCTCACCTAAGATAATAGTAAGAATTTCATCATCAGAAGTAACCATTTCAGTAAGGAGATTTTTCGATGCAGTAAACTGATCACGACCTGTTGTAATGATTTTACCGTCAGATATACCCATGTAGTCACCTTTAGAAATATCGAGTCCATCAATATTTGTATCTCGAACAGCATACGTTATCTGGCCACTTTTCACTCTACTTAATGCATCAATCAAAGTAGATTCAATATCAGTTGGCTCTGCCGTTGGATTAAAAGCGAGAAGTGCTGCCATTCCTTGTGGGACTGTTTTAGATGGAATAACAATAACAGATTGTTCAACAACAGAAGCTGCTTGTTGTGCGGCCATAACGATATTTGAGTTATTTGGGAGTATGATCACCGTTTCAGCATTTACGTCATGAATGGCTTTTACAATATCCTCGGTACTTGGATTCATCGTTTGACCACCTTCGATCACTTCGTTGGCGCCAATACTTCTAAATAAATCAGCAATACCCTTTCCCATCGTTACAGTTACAATTCCATACTTTTGCTTTTCCTTCTTCTTAGTTACTGAAGTTTTTTCACCAACAATATCGGTATGTTGTTGACGCATATTTTCTATCTTCATATTTATTAAGTTGCCATAATCTTGTCCGTATGAAAGAACTTTACCAGGATGTTCTGCATGTATATGTACTTTTGCAAGATCGTCATCTGCAATAACAAGTAATGAATCACCAAACTCACTTAAATCATTTCTAAAGTTCTCTTCATCGAATGGTTTCTTTCCTTCTTCAAAACGAACCATAAATTCTGTACAATAACCAAACTCAATATCTTCTGTATTGATATGGCCTTGAACACTCTTATGATGTTCTGCATTAACAAGATCATCCATAGATGGTATTGTCTTTTGTATATCAGACAGTTTTTCACCTTTTAATACAGCTAAAAATCCTTCATATACAAACACCAAACCTTGACCACCACTATCTACCACCCCTACTTCTTTTAATACAGGAAGTAAATCAGGTGTCCTTTTTAATGATGCTTCAGCTTCTTTCAACGTCTTTTCCATAAGTTTCACAATAGACGTTTCTGTTTCAGCTGTTAAAACGGCAATTTTGGCAGCATCTTTTGCAACAGTTAATATTGTACCTTCAACTGGTTTCATTACTGCTTTATAAGCTGTATCTACACCTGCCTGTAGGGCGTTAGCAAATTCAACGCTATCTATTGAAGATTTTGCTTCTATAGATTTTGAAAACCCTCTGAATAATTGTGAAAGAATAACGCCTGAATTACCACGTGCACCCATTAGCAGCCCTTTGGATAGAGCAGTACCAACCTTACCGATATGATTTGAGGTGTTATTTTGAACCTCTTTTGCCCCTGATGTTATCGATAAATTCATATTTGTTCCAGTATCGCCATCAGGAACTGGAAAAACATTTAGTGCATCGACTAATTTTGCGTTATTCGATAGGTGGTTTGCACCTTGCAAGATCATCTCCGCGAATCGCTCACCATCTAAAGTTGTTATTGACACAGGTCATTTCCTCCTTACTTACGGATTCGCTACACGAACACCTTGTACAAAAATATTTACGGAATCAACAGCTAGTCCAACTGTCTGATCTAACGTATATTTAACTTTTGTTTGAACGTTATGAGCGACTTCAGAAATCTTCGTACCATAGCTGACGATAATATACATATCAATAAAAATAGTTTCGTCTTCTTGGCGAACAATTACGCCTCTACTAAAGTTTTCTTTTCTTAAAATTTCCGTAAGTCCGTCTTTAATTTGATTCTTTGATGCCATTCCAACAATACCATAACAGTCAATGGTTGCACCACCTGCAACGGTTGCAATGACCTCGTTTGATATATCAATGTGTCCGTACTTCGTTTTTAATTCAATGGACATGATGTTCCCCCCTTGGAATTGTTCGTACTGGCTATAGTTATTTTACTATAAGCATGTTCATTTTAAAAGAATTATTAGCAAAGCAAACATTCAAGATTTGGTCCTGATAAACATAAGAGATGTCACAAATCTTAAAAGTCAGAGATGATTCCAATATATGTACAAGCTAGGAATCTAATTTTGAAATTTTTATTTCCTACGAATATAAGAATAATGAAAAATCCCTATATATAAAATGAAATAGTGTACTCCATGAGAAGAAAATTAAAGAACTAAAAAATTTATTAATTTAATCCTATTTTCAATACAATTTTAATTGGTCCTTATTTAATTATACCCTAAAACTAATAAAAACAAGAAATTTACCTTTTATAACAATCAAACCCTATGTCAAGGGAAAATTCTTGAAAGCTTTGTTAGAGAAGTATTGCATTCTAGATACAGGTATGATAAATTATTAAAGTATCTCATGGCTATGTTCATGATAAATGTAAAATATGATAGGTTTCTTATGTGTAAGGAGGGAATATAATATGGCACGTATATGCGCTGTTACTGGTAGAAAGACTCGCTCAGGTAATGCACGTTCACACGCAATGAACGCTAGCAAACGTACATGGGGCGCAAACCTTCAAAAAGTTCGCATCTTAGTTAACGGTAAACCAAAAAAAGTATATGTATCTGCTCGCGCTTTAAGATCAGGTAAAGTTGAGCGAGTTTAATCAAATAAGCTCCTCTATAAAAATTGAAATATGATACTAGCTATTTTTCATATTCATTCTTAAGAAAAAAGCACCGAAATAGCGGTGCTTTTTTCTTAGTCTTTTTTAAACGAACCGAGCATCGCTCGAACTATTCCTCCTAGAAACTTCGGTAACTTAATCGTATAAAATTTCATTATTTCCCTCCTCAACCAAATCATTTAACACTTGTTAAAGGTTCTGATGACGTCATAGAATTCATAAATAAATGAATCAGTTCTCTTTCATTATATTCAGTTTGTTATAAAAAAATGACGCTAGACCCTCTCTATTTTGGTCTACAAGGTTTTAATCTCTGCTTCTTATCATTAATAGTATGCCATCATGAAAAGAAAAAGTACCTTGTTCGTGTATGAGTTCATTACTAATACATAATGTTGAACCAATTCGAATATGACAATTATTTAAAGGGTATTTAAAGCCGTCTAATGTAATCCCCTTTACTTCTAGACTAATTGGAATGAATGATATATACTCCCAATCTTTTCGCTTCAGTATTGTATATGTACCAGACGTAAAGAGCGTGATATGATTTTGATGATCAATTATTTCAATAGTTGGATCACTTTTGGTTGATTTCATTAAAAGGTGAATATTACCGAACATATGATCAATCCTCCCACCAGTTGCTCCGAAAATTTGTATCAGTTCTGGCCCCTGTTGTAAAGCCCATTCTAAAGCTAGTTCAGTGTCTGTTTTATCCTTTTCCGGAGAAAACATCCTAAAGTCAGGTACAATTTTGGTTAACTTCTGTTTTTCATCCTCAGTGATTGAATCAAAATCACCAAAAGCATATGCTAATGGTAAATTCGATTCAAGTATGTATAGGCTTCCCTTATCGACACCGACCCAAGTTATCTCATCGTCATGATACGCGATCAATTCTGCTAAATTCCCTCTTGGACCAGCTGCTACAAGTGCAATTTTCCTCATAAATTCTCTTCTCCTACTGTGTATTGAACTTGTTTTATCCCGCAATTATCAAAAAGTTTGTTGCTTTTCATCTTATTTATTGAACAATTTAAAACTAATTCAAGAAGAAAAGCATCTAAATTTATAGCGAAAAGAGCCTAAAAGAAGGTAGTTTTCCACCACTTAATTTAACTCATTCGACTTCATACTTTTTTAAAAAAATATGAAAAAAAGTCTGACACCTAAATGCGCCAGAGCTTTGATTTTAAAATCTATAGATCATAAGAACGTATAGCCTGCTTCAAACTTTGTATTGCTTGATGGCGATCTTCCTTATTATATATCGCCGATCCTGCTACAAGAACTGTCGCACCTGCTTCAACACATAGTTTAGCAGTTACCTCATTTACTCCACCATCTACTTCAATCTCGATAGGTAGTTGCTTTTCTTTAATTAACATTGCGAGTTGTTTGATTTTAGATAAAACCTGTGGGATAAAAGCTTGTCCACCAAATCCAGGGTTAACTGTCATTAATAAGACCATATCAAGATCCTCTAAAACATGTTGAATGGATTCAATAGGTGTGTGTGGGTTTAATACCACACCTGCTTTAATTCCTTTTGATTTAATTAACTGGATTGTTCGGTGAAGATGTCTACATGCTTCAACATGTACAGTTATGATATCTGCGCCTGCGCTTACAAAATCATCAATATAATTATCAGGTTCTTCAATCATCAAATGAACATCTAAAGGGAGCTTCGTAATCGGTCTTACCGCTTCTACAATTAAAGGTCCAATTGTGATATTAGGTACGAAGTGACCGTCCATAACATCAATGTGTATGTAATCTGCACCCCCGTTTTCTACATCTTTGATCTCCTGACCCAATTTTGCAAAGTTTGCCGAAAGAATAGATGGAGCAATTTTAATCATATTAATACCTCGGCTTTCTGTCTTTTATTTCATCAATAAATGTTAAATAGTGTTCATATCTATATTTTGGAATATCCCCATTTTCAACAGCTTGCTTGATTGCACATTTCGGTTCTTTTACATGTGTACATCCCCGGAATTTACATTCACCACTTCTCTCTTTCATTTCTGGGAAACAGTAGGTAAGATCTTCAACATCTATTCCTGTAAAATCTAACGAACTAAATCCTGGAGTATCCGCAACAAATCCTGACCCAACGGCAATAAGCTCTACATGCCTAGTTGTGTGCTTACCACGACCTAAATGTGTAGATATATCATCCGTTTTTATGTGGAGGTCTGGTCGTAACACATTTAATAAGGATGATTTCCCGACGCCAGATTGTCCGGCAAATACTGAAATTTTTTGATCTAAATATGGTTGAAGATCATGCTCGACAGAAGATTCGACAGTAGAGGTTAAAATAACGCTATAACCTGCACGCTGGTAATCCTTCATGAATGAATATACCTTCTCTTTTGTCTTATCATTTTTTATTAAATCTGTCTTACTAATAACAATAAGCGGTGTAATATCATTAGCTTCAATTAGCACCAAGAAACGGTCAAGAAGGGTCGGACTAAAATCTGGCTCTACTGCTGAAAACACTAATATTGCTTGGTCAACATTGCATATTTGCGGTCTTACTAGTTCATTTTTCCGATCGAACACTTCAAGAATATAGCCTTCTTGATCGTTATCTGCTTGGTATACAACCTCATCACCAACTAGTGGTGTAATTTTGTTTTTTCTAAAAATCCCTCTACCTCTGCATTGAACTAGTCTCTGTTGATCTTGCACATAGTAAAAACCACTAAGAGCTTTCACAATTTTCCCTTGTGGCATAAAAAACCTCCTAATTTTCGCTTCATAAATTTATCGTGTTCTTCGGAAAGAACTTCGATACCTATAGGGAATGATCTTTTGGTGAATATATTAAAAATGGCTGTTTTCGCAAGGCTGTTTTCGCAAAGATTGTTGCTTTCCATACAAAGTACACATGTACACGTTTTAAGCTTATCACCGTGCTCTTTTCGCTCAATGACTCTGATACCCCTCTGGAGATTGCTTGAATTTACATCATAAAAATCCAAAAGCCGATTTTTATTAGTCCTAGAGCAACAAACTTTTAGAAAAGAGCCGTAAAAATAAACCAAATAGCATTTAAGATTATTGGATTATTATGATACTCGATTAATAGATAATTAAACCCTCTTCACTAAAATGATCTATTTCTGTTGTTTATTCAATTGGGTAAGGTATTTTATCCATAGCTACAACTTGTTTATCAACAAGGATTTGGTAAAATGCTTCTTGACCTGATTCTATTGTGAATTCAATTGTTCTAACTTCTGGACTTGTTATTTTAAAAGTATCATAAGGCTCAGAAATAGAATGTTTTGCGTCACCTACTAAAATTTCGACTTCTTGTTCTTCCCCTTCTACTTCTGGCTGATAGGGTATATCAATTTTCCTTGATACTGTTTTGTTTGGTTCCTTTTCCGGACCTAGTGAGTATACTAGCTCTAAAGTAGTAACCTTGGGATCGACATTTTTTCCTGGTTCAGGTTTTTGAGAAATAACTTTCCCTACGGGTATATCTGTTGAATACTCCTCAGAATCAATGGATGAAAATCCATTTTCACTTATGTATATATCCACCTCATCCTTAGTTTTCCCTTCTAAATTATCAATACTTACAAGTGTGGGACCAGAACTTACAGTGAATTTTATTGAATCTACTGAAGGTATGATCTCTTCCCCTACTTCTGGAAATTGTGTTAATATGTTTCCTGCTGGTTCTTTCTCATCTGGCTTTTCCTCAATTTCGATATCTTTAAAGCCTTTCATTTCAAGTATTGATTTAACTCGATCTATTTTTTTACCTACATAATCATCTAGCATTACTTTTGCTTTTCCTGAACTTTCATAAACTGTAATTGTTGCACCCTCTTTTGTAATGTCATTAGCAGATGGATCGGTTTTGATCACATTACCCTCTTCCATCTCTTCATCTGATTGAAGGATTGGTTCACTTACTTCAAATCCTTGTTCTTTCAGGATATTTGAAGCATCTTCGTAGGTTTCACCGGCAACATCAGGTACTTTAACATCTTTAGGTAAAAGCAATGTAGGTACGATAAAAAACGCGGCAGCTCCAGCTATGGCCAAAATAAAGAAGGTGATGAAAATAATGAGTGCTACCTTGCTCTTTCTTCGTTTTCCCTTCTTTTCTTTCTTACTCTTCTTTTTGGCTTTTTTGTCAAAAGGTGCTGTATCTGGATTATTTACAGGTGCTCGAACAATCGTATCATCTATTTTATGTGACGCAATGCTTTCATTTGTAATAATTGGGATGGCTTTGGTGGCATCAACATCTTCTGGTATTGAGAAGCGTGATTCTGTTAACCTGTTTACATCAAAAGCTGATTCTAGATCTTCCTCCATCTCTTCTGCTGAATTATAACGATGGAAGGGATCCTTAGCGGTTGACTTTAAGATAATATTTTCCAAACTTTGTGGGATATCTGGATTCCATCTTTTTGCGGAAGGTGTTTCAGATTGCAAATGTTTTAGTGCAATTGAAATGGCCGACTCCCCGTCAAATGGCAATCTCCCCGTTAATAGCTCAAATAGTACGATACCTAATGAATAGATATCAGATTTCTTATTCGCTAGACCACCTCGAGCTTGCTCTGGTGACAAATAATGGACAGAACCCAATACTGAATTTGTTTGGGTTATTGATGTTGCACTTAACGCCATAGCAATTCCAAAGTCCGTTACTTTTACATTTCCATGATGATCAATAAGAATGTTATGTGGTTTAATGTCTCGGTGAATGATTTGATTATCATGTGCATGTTGAATAGCCGCCATAATTTGCACCATTATATGAACTGCTTTTCTTGGATTAACAGGTGCAAATTGTTGTATGTATTGTTTTAAGGTTTGACCTTCAACATATTCCATCACTATATAATAAACGCCCTTCTCTTCCCCAACATCGTAAATACTTACGATATTCGGATGAGCTAAGCTTGTAGCTGATTGAGCTTCTCTTCCAAATCTCTTAATAAATTCGTCATCGTTAGAAAAGTCAAAGCGTAAAACCTTCATCGCGACTTCTCTTTCTAGAATCATGTCTCGGGCTAAATACACATTTGCCATTCCGCCCCCGCCAATAACTTCTAGTATCTTGTAACGACCACTAATTCGTTTTCCTACTAACACGGCTTTTCACCTAATTCATGATTTGCCGTTTTTCTAATGATCACCAATGAGATATTATCTTCTCCACCATTCTCATTTGCTAGCTGTACAAGTGATGTAGCTATGTCATCCAGTGGCAGAAGTTCGTTAACAAGTTTAGCCTGCATATCATCATTTGTTACTTTGTTTGATAATCCATCAGAACATAATAATAGAATATCATTGTCATCTATTTCAATTGTTGACAGATCTATATCAACAGTTTGTTCTGTGCCCAACGCTCGTAAAAGAACATTTTTGCGGGGATGATGCTCTGCATCTTCCTTGGATATTTGACCTGAACGTACTAGTTCATTAACGAGAGAATGATCTTCAGTAATTTGGTTATAGCCACTGTTATTTAATAAATAACAGCGACTATCGCCTATATGACCTATCGTAGCAAAGCTTGGTGTAATTATAGCTCCTACAATTGTAGTTCCCATACCTTGGCACTCTGGATTAGATAATGAATGCTCATAAACTGAATTGTTTACTTCAACAACCTTTTCTCTAAACCAATCTTCGGCATCTTTTGGGCCAACAATACTTTTCACTTGCTGCCATAATGTTTCGAAAGTAGAGATCGCCATTTTACTAGCAACATCACCTGCCAGATGACCACCCATACCATCTGCAACAATTGCCAAGACACCAGATTCATTTTCAAATACTCCAACACAATCTTCATTATGTTGTCTTACCTTTCCCCTATCCGATAAATAGAAAGTCTCCACCTTGGTCACCTCGTCTCCTCTTTACGCTCCTTAGCTCGAAGTTGTCCACATGCTGCATCAATATCATGTCCTTGCTCTCTTCTAGTTGTCACATTTACACCATGTTTCTTTAACGTATCTTCAAATATTTTGATTTGTTCTTTTGGTGTACGAACATAGTCTCTTTCAGGGACATAGTTAACTGGGATTAAGTTAATGTGGCACTTTATACCTTTAACCAAGCGAGCTAATTCATCAGCATGTTCTACTTGATCGTTTTCACCACCAAATAGTCCATATTCAAAGCTTATACGTCTTCCTGTTTTATTTACATAGTATTTTATTGCTTCCATTAAATCTGGGAGCTTATATGCTTTATTAATAGGCATTAGTTTTGAACGTAGTTCAGTATTTGGAGCATGTAATGAGATCGCAAAATTTATTTGTAGCTTTTCATCAGCAAATTTATAGATCTTTGGTATGATACCACTTGTTGATACAGTAATATGTCTCGCACCAATGTTTAAGCCTTTATCATGATTAATTATCTTTAAGAAAGACATCATCTCATCATAATTATCAAACGGCTCACCTATACCCATAATAACGACATGGCTCACTCGTTCATCTAATTCATCAAGAGCTTGTTGAACTTTTACAACTTGAGCAACGATCTCTCCTGCTTCAAGATTACGTTTTAGACCACCTAATGTTGATGCACAAAACGTACATCCAATTCGACAACCAACCTGAGTCGTTACACATACAGAATTGCCATATTCATGTCTCATTAAAACAGTTTCGATTGAATAACCATCATGAAGTTCAAAGAGAAATTTAATGGTTCCATCTTTTGACGTTTGTTGGATAAGTGTATTGAGCGTTGTCAAAGTGAAATTTTCATCCAATAGTGCTCTTAAGCTTTTTGATAAGTTAGACATATCTTCAAAGCTAGTTGCTCTTTGTGTATATAGCCATTCAAAGATTTGATTTGCTCTAAATCCTTTTTCATCATGTTCCACTAACCATTCTTCTAATTCATGTAATTCTAATGAGTAGATGGAGGGATTGTTCTTCTGTTCATTGTTGTCCTGTTTTGTTCTAGTTGCTTTTATCTTTTCCAATTTTAACCCTTCTTTCTTAAACATGCTATATAAAAACCATCTGTCCCAAAGTAATGTGGTAACAATTGAATCTCACCATTTTTAATATAAGGATTAAGTTTTTCTGGTAATAAATCTTTTAAAGATTCCTCTCGCTCAAACTCAGGGTGGTCTTTTAAAAACAATTGAATAACATCGCTATTTTCTTCATGGTCAATTGTGCATGTACTATAAACTAACACACCATTCCTTTTTAATAAAGGGGCAACTGCTTGTAAAATTTTATTTTGTAGGTCTGCTAACTTTAAAATATCTTCTTGTGTTTTTGTATATTTAATATCAGGTTTTCTACGAATAACCCCAAAACCTGAGCAAGGTGCATCAACTAAAATCCGATCAAAACTTTCATTTTCAAAGTGCTCACCTGCTAGCCTACTGTCTAAGGCTTGAGGAGATATATTTTTTAATTCTAATCGATCTGCTTGTTGTTGAATTAGCCTTACCTTATGTTCATGTAGGTCTATAGAATGAACAGTTCCGGTTCCTTTCATTCGTTCAGCGATATGTGTGGATTTCCCACCAGGTGCAGCACATGCGTCTAATATTTTTTCTCCCTCTTGCGGATTAAGAATTTTTGCAACAAGCATAGAGCTTTCATCCTGTATGGATAGGTAACCATCTTTAAATGCATCTGTTAAAGCAAGATTGCCTTTCATTCCTTTAATAGCATCCTCTGATAAATCACCACGCTCCACCATAATTCCTTTATCGGTTAAGTCAAGATAAAGATCATCCACAGTTGTTTTTATTTGATTAACTCTTGCTGTTTGTGAAGGCGGTATTAAATTAGCTTCACACATTTTTTCAGTTTCCTCATATCCAAATTGATTTACCCATTTTTCCACCAACCAATTTGGATGACTGGTTTTAATAGCTAATAGTTCAATCGGATCAGTAATTGAATCATAATTAGGTATCCCATCTCTTTGGAAGGACCTTAGCACTCCATTAACAAACGAAGCAATACCTTTATGCCCTCGAGTTTTTGCAATCTCTACTGCTTCATATAAAACGGCTCGTTCTGGAATACGATCAAGATAAACCATTTGGTAAATCGAAATTCGTAGTAAGATCCTTACCCAAGCTTCTATTTTCTTTTGCTTTTTTAAATAGCTCGTTAAAATATAATCCAGCGTTTGTCTTCTTTGAAGTGTTCCGTATACTAACTCTGTTAGTAAGCCGATATCCTTATCATTTACTTTATGTTTCTTAATACTAGAATTCAAAAGTAAATTACTGTATGCTTGATTCTTTTCTATTTGCAGTAATATTTCAACTGCTACGTTTCGTACATTAGTTTGTTTTTTCATCATCATCGCCTAACTTGTCTCCAACAGATAGTGTTGCACCTCTTAAAAAGTCTTCTCCGCTCATTTTCTTTTTGCCTGATGGTTGGAGCTCGGTTATTTTTATGGCTGTATTATTTCCAGTTGCAACAACAAATCCATCTTGGTCAATTCCAATAATTGTCCCTGGAGTTAAGCTATTTTCAACCGGCAACTTCTCGCCCCACCATAATTTTAATAGTTGATCCTCAAAATTAGTAAATGCAACTGGCCAAGGATTAAGTCCTCTTATTTGGTTATAGATTTCTTCCCCGCTTTTTGACCAATCAATCTTTTCTTGCTCTCGTTTTATATTGGAGGCAAACGTTGCTTTCGAATCATCTTGCTTCTTAGGTTCAAGCTTCCCTGCTACTAATTGTGGGATAGTCTCGGATAGTAACTTCACACCTGCATCACTAAGCTTATCGTGAAGTGTACCTACTGTATCACGTTCTTCAATTTTAACCATAACTTGTGTGAGGATGTCACCAGCATCAAGTTTTTCAGCCATATACATAATCGTGATACCAGTCTTATCCTTCCCTTTTAGAATAGAATAATGAATTGGTGCACCACCTCGTAGTTCAGGTAATAGAGAGGCATGAACATTTATACAGCCATATTTTGGTGCTTCAAGTAGTTCATTTGGTAAGATTTGTCCAAATGCAGCTGTAACAATTAAATCAGGTTGCAAGGCAAGTACATCATCCACCTCATGACGAATCTTCTCTGGTTGTAACACTGGAATATTGTGCTTTTCAGCTTCAACTTTTACTGGGGGAGGAGTTAATGTTTTTTTTCGACCCTTTGGACGATCTGGTTGAGTTACCACTCCTACAATGTTATATCCCTCTTTTACAAGATTTTGTAATATCGGTACTGAAAAGTCAGGTGTTCCCATAAATACGATTTTTGTCATTCAAGTCATCCTTCCGTACTTTCTAAATCTTTCTCATCTAAGTATTTTTCTACCTTAGAAGTAAATAACACACCATTTAAATGGTCCATTTCATGTTGGATTGCTCGCGCAAGAAATCCTTCCGCTTCTATAACTTTTTGCTTTCCCTTACTTGTGAACGTACGAACTTTTACATAATTGTCCCTTGTTACCTCACCGTACAAACCAGGAAAACTCAAACAACCCTCGGGACCAGTTTGTTTTCCACGCTTATCGATAATTTCCGGATTAATTAATTCAATTGTTCCGTGCTCGTCGTCAATATCAACAATTGCAATTTGCTGAGTAATACCAATTTGTGGTGCCGCTAATCCCACACCATCATTTTCAATCATCGTATCATACATATCTGCTACTAGTTTTGTTAGCTTACGATCAAAAACTATCACCTTTTCACAAGGGGTTTCTAAAACAGCTTCTGGAAACAAAACAATTGGTTTAACAGCCAAATATATCCCTCCAAACAAATACTCTCTTTATTACCTAAACTTTCAATTAGACCCTTTTTTAAAATTGTTGCTCTAGTCCTGAAAAAATGGACTTTTAAATTCCAATAGAAATTAAAGCTTTTAAAGAATATAGCAAAGTAATTAAGCGAAAAGAGCACTAAGATAGGCTTATCCTTTAGAAGCGCTTATTACGAAAGACAACCATCATTGCGATTATATTTCACATCATTGTATTAGGACTTAAATCGATTGATATCATTAAATCATCTGAACTCATCTCTTGCTGAAAGTGTTCAATGATTTTTCGTAACGTTTCATGTAAGTTCTTTTCCCGCTTGTATTTTACCATGCATTGATATCGATATCTATCTTTGATCCTTGGAATTGGTGATGCTACAGGTCCAAGGATCCTTGTCTCATTAGAAATATTTCGTCTCAGGAACTTGACGATCTTCTCCGTAACTGTAACAACCTTCGTTAATTCTGGGTGGGAAACAGTTAAAAGTGCTATATAATAATAAGGAGGATAAGCATGGCTTTTTCGAAGAGACATCTCTTGGTCGTAAAATGAACCATAATCATATTGACTTGCAAGTTGAATACTATAATGCTCTGGTGTATAGGTTTGAATAATGACCTCCCCAGGAAGCTCATGCCTACCTGCTCTCCCACTAACCTGTGTTAGTAGTTGAAACGTTTTTTCAGATGCACGAAAGTCAGGTAAATGAAGCATCGTGTCTGCTGTTAATACACCAACTAGTGTGACATCTGGAAAATCAAGACCTTTTGCTATCATTTGTGTTCCTAGTAAGATGTCAGCCTCTTTATTTCCAAACTTGGTCAGTAATTTCTCATGTGCACCTTTTCTACCCGTTGTATCTACATCCATTCGGATAATCCGAGCTTCTGGGATGACCTTTACTAATTCCTCTTCCACCTTTTGCGTACCTGTACCAAAAAAACGAATATGATCACTTTGACATTCCGGACAGACATTAGGCATGTTCTCCTCATGACCGCAATAATGGCATTTAAGTTGTTGACCATGGCGGTGATAGGTTAGTGAAATATCACAATGAGGGCACTGAATGACATAACCGCAATCTCTACACATGACAAATGAAGAATATCCTCTTTTATTTAGAAAGAGTACCGTTTGTTCTCCTTTTTCAAGTCTTTCTGTTAATTTCTCAAGTAAGGTGGTAGAAAACATCGTTCGATTACCATTTCTGAGTTCTTCCCTCATGTCGATTATCTCAACGCTGGGCATTGATCTTTTGTTAACACGTTCCTTTAAGGTTAGTAGCTTATATACTCCTTTTTGAGATCGTGCGAATGATTCTAGAGTTGGTGTTGCACTACCTAACACTACCGGACATCTATGAAGCTTCGCTCGATATATTGCAACATCACGTGCATGATAACGGGGATTTTCCTCTTGTTTATAACTTGATTCATGCTCTTCATCAATAATTATCATACCGAGATTTTCAAATGGAGCAAAAATTGCAGATCGTGCTCCTACGACGAGCTGTACCTCTTTTCGTTGTATTTTCCGCCATTCATCATATTTTTCACCTGTTGAAAGTCCACTATGTAGGACAGCCACTTTAGATCCAAAGCGGCCTTTAAAACGATGAACCATTTGGGGAGTTAGTGAGATCTCCGGAACAAGGACAATGGCTTCCTTCCCATTATTAAGTACTTCCTGTATAGACTGTAAATACACCTCTGTTTTTCCACTACCGGTTACTCCATACATAAGAAATACATCATGATTGTTTTCTTTAACGGAAGATAAAATTGGTGTTATTGCATGTTGCTGCTCATCATTCAATGTTAACGGTGTTGTTTTTTTAAAATTTCTGTCTTGGTAGGGATCACGATAAACCTCTTTCAATTCCTCACTTAAAATCCCCTTTGCCACCAACGCCTTAACAGAATGATCAGATGTATTAGCTTCAACTAACAAATTCTGTAATGGTATTTCACTTAATTGTTTAGAAATAAAATAGCTAATAATCTCTATCTGTTTTTTTGCATTAGTAGGCATCTCATCAATCAGTTCTGCTAATTTTTCAAAAGATGCAATCCGCTTTATTAGTTTTATGGTTTTTTTGTTCGTTTTTTGTTTTACTTTATAAATGATTTCAAGATGACCTTGCTCTATTTCCTTTTGGATGACTCGAAGTGAAATAGATTCGCCAATCTCTTTTAAATCAATTTGATGCCTTTTTTGAAAAAATGATTGAACATCTTCTGATAATTGTTCTAGTGAATCTGTTATTAGAACAAGTAATTTATCATATTTTGCCTTCATAGCTGAAGGTAGCATGGCTTGAAATGCTGATATTTTAAAACATAGTGTTTTTTCCGTTAACCAATGACCTAATTGCAATAGTTCATCAGTTAAACAAGGTGTCAAATCTAATAATTCCGATATAGCCTTTAATCGTTTAACCTCAGAATGTTCCTTAACTTCAATAACAAAGCCCTGAATTTTTCTAGGACCAAAAGGTACAATAACTCTCATACCAGGAACCACTAAGTTATTCCATTCATCTGGAATCTTATAGTCGAATGCACGATCTGTCTGCATGGCTGGGACATCCACAATTACACTTGCAAATCTCATTACCCTTGCTCCTTTAATAATAAATAAACTTTTTCTAAGAGCTTTTTTGCAACATCATGCTTTGTCATGATCGGTAACTCTACTTTTTCATGATTACGGTCAAATATGGTCACGATATTTGTATCTGTACCAAATCCCGCTCCACTTGAAGTTATATTATTGGCAACAATTAAATCTAAATTCTTTTTCAAAAGCTTATTTTGTGCGTATTCGTCTACATTTTCAGTTTCCGCTGCAAATCCAACTAGTAATTGATTCTTTTTTAATGTTCCTAATTCTCCTAAAATATCTTTTGTTCTCTCCATTTCAATATGAAATGCACCGTCCTGTTTTTTTAGCTTTTGTTGATAAGTGTTGGACGGTCGATAATCAGCTACAGCAGCGGTCTTAATCACAACATCTACCTTAGGATATAACTCGATTACCCTTTCATACATCTCCTGTGCTGATTCTATATAAATAGTCGTAATATTTTCAGGTGGTGTAAGTGTTGTTGGTCCAGTTATAAGCGTAACATTAGCTCCCAGTTTTTCTGCCTCTTCTGCTATTGCATAGCCCATCTTCCCTGTCGAGTGATTTGTTAAATATCGAACAGGATCTATTTTTTCACGTGTAGCACCAGCAGTAATTAACATTTTGACGTGATTAAGCGGCATCCCAGTTTCTAATCTATCAAAGTGTTTTTGCAGGAGAGTTACAATTTTTTCTGGCTCTTCTAATCTTCCTCTACCTACATATCCACATGCTAAAAAGCCTTCACTCGGTTCAATAAATTGATATCCATAATCGTAAAGTGTTTGGATATTTTTTTTAACCGCAGGATGATCATACATATGTACATTCATTGCAGGGGCAATCCATACCTGTGCTGTTGTTGCTAGAATCGTTGTTGTAAGCATATTATCAGCAATTCCGTTAGCAATCTTTCCGATAATGTTTGCTGTAGCCGGAGCAATAAGAACCAAATCAGCCCAATCAGCTAAATCTATATGTGCAATCACTGCTGAATTCTTCTCATCAAACGTATGAAAGTAAACATCATTTCGGGAGAGGGCTTGAAAGGATAGAGGTGAAACAAATTCCATAGCAGAATCAGTCATAATTACCTTCACTTCTGCTCCAGCTTGTACCAATTTACTAGTTAAAGCTACAGCCTTATATACTGCTATTCCACCACTTACACATAATAATATTTTTTTTCCAGATATCATAAGTTACACCTACTTTAATATGTCTTATATTTTATATTATATCATTAAGACAAGCCTACACGCCCTTTTGCAGTCTTATTAAAAGGTAAAACTCATTGTAGAAGTAAGTAAGAAAAAAATAACAACCTAGTAGCTAGGTTGTTATACAGGTTTATTTTTCTGGTCTTTCGTAATCAAGAAGACCGGAATCAATTTCTTCCAAAGCTTTTCCTACGTATTTAAACGATACTGGCTTAACAATCTGTTGATCATTTTCTTCTTGCATCTCTCGAGCACGTTTTGCAGAAACAGTTACAAGTGTATATTTTGAATCTAGCTTATTCATTAAGACATCAATAGATGGATATAACATATTTATTCAACCTCCAGAATTTTTTTATAGCGCGGTGCTACTCGTTCACGTCTGCAATGCTCTGCTGTAACTATAGCCTTAATACGGTCACAAGCTAGCAGTACATTATCATTTTCAACAACGTAATCATAGGCATCCATCATAATTATTTCTTCTTTCGCAATTTTCATACGATTATTGATTAATTCCTCTGTTTCTGTACCTCTTGTTACAATTCTGTTTTTTAGCTCATTTAAACTAGGCGGACTTAAAAAAATGAATAAACCTTCTGGGAACGTATTACGTACTTGAAGAGCCCCTTGCACTTCGATTTCGAGAAAAACATCTTTACCTTCGCTTAATGTTTTTTCCACATAATCAACTGGAGTACCATAATAATTACCTACATATTCAGCCCACTCGAGAAGTTTATTTTGTGCAATCAAGTCTTCAAATTCCTGTTTTGATTTAAAGAAATAATCAATCCCGTCTATTTCACCTTCTCGTGGGTTTCTAGTTGTCATTGATATTGAATATTCAAATGCTGTGTCTTTTTGCGAAAACAACTCTTTTCTAACCGTTCCTTTTCCTACTCCAGACGGACCTGATAGGACGATTAATAATCCTCTTTCTTTAATCAATGCTCGTAATCCCTACCCTTCATCTGAAAGATCTTCTTTATTTGATAGCCTTTGAGCCACTGTTTCAGGTTGTACTGCAGATAGGATGATATGATCACTATCCATAATGACAACTGCTCTTGTCCGACGGCCGTATGTAGCATCTACTAGCATGCCTCTGTCTCTTGCATCTTGAATCGTTCTCTTGATTGGAGCTGATTCAGGGCTGACTATAGAAATGATCCTGTTTGCTGAAACAATGTTGCCAAAACCGATATTGATTAGTTTAATGCTCATATATGTTCCCCCTAGTAAGACACCACTATTTTTGCCTTCCAAGCCCTTTTATAATCAATAGTATGATACCCTATTCAATATTTTGGACTTGTTCCTTTAATTTTTCAATAAAACTTTTTAATTCCACAACATTTTCTGCGATATTTTTATCATTTGCTTTCGAACCAATCGTGTTTGTTTCCCGATTTAACTCTTGTACTAGAAAATCTAACTTTCGTCCAACTGGATCTAATGCATTTAACGCATTCTTAAATTGATGAATATGACTTTGTAGTCTTGTTAATTCTTCAGAAATATCTACCCGATCCGCAAACAATGCAACTTCAGTCAATATTCGATTCTCATCAATCTGACCAGATACAAATTCTGCTACCTTTTTTTCAATTCGCTGGCGATATTGATCAATAACATGCGGTGCAGATTTCCTTAGCTCTATCACTGTATTCGTCATTTTTTCAAGTCCCTGGTTTAAATCCCTTGCTAATTGAATACCCTCTGCCTTTCTCATGTTCAACAATTGCAATACAGCAGTATCAATAATATGTAAAAGTTCTCCTTCAAAATCATCAGTAACAATGGATTCTTCCCGAATGTTAATTCCTTCTCCTAATGCAATTATTTGATTAAGGGTAATTTCATCTGTTAGAGAGAAGCGCTCTTTCATCTGATGAAGTGAATCAACGTATTGTGATAATAAGTCCCAATCTATTTGAACAGATTTCCCAGCAACTGAGTCACCTTCTAAATTAATGTAAACTTCAATCCGTCCTCTACTAACAACTTGAGCAATACTTTTTTTTATTTTATCTTCAATATTCAAGAACTGTTTTGGCATTTTTAGACTTATATCCAAAAACCTATGGTTTACTGACTTCATTTCGACGGTAACAAAACAAGAATGAATTTGCCCACTTGCACGACCAAATCCAGTCATACTAACAACCATTAATGTTCACATCTCTTTCATGCTACATTGTTTTGTGTCATTTTCTTCAGCGAAATATTTTCTATTAATAGATGTCTTGCTTATAAGCTAAGGCATGAACCCTTCTTTCATTAATTAGGCTCTTTTCTAAAAATTTGTTGCTCTAGTACGAATTTATGATCTAAATTGAAGCGATCTCCAGAAGGGTTATCAGAGTAATTTAGCGAAAAGAGCACGAAGATATACATAAAACGTGTACATCAGTACTTTGTACGGATAACAACAATCTTTGTGAAAACAGCCATTAATTATGTATTGATTTGCTAACAAATAAAGGGGATGACTTTTCGGGTCACCCCCTTTTGGATTATACCATATGTTTTGCTGATTTTCTTGTTAAAAGTGAGCCCGCAAGTAAAAAAGTTGGAATTGCAGATAATCCTAATATTAATAGCCAGTCTCTTAGTAAGATTGGTATCGTATGGAAGATCGGTTGCAATGGTGGATAATAAATGACGACAAGTAACAATAAGATTGACGAAATGACTGCACCGAGTAAATATAAATTTTCAAACGGATTCCGTTCGAATATAGACTTTTCACTGCGACAATCAAATACATGAATAAGTTGTGCCATTACTAAGGTAGCAAAAGCGATTGTTTGGGCATAAGCAAGATCGTCCGGATTTCGACCATACACGATCATGAATGCAGCTAACGTAACTATTCCAATTAAGAACCCTCGCGATATGACCTTCCACCCCAAGCTCCTCGCAAAGACACCTTCTTTAGGATGCCGCGGTTTCCGCTTCATTAAATCACCTTCAGGTTGATCTAAACCAAGTGCCATTGCCGGCAAACCATCTGTAACTAAATTCACCCAAAGGATTTGAATTGGTACAAGTGGTAAAGGCAATCCTAAGATCATTGCAAAAAGCATGACGAGTATCTCACCTACATTAGAAGCAAGAAGGTAACGAATGAATTTACGAATATTTTCATATATATTTCTACCTTCTTTAATAGCTGATTTAATAGTTGCAAAATTATCATCCAATAAAATAAGTGATGAAGCTTCCTTGGCCACATCAGTACCTGTGATTCCCATTGAAATACCAATGTCAGCAGCTTTTATAGCAGGTGCGTCATTAACGCCATCACCTGTCATTGCAACAATATGTCCTCTGTTTTGTAATGCCTTAACAATTTTGAGTTTGTGCTCTGGAGAAACTCTTGCAAATACATATACATCGTCAACAATGGCTTCTAATTCATCCAAAGATAACGCAGATAAGTCTTTTCCTTCTAATACTCTTCCATTCGTTGGTAAAATATTTAATTGCTTGGCAATTGCTTTTGCAGTTATGACATGATCCCCGGTAATCATTACAGTTTTAATACCGGCATCACGACATTCTTTTACAGCTTGTTTTACTTCTGGTCGAGGTGGATCAATCATCCCTTGTAATCCAATGAAAACTAAATCTTTTTCTGCCTCAAAGCATGTATTTATGTTTTCTGTTCCTGTTAAGGGCTTGAATGCAATAGCTATTGTTCTAAGAGCCTGTGAAGCAAGTGATTCAACTGCAATATTCACTTTCGAATCAAAATCACCAGTTAAATCTTCTTGTTTTTCATTCCATAATATCTTTTTCGAAAGGCTAAGCAATACATCTGGTGCACCCTTGGTAACAACAAAACGATTTCCTGTTTTATCCTTTACGACCACACTCATCATCTTACGTGTAGAATCAAACGGAAACTCTTCAATAACTTCGAAACTTCTAAGTAATCCGTCTTTTCTAAGACCAGCTTTCATAGCAGCAACTAATAATGCACCTTCAGTTGGATCACCATCAAGATGAAATTGTCCATCCTTATCTACAATTGTAGCACTATTGCATAATGAACCAAATGTTAGAATTTGCTTAAGCGTTTTGGTTTTAGCTACATCAGTTTCTCTATCATCGTCCATAAACTCACCATGCGGATGATAACCGGTACCAGTTACACTCCATAATTTATCACCAGACCAAACATGTGTGACTGTCATTTTATTTTGCGTCAATGTTCCAGTTTTATCTGAACAAATTACAGAAGCACACCCTAATGTTTCAACGGCTGGTAACTTCCGTACAATCGATTTTTGTTTTATCATTCTTTGCACACCAAGCGATAAAGCCACAGTAACAATAGCTGGCAAACCTTCAGGAATTGCTGCAACCGCCAATGATACTCCTGCTAAAAACATATTATAGAGGTCATGGCCTTGCAGGACACCTATACCAACCACAAGTACTGTAAGAAAAAGCGCAACAACAATTAAAATTTTACCCAATTGTTCTAAGCGAAGCTGTAGTGGTGTTTCCATTGTTTCAGCATTTTGCAGGAGATCAGCGATTTGACCCATTGCTGTATTCATACCTGTTCCTACAACAATACCAATCCCGGAACCCCTTGTTACCAAAGTTCCCATGAAGACCATGTTTGTTAAATCACCTAGTCCGACCTCTTGTCCCTTAATTGGTTGAGTCCATTTTTGAACAGGTAATGATTCACCCGTTAGAGCAGATTCCTCAATTTCTAAACTTTTTGTTTCAACTAAACGCATATCTGCTCCAATTCGATCACCACTTGTGAATTTCACAATATCTCCTGGAACTAATTCTTTCGAAAGAATTTTTGACCAATTGCCATCTCTTAGAGCTATTACTTGAGGAGCTGATAACTCTTTTAATGCATCAAGGGATTTTTCCGCTTTTCTTTCTTGAAAATAACCTAAAACACCATTTACGATAACAATTGCTATGATGGCAATGGCATCAATATATTCGCCTAATAAACCTGAAATTAATGTTGCAGCTAGTAGCACTAAAACCATAAAATCTTTAAATTGATTTAAAAACACTAAAATCGCGGAAGGTCTGTCCGCCTCTTTTAATTCATTTAACCCACATTTTTGTTCCCTCTTTTTTACCTCCTTACTTGTTAATCCTGAGTCAACATCGACATTGATTGATTTCATTACTTCCTCTGATCTCATTTCATGCCATTTCATGAATCACCTACACACCCCTTAAACAGACAGAATTTTCACGACTGATATACGAACTATATCTTGCTTAAATACTACTTTCCCTTACCTGCACCTCACTGAAATAGGAGTATCCAAACATAAGAAACTCAGTATTAGTACCATTTCACCTTACTAAAAAACACACTATCGGAAGGATCATATAAGACAACTTATTCAGCCTCGTCCAAAAACATGCTATAATTAGTTAGAAAACTTAACAGCAAGTAGTACAGAAGGAGATTATGCCATGTCATTCGATGGTTTGTTTACATATGCAATTACCAAAGAATTAAATACAACAATTAGTAATGGAAAAATCACAAAAATTCACCAACCTTACAAATATGATCTAATCTTCCAAGTAAGGGCTGGGGGGAAAAATCATCGATTGTTTCTTTCTGCCCATCCAAGTTATGCTAGAATCCATTTAACCAATGAAAGTTATGAAAATCCTAGTGAGCCACCTATGTTTTGTATGCTTTTACGAAAGCATTTAGAGGGTGGAGTAATCGAAAACATACAACAGCTTGATATGGAAAGAATTATAGTCATAGATATTAAAAGTAGAAATGAACTTGGTGATCTAACAGAAAAACGATTAATGGTGGAGATTATGGGGAGGCATAGCAATATAATTCTTGTCGATAAGGATCGCAATCTCATTTTAGATAGTGTGAAACATTTATCTCCTGCTGTGAATCGTCATAGAACGATCCTACCCGGACAACAATACGTGTTACCTCCTGGGCAAGGTAAAGTAAACCCAATGGATGCAGACGAAGAAGTAATTTTGAAAAAATTGGACTTTAATTCTGGAAAACTTGATCAACAACTAGTTCAGCAGTTTGCTGGTGTATCTCCACTTTTTTCAAAAGAAGTCATTCATCGTGCTGGATTAGTCAACCGGAATACGGTACCCGCTATCTTTTTAGCGATGATAAATGAGCTTAGGACAAATAATATTGAGCCAAAAATCTTCTATAAAGAGAACAAAGAGCTTTTCTATATGCTGAACCTTACGCATTTAGAAAATAATAAAACAAAATCCTTTACGAGAATATCTGATTTATTAGATCGCTATTATTATGGGAAATCTGAAAGAGACCGCGTAAAACAACAAGGAAATGATCTTGAACGTTTTATCATAAATGAAAAGAAGAAAAATGAAAATAAAATTAAAAAATTAGAAGCAACCCTAAGTCAAGCAGAAAAAGCAACTCAGTTTCAGCTATTTGGTGAATTATTAACGGCAAATTTATTTGCGATTAAAAAGGGTGATAAAACAGCCCAAGTTATCAATTATTATAAAGAGGATAATGAAACAATTACCATTCCTTTAAATGTTCAAAAAACACCTTCAGAAAATGCACAAAAATACTTCTCTAAATACCAGAAAGCAAAAAACTCGGTTGAAGTAGTTCAACAGCAAATTGCATTAGCCTCCAATGAAATTAACTATTTTGAAGGTTTAATACAGCAAATTGAATCTGCATCACCTCGTGATATTATTGAAATAAGAGAAGAATTAATGGAGGGTGGGTATTTAAAACAAAGACAATCACGAATGACGAAAAAGAAAAAACCAGTCAAACCATTGTTAGAACATTATATTTCAAGTGATGGAACAGAAATTGTCGTTGGAAAGAATAATAAACAAAATGAATATTTAACTAATAAATTTGCAGCACGTGATGACGTATGGTTCCATACGAAGGATATCCCAGGTTCTCACGTTGTTATAAGAAGCAAAACTCCTTCTGAAGAAACAATTTTAGAAGCAGCTAACATCGCAGCCTATTTTAGCAAAGCCAAAAATTCAAGTTCTGTACCCGTAGATTTCACTGCAATTCGCCATGTAAAGAAGCCTAACGGGTCCAAGCCAGGCTATGTTATTTACGATAATCAACAAACTGTGTATGTAACACCCAATGAGGATTTAGTTTTCCGCTTACGAAAAGGATAAAATGTAACTTAATCAAAATTTGTACACCATCGTTCAGTAAAACGATGGTTTTTTTGTTAAGGCTCGTTTCTAAAAGTTTGTTACTCTTTACTAATTTCGGATTATTATGTAGTAAGATACTTTTACTCAATGAAAAAAGCATGCGATTAAGTAATCGCATGCTTTTTATTAATATTTTTAATTTTAATACTGCTTGTATGACGGAACATCTAAAACTAGTTGATAAGAATCTATTAAACTATATAAATTATAGATTTGATTTGTTTGCTTTTTCGCCCAACCAATATCTGTCGCATATTGGTGAGAAGCATAACCATTTATTACGGCAGAGCTAGGATTCCATCTCATTTTATAAAGGGTATCTTGACCTGCACTAATGTAGCCCTGGCCAATAAATTTCGCTCCTCCAATAATCGCCTCTTCTGGTGTAAACCATCCTGCATTATATGCGTATTGAGCTCCACTAGCTAATGCTGTGCCGTCATAAGCACCTATTCCATACATATTATAAACAGTTTTCCCATTGACTTGCACCCCTCTAGCTAACTGGGAGGCTCCATTACCAGTTTCTAATAAAGCATGGGATATTAAATAAATTTCATTAACATTATACGTTTCTCCTGCAGAAATAAAAGCAGAAGCTAAGCCCTGCAAAATTCCCTTTCCTGAGAGAATGCGCTGATTCACTTCAGCAGCATTAAGATTTGCAGGCTGAGATAATTTTAAAAATTGAAGCGAATCAACCGTCGTATCCAAATGATTTGAAGGATTTAAATAATACTTAACATCTTCTGGACTAGCATTCACCCAAGATTTATCATAATTAATCTGATACCAGTTATATCCATCAGATCCCAATGTTTTGGAAATGATTTGTAGATTTGCTCCCCCATTTACTTTTCCTACTACCCAATGAGATGGACCAGCACCTCCACGAACATTCCATGTCGACCCCTTAACTCTTCCACTTGTCGAACTAGTTAACTCTATCGCATCTTCTCTTATATAGGTATTATATTTTTTATCCGTCTGGGGATTCACTGTCATTTGTATGTCTGTCAGATCATCCAAGCTAATATCATAATGCTCTGATGTTTTATCCGATTCATCAACTGAGGTATTGGGATTAAATGGTTCTGTCGTAGTTAAATACTGGGAACTCACATAACCAGTCTTACCATTTGCTGTCACCCTTGCCCAATCGTTCTCCTCAGAATGAACAGTTACTACTGTACTTCTAGAAAGTTTAGTTAACACTGATGCTTTAGTAGAAGCTTCAGATCTCATATTTAAGGATGATCCATATATAACATTTACAAATTTTGAAATTGTTTTTTCATCATTGTTTTCTGTTTCACCTGAGTTATTATCAGGAATAGTGTCTTTTTCTGTTTCAGTTCCAGCATTAGGTTTAGTAGTTGCTAAAAATTCCGAACTTACATACCCCATCTTTCCATAAGCTTTTACTTTTGCCCACCCGTTGGAGTCTTCATAAACAGATATCTCACTACCACGTGGGAGTTTAACAATAATTGATGAATTCATTGAAGCACTATTTCTCATATTTAAACTTGATCCAAGACTAACATTTACAAACTTCATCTCTATTATTAGTTCTTGATCATCCGTTTCGTCTGAATTTGATGAAGAATTCGAAAGATACTTAGAACTAACATATCCTTCCTTTCCATTCACTTTAATTTCCGACCATCCATTTGACTCTGAATAAACAATTACTTCTGTACCTTTTGCTAATGTAGATAAAATTGTGCCATTCATGGACGCAGAATCTCTAACATTCAATTCTGAGCTAGTACTAACATCTACATACTTTGTAATAGTCGTTTGAGGTAAAGTTGGGTTACTGCTACTATTACTTGGTTTTGTAGAGATTAGATATCGACTGCTAACATATCCAATTTGACCAAATACTTCCACCTTAGCCCAACCATCAGATTCAGAATACACCTTAACTTCTTTCCCTTTTGCAAGCTTCACAATTATAGAAGAATCTGTCGATGCATCCTTCCTCATA